>NZ_LT629772.1:0-306041 GCF_900105385.1 Microlunatus soli | reverse complement strand
AACGGCGGTCGATCGGCGGTCGAGAAGCGCTGGACCCCGGAAGCCCGACAGCTGTTCATGGACGCGTTCCGTGCCTCCTACACGGGTCGGGCGGAGGCGGATCCGTACAACTCCCTGGTGATGGGAGCCGACCTCGGGTGGCGCGATGTCAGCCTGTTGCGGGCGATCGGACACTATCTGCGTCAGGGCGGCGCGAGCTACAGCCAGACCTACATCGCCCAGGCACTGACCGCCAACGTGGAGATCAGCCGCCAGCTGGTGGCCATGTTCGCCGCCAAGTTCGACCCCGATCTGGGGCTTGACCTGGAGACGCGCAAGGCCCGGGTCGACGAGATCGTCACCGCCGTCCGATCGGCCCTGGACGACGTCGCCAGTCTTGATCATGACCGGATCATCCGGTCCTACCTGGCCGTGATCAATGCCTGCGTCCGGACCAACTTCTACATCGACGATCCGCAGTCGATCGCGCTGAAACTCCTGCCCCGCAAGATGCCTGAGCTCCCCGAACCGCGCCCGGCGTACGAGATCTACGTCTACGCTCCGCGGGTGGAAGGCGTCCATCTGCGCTTCGGTGCGGTGGCCCGTGGTGGGTTGCGTTGGTCGGACCGGTCGGAGGACTTCCGGACCGAGGTGCTCGGCCTGGTGAAGGCGCAGATGGTGAAGAACACCGTGATCGTGCCGGTCGGGGCCAAGGGCGGCTTCTACTGCAAGCGGCTGCCCGATCCGAGCACCGACCGGGACGGCTGGCAGGCCGAAGGTATCGCCTGCTACAAGCTGTTCGTCGGGAGCCTGCTGGACATCACCGACAACATCGTCCGCGGCGAGCTGGTGACACCCGACCGGGTGCTGCGCTACGACGACGAGGACGCCTATCTCGTGGTGGCCGCCGACAAGGGCACCGCGAGTTTCTCCGACATCGCCAATCAGGTGGCGATCGATCGGGGCTTCTGGCTCGGCGACGCGTTCGCCTCCGGCGGCTCGGCCGGCTATGACCACAAGGGCATGGGGATCACCGCCCGCGGCGCCTGGGAATCGGTCAAACGCCACTTCCGCGAGCTCGGCCTGGACACCCAGTCCGAAGACTTCACAGCGGTCGGCGTCGGCGACATGAGCGGTGACGTCTTCGGCAACGGAATGCTGCTCAGCAAGCACATCAAGCTGGTTGCCGCCTTCGATCATCGCCACGTCTTCATCGACCCCCATCCCGACCCGGGGGTCGGCTGGGTCGAACGCAAGCGGCTGTTCGACCTACCGCGTTCCAGCTGGGCCGACTACGACAAATCCTTGATCTCCGACGGAGGCGGGATCTTCGCCCGGCATCTGAAGGCGATCAAGATCACCGACGAGATGCGCGAGGTGCTCGGGATCGCTCCCGATGTCACCAAACTGTCCCCGGCGGAGATGATCAGCACGATCCTGACCGCACCGGTCGACCTGCTGTGGAACGGCGGTGTCGGCACCTACGTCAAGTCGTCCCGGGAGACCAACGCCGAGGTCGGCGACAAGGCAGGAGACTACGTCCGGGTGAACGGGTCAGACCTCCGCGCGCGGGCGGTCGGCGAGGGTGGCAATCTGGGCTTCACCCAGCTCGGCCGGATCGAGTATGCCGAGACCGGCGGCAAGATCAACACCGACTTCATCGACAACTCGGCCGGGGTGGACACCTCCGACCATGAGGTGAACATCAAGATCCTGCTCGCCCCGGAGGTCGCCGACGGCCGGCTCGCCGAGGAGCAACGTGACGAGCTGTTGGCCGCGATGACCGACGAGGTCGCCGAACTGGTGCTGGCCAACAACGATCTGCAGAATCTGGCGCTGGCCAACGCGGAGTTCCAGTCCGGCTCGATGGCCGGCGTGCACGAGGACTGGATGGAGCGGCTTGCCGAGCAGCGGTTGCTGGATCGTGAGCTGGAGTTCCTGCCCAGCTCGACGGAGATGGCCGAGCGGCGCAGCGCCGGCGGAGGTCTGACCACACCGGAGCTGTCGGTGCTGTTGGCCTACACCAAGATCGTCCTCGAGCGGGAGGTGCTGGCCAGCGATCTGCCCGACGACGATGATCTTCATCATCTGTTGGTCGACTACTTCCCCCATCAGCTGCGTGAACAGTATGCGGCGCAGATGCCGAGGCACCGACTGCATCGCGAGATCATCGCCACCGCGGCGGTGAACCAATTCGTCAACCAGTCGGGGATCACCTGTTTCCATCGGCTGTCCGCCGAGACCGGTGGCACACCGGCAGAGCTGATCCGGGCACAGATCGTCGCGCGAGCGGTCTTCGGTGCCGAGGATCTGGAGACCCGGATCCGCGGGCTTGATCATCAGGTCGACGCCTCGGTCCAGACCCGGCTGCGGTTGGAGGTCCGGACCCTGGTCGAGCGGGTGACCCGCTGGCTGATGATCAACCGTCGCCCACCGCTGGACATCTCGGCCGTCATCGGCCAGCTGGCCGACGGCGTCCGGCGGGTGGTCGCGGCGTTGCCTCGGGTGCTGTCCGGTAGGGACGCCGAGGCCTATGACCGGCGGCGTACCCGATTCGAGATGGACGGCGTCGACTCCGCCCTTGCCGCGGCGGTCGCGATCCTGCCACACGCCTACGCCGGACTGACGGTCGTCCAGACCGCAGCCCGGACCGGGATCGATCCGGTCCGGGTGGCCGACGTGCACTTCACCGCCGGCCAACTGCTGGGGCTGGACCGCCTGCTGAACAAGATCATCGAGCTGCCCCGCAGCGACCGGTGGCAGACGATGGCCAGAGCGGCGTTGCGGGACGATCTGCACACGGTGCATGCCCAGCTGACCGCGGAGATGCTCGATCTGGGGGACGGGCAGACACCGGCCGCCGATCTGGTCGAACGCTGGCAGTCCTCACTGGGCTCCGGTGGCGGTGAACGCGCGATCGCCACCATCGCCGAGATCTGCAAGGCAGAACCGGACCTGGCCCGGATGTCGGTCGGTCTGCGGACGGTCAGGTCGTTGCTGGACACCAGCGGGTGATGATCGGCCGGCTGCCCGGTGACGGTTGGCCGGGGTGATGGTGGGTCGGATCAGGGAGTGTCGTCGGCCCTCGGGTCAGGCTGTGGCATCACGAACAGCGACAGTCGGAGGCTGGAGGTGCCGTCGGCCGGCTCTCGTCGCGAGTCGAGGTAGGGCAGCAGCAGCTGGTCGACCTGCTGTTGGAAGTTGTCGATCTCGTCCTCCGTCATGCGGACGGTGGCCGATGTCGCCCCACTGGATCGCAACTGTGCCCCGCTCATGCTGCCCAGGTCCTCGGACACCCAGCCGATGACGCGCTGCAGGTTCTGTTCGATCATGGTCCGGTAGAGCGACCGGCCGGCGCGAAGTCCGGGCTCGTCGAGGTCGGCGGGGATACTGATCAACATCCCGGACCCGGGAGCAGTCCAGCGGTCGCCGTTCCGGTCGGCGAGCCCTGCCGCCAGCAGCCGCTTCAGGGTCGCCTCGACGAGACCGTTATCGAGCTCGACGTTGCTCGCCAGCTCGGATGCTGCCACCGGTCCGGTGCGTTGCAGTGCGTCGAAGACCCGCAGCCCTGCCGGTTCGGCCAAGGCCTGCAGCTGGTCCGAGCGGGACACGATGACGTCTCCCGCTGCGTTCAACTCGACGCCCATGTCGTTTCCCTCCGGCCGGTGTTCACGCTCGAACGATAGCGGTGGACCCGCTCTGATCCGCGTTGCGAGCGCGGCAGGATCGTCAGCCGGACGCGGCTCGATTGTGGTCGATGATGCTCGTGATCTTGGTCTACCAAACCCGGTAGTCGGCCGCGACGACGTAACTGGGGCCGTGCCGCGGTCGGGCGGTCACCTGCAGCTGCCACACACCGGGCAGTGGTGCGACGGCGTCGGTGCTCCGCCAACCGTCTCGGGTGCGCGTGAAGTGGACGTCGATCGCCGAGACTCCGGCGTCGGCGGAGGACAGCCGGCCGGTCAACTGCTGCAACCGAACAGGGCGGCCCGAGGCGTCGGAGACCCCGACCGCGATGGTCTGCGGTCCACGCCGGGTCGAGTCGATCCGGACCTGCAGCCGGTCATCGGCCATCGGACGACTGACGACGATCGGCGGACCGTAGCTGCTGATCGCCGGCGCGGTCGAGCTCAGGGCGGTGGCGACCCCGAGCACTCCGATCATGATCGACAACTCGATGACGAAGGTCACGGCCGCCCGTGGTAGGCCGGCCGACGATGTGACCGAGCGACGGTTCAGCAGCGCCGCGGCCAGGGTCAGCGCGACCAGACCGAGCTTGATCAACAACAGCACGCCGTAGCGGGTACCCCAGAGTGCTTCGATCGGTTGCACCTGTCGCCAGCCCAGCAGCTCGCCGGAGATGACCAGCACCGCGACGCAGCCGAACGCGAACGGTGACCAGAGCTGCAGCGCGCGACCGGCGACCCGTGGCGTCGTCATCCGCGGCCTGATCATGAGCACCAGCACCACCATGCCACCGAGCCAGCAGCAGAATGCGGCCAGATGCAGGACGGTAGCGGCCAGCGCCACCACCCGCATCGTGCCCACCGCTGCGTGTCCGTGAGCGGCCACCAGGAGGAGCAGGCCACTGGCCAGCACCGCCCAACCGATCGCGAGGCCCCTGGCTCGGCGGTGATCCCGCACCGATCCGAGCAGACCGAGCCCCAACGGGATCAATGCGGCGCTAGCCAGGATTCTGGCCTGGAGCAGCCTGCCGGGCAGACTGTCGGCGACCGTCCGCAGATCGTCGGCCGCGAACGGCGACGCTCCTGCACCGCCGCTGAGCTCGACCGCGGAACCGGCCAACTCCACCACCGCGCCGAGCATGATCATCACCGAACCCGCGATGATCAGCATGCGCATCCATCGCGATCGCAGCGCCGTCCGCCAGATCAGCAGTCCGACCGCCAGCGCACCGATCGCCGTGACCAGACCGGCGTAGCCGAGCCCGGATCCGATCCCGGCGATCACCGCCGGCCCGGTCCGCGTCGGCCCGTCGGAGGCGTTCGCCGCACCCGAACCGTTCGAGCCGGCAGGTTCGCCGACGCCGAACCGGAGGGACCCGGTCACCACATGGCTGTCGGCCGAGATCACCCGCCAGCTGACCAGATACCGCGCCTTCGCCTCTGCCTGGCCACCGCGCAGTCCGATGATCACGGTCCGGCCGTTGTCAGTGGTGCGTACGGTGCCGTTGTCGACCCGTCGACCGTCGGCGTCGAGCACCCGGCCGGCATCGGCGGTGGCCCCGACCGATTCGTCGAAACGCAGTGTGATCGTGGTCGGCAGTCGTTGCAGTCGGGCGCCGTCCCGCGGGCTGCTGTCCACCAGGACCGCATGCGCCGATGCCGGGGCCGCACCGGCGACCAGCAGCGTCGCGGCGAGCAGCAGGATCGGCCCGATCAGTCGCAGCAAGCGACACGGACCGGGGCGCGGGGTCGAGGACGGCAGCATGGACCGCGGTCAGGCGGAGCGTCGACTGCGCAGCAGTGCGGCCACCGCGATGATCACCGCGATCGCGGCCAGCACGGCACCGGTGGGCGCCAGCCATCCGGTGGAGCCGTCGGCGGCAGCGGAGTCCTGGCTGCCGGATTTGGTCGGCGGCGGGGCACTGGCGGTCGGGCTCGGCGCGGCTGCGGCGGGAAGCTCGATTGCCGGCGCCGGGTGCTCGGGTTCGGCGCCGCCACCGGTGGTGATCTCGTCCCAGGCGACGGTGCTGCCGTCGGAGTAGCGCTGGGTGGCGGGGAAGGCGAGCTGAGCCTTCTCCGGCAGCGGTCCGGCGGAGATGCTGAACAGGCCGAACTCACCGGGCTTCAGACCGTTCTTGTCCGAGTCGGCCTTCCAGGTCACCGAGGACACGTAGCTGGTGAGGGTGCCGTCATCGGTCTCGATCGGCTTGTCCAGCTTCTGTTCCTTCCTGGTCGCGGTCCAGCCCGGCACCGGCTGGACCGACACCGAGGCCAGCGGTGTGTCCTCCGGCAACGTGACCGTCAGCCCGACCGTCGATGCCGTGTCGGACTCGGTCGGCACCCGGAACGTCAACACCCCGTAGCCGCCTTGCGCGGCGTCGGTGCTGCTCACCCGGACGTGGGCCGCTGCGGTCGGCATCATCAGCAGACCGAGCAGTGCAGCCAGCAGGACTGCCGTCGCGGAACGACGAATCATGTCTTCACCACCAAGAAGGTCAGGGCCATCCCGAACGCCATCAGCGCGTCGGTCAGATGGCGGACGAGACGGCCGGTGTGTCCGGCCGCCGGATCACGTACGAAGATCAGGAAGCGGCCGAGATACCAGATCGCGGCGACCCCGAAGCCCATCCCGATCAAGATCATCCACGGATCCGCCCAGGGATGCGATCCGGGAACGGCCGGGCCGCTCCCGGAATGTTCGTGCCCGGACATTCCGGGCATGTCGGACATCCCGGGCATCGATCCGGATGCGCCGGCAGGGGTCGGCAACGGTGCCATGATCACCGCCATCCCGGCCATCGCCAGCATCATCAGGGCGTGATAGACCAGCCGCGGACGGCCGGCATGATGATCGCCCAGCCCGTCGGCGACGGTCGGCCGGAACAGCGCCAGATAGACGTACCAGATCGCGAAGCCGCTGAAGACGATCAGCTGGGGGAGTGCGGGGACCTGCATCGACAGGCCGGACGGCATCAAGATCATCAGCACTGCCATCAGCAGGTGACTGGTGTCCAGGATGCGTTCGGGAAGAGTGCGCCCGAGCAGCAGCCGGACGCCGTACACGCCGCCGGTGATCACGAACACCACGACGATCACGATCGCTGCGGGACCGGTGACCACCAGGGACTCCTTCCCGGGACTGGCGATGAGGACTGCTCGAACCAGAAAGGATTCTACATATTGTAGAACCGGGTCGGTTGCCGACCCGGCCGATCGATCGGCGACAATGACGGCCATGACGATCGACCTGCACACCCATTCTGCCGTCAGCGACGGGACCGATACCCCCGCGGAGTTGGTCAGGCATGCCGCAGCGGCCGGCCTGAGCACCGTCGCGCTGACCGATCATGACACCTTCGACGGCCTGGACGAGGCCGCCGCGGAGGGGCAACGCAGCGGGATCCGGGTCGTCCGCGGGATGGAGCTCTCCTGCCAGAACAGCGGGATGAGCGTGCACCTGTTGATGTACGGCGGCGACGAGGCCTTCCCGGAGCTGCACCAGGAGATGGCCAAGGTCCGGGAAGGTCGGACCAACCGGCTCAGCCCGGTGCTGGCCAAGCTCGCCGAGCTGGGGGCGCCGGTGACCGAGGAGGCCGTGCTGGCCAAGGTCGGCGACAGCCCGTCCGTCGGGCGGCCGCACATCGCCGATGCGTTGGTCGAGGCCGGGCACGTCAAGGACCGCAAGGAAGCCTTCGACCGCTACCTCGCCGACGGCGGCCCGGCGCACGTCGAGCGGTACACCATCGACGTGGCCCGTGGGATCGACCTGGTCACCGCGGCCGGAGGTGTGCCGGTGATCGCGCACCCGTGGGCCCGCGGACGCGAGGCCGCGTTGCCGCCGGAGTATCTGGAGATGCTGGTGTCGGAGCACGGGTTGGTCGGTCTGGAGGTCGATCACCAGGATCACGACGACGACACCCGGAAGCGGCTGCGGACGTTGGTCGATCGGCTGGGCATCCTGGCGACCGGTTCCAGTGACTACCACGGCACCGGCAAAGTTGATCATGATCTCGGGGTGAACACGACCGCGCCCGAGGTGCTGGCCGAGATCCTCCGCCGGATCACTGCCCGACAGTCGTAGCCGAACCGCGTCCGGTAGCCGCATCGAGACGCAGATCGGGCCGCGAATCATGATCAGATTCGCGGCCCGTTCGATTCACGGCATTGCGCCGAGCTCAGTCCTGGCTGCTGGTGTCGCCGGCACCGGAGCGGCGGCGGCGACGTCGACGCCGTGGCTTGTCGGCCGGCGCGGAGGTGTCTGCTGCGGCCTCGGCGGTCGGCTGCGCCGAACTGCCCTCGGACTGGTCACCGGTCACCGGAACGCCGTTGCGCATCCGGACCCGGTTGCGGTTGCGCTTGGGCCGGCTGCGTTCCCGCTTGCGCTCGACACCATGATCGGGTTCCTTGGCCGGGACCAGGCGTCCCTTGACGCCATGATCGATGCCGAGGTCGTGGAACAGGTGTTCGGAGGTGGAGTAGGTCTCCTGCGGCTCCTCGAACGGCAGTCCGAGAGTGTTGTTGATCACCTTCCAGCGGGTCAGATCGGCCCAGTCGACGAAGGTGATCGCAACGCCGGACGCGCCCGCACGACCGGTCCGACCGATCCGGTGCACGTAGGTCTTGTCGTCGTCCGGGCACTCGTAGTTGATCACGTGAGTGACGCCGGAGACGTCGATGCCGCGGGCCGCGACGTCGGTGGCGACCAGGGTGTCGACCTTGCCCTCCCGGAACCGCTTCAGCGCCTTCTCCCGCAGCACCTGCGACAGGTCGCCGTGGATGGCCGCGGCGGAGAAGCCGCGATCGACAAGATCATCGGCGACCCGCTGGGCGGACCGCTTGGTCCGGCAGAAGATCATCACCCGGTCGCGGGACTCGGCCTGCAGGATGCGGGCCACCACCTCGGGCTTGTCCAGATCGTGCGCCTGGTAGACGAACTGCGCCGTCGTCGGCACCGTCGACTCCTCGCCGGCGGACTCGGCGCGGATGTTCAGCGGATGCCGCAGATGGCGGCGGGCCAGCGACACGATGGCGGTCGGCATGGTCGCCGAGAACAGCATCGTCTGCCGCAGTTCCGGGGTCTTGGCCAGGATCCGTTCGACATCGGGCAGGAAGCCGAGGTCCAGCATCTCGTCGGCCTCGTCCAGCACCAGCACCTTGATGTGGGCGAGGTTCAGCTTGCCACGGTCGGCCAGGTCGAGGAGTCGGCCCGGAGTGCCCACCACGACGTCGATGCCGGCCTCCAGGGCGGCCAGTTGCTCCTCGTACGGGGTGCCGCCGTAGATCGTCAGCACCCGGGCCTTGCGCCGGGTCGAGGCGACCTGCAGGTCCTTGCCGACCTGGCTGGCCAGTTCGCGGGTCGGCGTCACGACAAGCGCCTGCGGCGCACCCTGTTCGGCCAGGAACTCGTAGTCCGGGTCGGTCGGGACGACGATCCGCTGCAGCAGGGTGGTGCCGAAGGCGAGCGTTTTGCCGGTGCCGGTCCGCGCCTGGCCGATCAGATCGGCGCCGGTCAGGGCGACCGGGATCGCCATCTGCTGGATCGGGAACGGATGCACGATCCCGACGTCGCTCAGCGCGCCGGCGATGTCGGGCAGGATCCCCAGATCGGCGAAGGTCGGCTGTGCCGGCGCCTGCTCGGTGCCTTCGGTCGGCGTGTCGACGTCGGCGGACTCGGTGTTGATGCTGTCGGTAGTCAGGATCTTGCCTTCTCACATTCGGCTGTGGGTCATAAGCTCTCGGCGCGTACCGGGCAGTTCGTCGGACCTGACGGCGGCCGTTGCGGCGCGCGCCGGGCACGAGCGCCGGGTGGCCGACGGTGCCTACGCACTGCACACGAACGGCCGACGCGCCCGGTCTGAGAAGGCGCGCCTGTACGCGTACCGTCCGGATTCTACCTCCTCGGCGTCCGGATCCCGGACACGGCCCGCATTAGGCTGGCGCGCATGGGTGAGGAGTCGAGCCGGACCGCCGGGGCGTTGGAGTTGCTGGGTGCGGTCGCGTACGGGGAACTGGCCGCCTTCGACCGCCTGGCCGACGATGCGCGGCTGGCACCCGATCTGCCGGACCGGGTCCAGATGACCGGGATGGCCGCGGCCCAGTTCGAGCACTTCTCGCTGGTCAGCAACCGGATCGGGGCACTCGGCGGCGACGTGCTCGCCGTGATGGAGCCGTACCACCGGCCGTTCGACGAGTTCCACGGCCTGACCCGGCCGAAGACCTGGCACGAGGGCCTGGTCAAGGCCTACATCGGCGACGGGTTGGCCGCCGACTTCTACCGCGAGGTCGCCGAAATGGTCGACGTCGACACCCGCGAGGTCGTCCATCAGGTGTTGGCCGAGGAGGTCTACGCCGACTTCGTCGTCGATCGGGTCCGGTCGGCGATCGAGGACGACCCCGACATCGGCGGCAGGCTCGCACTGTGGGGCCGTCGGCTGGTCGGTGAGGCCATGAGTCAGGCGCAACGGGTCGCCACCGAGCGGCCTGCGCTGGCCGCGTTGTTCGCCGGTCCGGATGCGGAGTCACCGTTGGTCCGGATCAGCCGGATGACCGCCCAGTTGGTCCAGAACCACACCGCACGGATGGCCCGTCTCGGCCTGAGCTCCTGATCGGCGGCGGGGCCCGATCAGGGTCGGAGTCAGGGTTGGCCGCGATGCCGACGGCGCCGGAGACCCCTATCGTTCCGGCCATGGCGGATAGCGATTCCTCGAGTCGGCTCCGGGCCTCGGATGCTGATCGCGACCGGGTGGCCCAGCTGCTGGGTGCTGCTCACGCCGATGGCCGGCTCGCAGCCGAGGAGTATCAGGAACGCCTGGACCGGTTGTACGCCGGGCGGACGTTGGGTGATCTCGAGCGGGTCAGCGATGATCTCGGAGGAGCCGAGGATCTCCGCGGAGCGGCCGGCTCGAGCGAGGTGGTTGCCGCGGGTGCTCCGGAACGGGGTGGGGCGCTGGCGGTGCCGGAGCGGGTGCGTCCCCAGCTGGCGATCCTGTCCCAGACCATGGCGCGCCCGACCGGGCGGATCGAGGGCCGGCTGGTTGCGGTCAGTGTGTTCGGCAACGTTCAGGTCGACCTCAGCCATGCCACGATCGGGCCCGAAGGAGTCCTGGTCACGGCCAACACCGTGGCCGGTGCGGTCAACATCACGGTGCCCGCCGATGCACGGGTGACGATGACCGGATTGCCGCTGGTCGGCTCATTGAGTCCGACCCGTGATCCGGGCCCGGTCGACGGGCCGCGGGTCGTGGTCAAGGCATTCGCAGGCCTGGGGTCGGTGACGATCCATCGGGCCGAATCCGAGACTCTCTGAACTCTCCGACCCGGGCCTTCCGGGTGCGGCGGGCCTCGCCGATGACGACCGCGACGGTGGCGGCGACGAAGACGATCTGCAACAGGGTCCGGGGGAGCAGCGCGTCCCACGGAGCGGTCGCCACGCCGTGCACCGCGGCGTACACGTTCGACGGGAACATCACGATCAGCAACACACCGAGGCAGCCCGCCGCCAGTCGAGCGGTAGGCCGCAGCAGTAACCCCGCGGCTCCGGCCAGTTCGAGGAGCCCGGTGATGGTGACCAATGCTGCGGCGGACGGCAGACCCGCCGCCGGAAGTGCCGGCGGCACCATGGCGATCAGTTCCTGCCGCATCCCGACGAAATGAGCCACGCCGGTGAGCGTGAACATCGCGGCCACGCCACCACGGAGGGCGACGGTCCAGGACCGGAACCGGCGCACGCCGAGTGCCCCGGCAGCGCGGACAGCGATGGTGACACCGACCAGGGCGATGAGCGGTTCCATGACGACCTCCCAAGCTATTGGATAATGACACTATCCAATCTAGAGAGTGGCAGTATCCAATGTCAAGAGGGTTGTCCGACGGCTCGCGGCGCTGATTTCGCACCACGAGTGGCTGCGACCCTGGCGAAAAGCCGGGAGCAGACTCAAGAAATAGATGCAACACCTGATCCAGAGGAAGGTGTTGCATATGGCGGCGAGGTTCATGCCGACCGAGGAGTTCTGGGCTGCGTTGCGATCGGGCGCTTCGATCCTGGTCGCGTCCCGCGCGGTCGGGGTGTCGCCGGTGTGTGGTTATCGATGGCTGGCCGACGCAGGTGGTTGGGCAGGCCTGGGGCTGCCGGCCCCGGGGCATGGCCGTCTGGAGGCTTCGGTATCAGCGCGGTTGCGGCCGCTGTTTTGGGCCGAGCTCCGCAAGGGTGCGGGCGTCCGGGCTGCAGCCGCCGCGGCGGGCGTGTCTGATGTCACCGGCTATCGCTGGTTCCAGCAGGCTGGCGGTGTGCGTCCACCGACGGTGAATCCCGAGGTCGAGGCCCAGATCACGCCCGGCCATGGCATGGTGACCTTCACCGAGCGGTGTCGGGTCGAGGACCTGTTGAACCTTCACTACAAACCGAGCCGGATCGCTGACCTGTTGGGGAGACCGCGGTCCACGATCACCCGTGAGATCGCCCGCGGCACCGACCAGGTCGATGGATCCTATCGGGCCCGCATCGGCCAATCGAAGGTCGAGCAGCGCCGGCACCGGGCCGGCGCCCGGCCCCGGCTGGTGCCTGGCACTCGCTTGTTCGACGAAGTCGTGGAACGGTTGGTTGCCAAACACAGTCCGGAGCAGATCTCGCAGCGGCTGCGGCTGGACTTTCCCGCCGACCCGGAGATGCGTGTGTCCCACGAGACGATCTACCAGGCCCTCTACGTTCGCCCCAAGGGCGAGCTGGCACGAGAGGTCGAGCAACGGTTGGGCGAGGCCAAAGCACTACGCACCGGCCGCGTCCAACGCCGACACCAGGGGCGGCAATTGCGGCCAAAGTTGAAAGACATGTCCTCGATCCACGACCGCCCGGCCGAGGCCGACGATCGGCTGATGCCCGGCCACTGGGAAGGCGACCTGATCATCGGCGCCCACGGCAAGTCCGCAATCGGCACCCTGGTCGAGCGCACCACCCGATTCGTACTGTTGCTACACCTGCCCGACGACCACACCGCCCAGACCGTGGCCAAGGCGATGACGGCCAAGATCACCGAACTACCCGAACAGCTCAAACGGTCCTTGACCTGGGACCAGGGCAGCGAGATGGCCCTCCACACCAAGATCACCGCCGAGACCGGGATTCCGGTCTACTTCTGCGATCCACACTCACCCTGGCAACGTGGCACCAACGAGAACACCAACGGGCTCCTGCGGCAGTACTTCCCCAAAGGCGCCGACCTGTCCTTCTACGGGCCCGGGCTCCTCGACCAGGTCGCCGCCGAACTCAACACCCGACCCCGCAAAACACTGGAGTGGGCCACCCCAGCCGAAGCACTCCAACGACTACTCTCAAACGAC
The DNA here is from genome assembly GCF_900105385.1 of Microlunatus soli. Lineage (NCBI taxonomy): Bacteria > Bacillati > Actinomycetota > Actinomycetes > Propionibacteriales > Propionibacteriaceae > Microlunatus > Microlunatus soli. The sequence continues at coordinate 293,040 of NZ_LT629772.1, read as the reverse complement.
GACGACCAATCTGTTGCATCGACAGCTTGAATCCGCCGGGGGTTGGGCGCAGTGCTGCTGCGTTCTTCGCGGTCGATGCTCGACCGTGGTGATCATCACGCGTCCGAACGTCGCGTGACCGGTGGGCGTGGCGATCAGAATCGCGTCCGGTTCGACGTGAGATCGGTCCGATTCGGGCCCTCAGATCCGAGCCGGTCGCGATTCTGGTCGCTGTGAGCGTGGCAGTTCAGTTGCTCAGCAGGGCTCGACGCTGCGCCGCCGGTGAGCCCGGTGTCGGGAACCAGCCTCCAGTCCGGTCGCGTTGGTCAGTCCAGCGTCGCCAGCAGGGTCTCGGCTGCGTGCCGGATCGCGGGCCGTTGCACCGCGACGCGGCGGTCACCGTCGACCTCCACCAGCCCGGACCGGCGCAACACCGTGACCTGTCGGGAAATCGTGCTCTGGTGGACCTCCAGGGCATCGGTCAGCTGCTGCATCGACAGTGGTCCGCGATCCAGCAGCTGCAGCACGATCGCCAGCCGGGTCTTGTCACCCAGTGCTGTCAGTGCCGGCGCCAACTGACCGAGGTTTCCCAGCGAGATCCCGGTCCGGCCGGTGGCGTTGTTCGGGGACCGATCGGGTTGGTGCTGCGGGCTGAACAACACCCACGTCTGCTGGTCGGCGAACAGCGACAGGCTGCGGCCGAGGCCGACGGTCGGCATCACCACCACGTCTCGAGCGTGATCGGCGATCTCGGCATAGCTGGGATCGGGGCGTAGTCCGGTCACCAGCGTGATCCACTGCTCGGCACTGCAGCCCGGCGGTGTGGGCGCCGGTGCGGCGGCCGACAGCAGATCGGGCAGCGTTGCGTGCCAGGCCTCGCCGAGCCAGCCGTCCCAGATCGCATCGAGCAGATCGAGCAGGGTGTGTCGGAAGCCCCGTGGATCGAGCAACTCGGCGGCACGTTCGTCGGGGTCGGGGATCGCCCAGGCGCGGAGCACCTCCGGGCCGTCCCGGCGGACGGCCGTCGACGGGGTGCTACGGGGGGCGATCTCCGCCGCGGTCGGCTCCGGGTCGCGCCGTTGTTGGTAGTGCATCACCGAGTCGCAGCCGAAGTCGATCACCCCGTTCACGAAGGCGTCGGTCCAGCCCGCGATCCAGCCGCGCAAGGCCGGCCAGTCCCGATGGCCCGGATGGCCGACCGGCAGTTGGTGCAGCAGCACCGCGCGCAACACGGCGCCGTGCGCCATCGAGGCGCGGATCGGCCAACTCGCCGAGACCAGGTCGGCGGGAAGTGACTCCGCCAGCGCGGTCACCTCGGCGTCGGGCAGCGAGTTCTGGTTCAGCGCATAGTCGACCAACAGCATTGCGGTCGGGACCGTCGCGGCGAGCGTCGGCTGTCCGATGCGGAGGGTCTGCGGTGGCCGGGTGGCGGCCAGGTCTGGCCAAGGTGACGACATGCCGCTATCGTACGAGATGCGCAATGCGCATAATGCATTCGCCACAGTGGAATGCCGAAACATCCAAGACCGCCGGCACCCGCGGCCGCGACGCTGGTGCTGTCCAGGAGAGGAACCCGATGAGCACAGGACTGAAATTCGACGGCATGGTGATCTTCTGTGCCGACATCTCGGCCTCGGCGAAGTTCTACGCCGACGGGCTGGGACTGGTCCAGGACTGGGCCGATGATGATCATGTCGCCTTCCACCTGCCGACGGCCGGCAACCCGACCGGCGCTTGGCTGCTGCTGCATCCGCAGACCGGGCCGACGATCACGCCGTACGAGCTCGGCACCTTCGGCGTCGGCGACGTGGACGCCGTGGTCGACCGGGTGGAACGGATCGGTGCTCGGGTGACGAGCCGACCGGCCGACGCACCCTGGGGCGTCCGAGAGGCCGCGATCACCGACATCGACGGCTACGGCCTGACTCTGAATGCTCCGCTGCCCGAGCGTGCCTCGAGTGATCCGGCCTGATTCGATCGGCCGGATCGGATGACGGGGCGCATCGCATGAAGGGGCTGCTGCGGAAGGTGATCGGCCGGCTCACCGGTTCGGCGGAGTGGCGGCTGCTGTTCGGCACGATCTGGGCGGCGGATCGCCGACTCGCCGGGGCGTGGTGGCTGCTCACTCTCGTCCGCGCGGCCCTGCCCCCGGCGTTGGCTGTCGCCACCGGCTGGTTGATCGGACTGATCGCCGATCACGATTCTGCGGCGCGCGGGTTGATCACCGTCGGTGCGCTGTTCGCCCTGATGCAGACCCTCGGCCCGGTGCAGTCGGCGATCGCGGCCAATCTCGGCGACCGTACCGCCGCCCTGTTGCAGGACCGACTGCTGGTGGCGGCGACTTCGCCGGCAGGGATCGCCCATCTGGAGGATCCGGAACTGGCCGCCGATTTCAGTCTGGCCCGCGACTTCGATCTGGGCATCGCCTCGCCACGGCTGCGGGACAGTCTGCCGTTCATCGGGTCCGGCCTGGCGGCCTTCGGCGCCGGCATCGCGTCGGCGGTCGTGCTCTGCGGATTTGCTTGGTGGGCAGGGATCCTGCTGCTGTTCGGTTGGCTGTCGCCGCACCTGTTGCTGCGCGAGAGCTACGTCTGGAAGGACTGGCGATCGTCGGAGATCAAAGATCATCAACGGCACGCCGAGTACGCCTACCGGATGGCCGTGGACGCGCCGGCTGCCAAAGAGATCCGGCTGTTCGGACTGGCCGACTGGATCACCGACCGGTTCAATGACCGCCGTCGGCGATTGCTGGCGATCACGCTGGAAGCGTTGCGGCTGCGGCAACGTTCGATCATGCTGACGCTGCTGGTGTTGATCATCAGCAACGGCGTGGTCTTCATCGCGTTGGCCTGGCAGGCGACCCAAGGCGACCTGGAACTGTCCCGGCTGGTGGCATTTGCCGGAACGGCGATCGGCGTCAGCAGCTTGGCCACGATGGAATTCGACTGGTGGCTCTCCGACGGAGCGCGACCGGTCCCGGTGGTGCACGATCTGTTGCCGACGATGCGCCGGGTCGGAGCCTTGCGGACCGCAGCGACGGCAGGCGGGTCGGATCAAGCGCAGTCTCCGAGATCCCTGCCCAGTCGGGAGATTCGGCTGCAGAACGTGTCCTTCGGCTACCGGGGAGGTCCACCGATCCTGGACGGTCTCGACCTGACCATCCCGGCCGGCGGCTCGCTGGCCATCGTCGGCCAGAACGGCGCAGGCAAGACGACGTTGGTCAAGCTGCTGGCCCGGCTCTACGATCCGACCGGCGGCCGGATCACCGTGGACGGCATCGATCTTCGTGAACTCGAACCCGATGTCTGGCGTCGGCAGGTGTCGGCGGCCTTCCAGGACTTCGTCCGCTATCAGCTGACGGTCGCCGAGAACGTCGCCCCGACCGGTGCACCGAAGGACTTGATCAATGCCGCATTGTCCGCCGCCGGCGCCTCCGGGCTGGCAGATCAGCAGACCGTGCTGTCCAAGCAGTATGCCGGCGGCACCGACCTCTCCGGCGGTCAGTGGCAGCGGATCGCGCTGGCCCGAGCGCTGGCCAAGGTCGCCCACGGTGCCAAGTTGATCATTCTCGACGAGCCGACCGCGCAGCTGGACGTCCGCGGTGAGGCGGAGGTGTTCTCCTCGGTGTTGCGCGCGACCAGGGGGCTGACCACCATCCTGGTCTCACACCGCTTCTCCACCGTCCGGCAGGCGGATCGGATCTGTGTGCTGGAGGGCGGCCGGGCGGTCGAGCTCGGCAGTCATGACGAATTGATGAGAGCTGGTGGCCGTTACCGGACAATGTTCGACCTGCAGGCATCACGCTTCACCCAGACGCCATGACGACCGCTGCGGAACGCACCGACCCGATCGCTGCCGGCGAGTCGATGGACGAGGTGCCGACCGCACTGCCGACGCTGCGTCGTTCACTGCAGTTGGCCCATCGGGCCGAACCTCGGTTGATCATCGTGTCGCTGCTGCTGGCGTTGCTGGAAGCCTTGCCGGACAGCCTGTTCGCGCTCTGGCTGATGCTGCTCGCCGATGCGTTCGCCGACCGTGATCCGACCCTGGCCTGGATCGGCTGCTTCGGCCTTGCCGCCTCCGGTGTCGGCTCCTGGCTGCTCGGCACCCTTGCGGGCCGGGTGCAGCGGACGTTCCGGCTGCGGGTCGGCGCCGCTCTGGAAGGCCATGTCGCAGGACTGCAGGCCAAGGTGCCGACCATCGAGCACCAGGAACGACCGGAGTATCTGGACCGACTGAGCGTGCTGAAGGACCAGGTCTGGCAGCTGGACCACATGTTCCTCGCGCTGTTCAGCATGCTTGGTGCTGCGCTCCGACTGGCCATCACCGTCGGACTGGTGATGAGCGTGCATCCGCTGCTCGGACTGCTCGTACTGTTCGCGCTGCCCACGGTCTGGGTGTCCTCGCGCCGTTCGGCTTCGGCGCAACGGGTGCTGGAACGGGTCGCTCCCCAGGAGCGCCGGCACCGGCATCTGTTCGCTCTCGGGACGACCCAGCAGCCGGCGAAGGAGGTGCGGATCTGGGGGCTCGGGCCCTCGCTGGTCGAGCGCCGGCGTCGGGTCTGGCACGCCTGGTATCGGCCGCAGGCGCGGCAGCGTTGGGGGACGGCCGGTTGGCAGGTCGTTGCGTGGATCGTCTTCGCCGCCGCCTATGTGGCGGCGATCGTGATCACCGCGACGGTGCTCGGCGGGTCCGCCGGGCAGGTGCTGATGATCGTCACCGCCGGCAGTCGGCTGTCGCAGTACGTGTCGATGACGGCCGGCGAGGCCGACTTCGTCAGGATGTGGCTGGACGCATCCCAGCGGTTGGCCTGGCTGGAGAGCTATGCCGGGCGGCATGCCGACGCCGCCGCCGGATCCGTTCCCGAGCGACTGACCGATGGCATCAGGCTGGAACGGGTCAGCTTCGGCTATCCGGGAGCGGATCGGCCCGCGCTACAGGACGTCTCGGTCGATCTGCCGGCCGGCGCGGTGATCGCGGTGGTGGGGGAGAACGGCGCCGGCAAGTCGACCCTGATGAAGCTGCTGTCCCGGTTCTACACACCGAGCTCGGGCCGGATCACGGTGGACGGCGTCGACCTGGAGCGGTTGCCGGCCGAGGCCTGGCGGATGCGGTTGGCGGGGGCGTACCAGGACTTCTTCAACTTCGAGTTGCCGGCCACGCACTCGGTCGGCGTCGGTGATCTTGCGCGGCGCGATGATCATGAGGCAGTCGGCTGTGCCGTGCAGCGTGCCGGCGCCGACGACGTCATCGCCGGGCTCCCGCGCGGACTCCGAACCCAACTCGGGCCGACCTGGGAAGGCGGTGCCGAGTTGTCCTTCGGTCAGTGGCAGAAGATCGCACTGGCGCGCGGATTCATGCGCCGCGACACCCTGCTGCAGGTGTTGGACGAGCCGACCGCGGCGTTGGACGCCGAGACCGAGCACGCCTTGTTCGAATCGTTCGTCGCCCAGGCCCGGGCCGATCATGGTCGCACCGGCAGCGATACCGGACGGATCACGCTGCTGGTCTCGCACCGCTTCTCCACCGTGCGGATGGCCGACCTGATCCTGGTGCTGCAGGGCTCGCGGCTCGTCGAGGTCGGCTCACATGAGGAGTTGATCGCCGGCGACGGCCTGTATGCCGAGCTGTACGGCATCCAGGCCGCCGGCTACCGCCGATGATCGCGCCGGACGGGTCCGGCCGCTCGGTCAGACGGCTCCGAAGCCGACCTTGCGGCCGTTCTCCTCACCGATGTCGACGTAGGCGATCTTGTCCGACGGGATGAGGACCTTGCGGCCGCGTTCGTCGGTGAGGGTCAGCACGGCCAGCTTCGGGTCGGTCGCCTCGAGTGCCGTGGCCACCGCCTCCTCGATCTCGGCCGCGGACTGGGTGACCTCCAACACCACCTCACGATTGACGTGCTGGATGCCGACTTTGATCTCCACGTGCATTCCTCCTGTGCCCCGACCGTTCGAGGTCGGGATCCATGATCACTGTGCCGCTCGGCGGTCAGTGCCGACCCGTCGAGCATCCCTCAGCGTAGTCGACCGGTGGATGGCGGCGATCCCGGCTGAGCCCCTCGGTCCCGGATCGCCGGTCGGTCGGTGGCTGCCGCGCCGGGACCGGGCCGGCAGTGATGATCACCGTTCCAGACGCAATGCCCCGGAAGGGCAGAGCCGCACGGCATCGGCCACCTCCTCGCTGTCGTCGTCCTCGGCCCGGAGCAGTACGACGCGGCCGTCCTGGTCGTCCTGGTCGAAGTGGTCCGGGGCGGTCAGAGCGCACATACCCGAGCTCGCACAGATCTCGGTGTCGGCGATGATCGTCGCCATCTCAGTCCTGACCTCGGTCCGACCAGGTCACCGGGAGCTCTGTCGCACCGTAGAAGCTCTGGTCGGTCCGCATCGGCACCTCGTCGGCCGGGACGGCCAATCGCAGATCGGGAAAACGGTCGATCAATCGTGAGAACGCGATCCGCATCTCGATCCGGGCGAGCTGTTGACCCAGGCACTGATGCACGCCGTGGCCGAAGCTCAGATGGCCCTTGGCGCCCCGGGTGACGTCGAGTGTGTCCGGATCGATGAAGTGGGCCTCGTCCCGGTTGGCCGTCTGCACCGACACGGTGACGTATTCGCCGGCCGTGAGTGGATGCCCTTCGAACTCGAAGTCGGTCTTGACCTGCCGGATGATGCCGGTGTGGATGATCGTGAGATACCGCAACAGTTCCTCCACGGCTGTCGCCATCAGCTCGGACTGTTCCCGCAGCAGATCCCACTGATCGCGATTCTCCAACAGGGCAAGGGTTCCCAGCCCGATCATCTTCGCCGTCGTCTCGTGACCGGCGACCAGCAGCAACATGCCCATCCCGGCGATCTCCGACTCGTCCAGCTCCGGATCGGCGGCCAGATCGCTCAGCAGATCGTCCGTCGGTTCGGACCGCTTGGCCCGCGCCAGCTCGCTGATGAAGCCGAAGAGTCGTCCGAACGCTGCCTCCTTGGCATCGTCACCGGAGTTCAGGGTGAAGATCGCGGAGGTGTCGGACTCGAAGCGATCCCGCTGCTCGTACGGCACGCCCAGCAGCTCGCAGATCATCTGCGCCGGCACCGGCATCGCAAACTGCTCGATCAGGTCCGCTGGTGCGCCCGTCGCAGCCAGGGCGTCCAGTCGCTGGTCGACGAACTGTTCGATCCGTGGCTCCAGCACCCGCATCCGACGGACGGTGAAGACACCGGTGAGTTTGCGCCGCAGCCGGGTGTGATCCGGTGGATCCATCTCGATGAACATGCCCGGCGTGGTCGGGAAGTCGCCCTCGAAGTCGGCGTACGCTTCGAGCCCTGACATCGCCACCGGCGCTTGCGCCGGTCCGCCGAGGCGGGAACAGAAGCGGCTGTCCGACAGGACGGCGCGGGCCAGCCGGTGGCTGGTGACGAGCCAGCCGAGTCGTCCGTTCGGGTGATAGCGCAGTCGCCGCATCTCGGCGTCGCGGTGCAGGGCCATGATCGCCGCCGGCGGATCGAACCGGGTCTCACGGTCCAATGGGATGCCGTACGGGACGGTGGTCTCGGAAGGGGTCATCAGCTCTCTCCTCAGGTGGGGCAGCGGCGAGAAACGTCGCCGGCCGATCTCGTTCGGGTCTCCCGGGCGGAACGCTCGGAAGAGCTACTCTTTGTCGCTAACTACCAGTAGATAGTAATCACGAATACCGGTAGATAGCAATGCTGATTAGCTGTCGACGTCCCTGGAGGCCGGACCGCGGCGGAGAGGCGGCTGGGCCGGCTGCGGATCAGTCCCTGATGGATCAGCCCCTGGCGGATCAGTCCTGGATCAGCCCTTGGTGGATCCGGGCGAACGCTTCGGCTCCGTGACCCTGGTCGATCTGCGCGCGGACCAGTTCGTCGACCAGGACGATCGGTGCCGAGCTGATGCCGGCCTCCCGGCAGGCACGGATCAGGGTGTCCAGCTCGGTCCACTCCAGTGGCTGCACGTCGGTCGCGTAGTCCGCCCGGTCGACGGTCTCCGCCATCGCGGCCATTCCACCGGTCATCGCTGTCAGGAACGGGATGGCGCGGTCGGCGAAATCCTTCGCCGAGATGCCGGCCGAGCCGGTCAGCGCGGCACCGTGCAGGAATCCGGTGAACATGACGTACATCGCCGACAGCATGGCCAGGTCGTACAGGGCCGCCGTTCCCGGCTCGGTGCCATCCGGCCGAGCCCGAGGACGGTTGCCGCACTCATGCCGACACCGCTTCCGACGGGATCGGATCCACATCGCCGCGGCGGATGCCGTCGATGATCCTGGTCCAGTTGTCATCGCCGTGTCCGTCGTCGATCGCCGTCCGATAGTGCGCGAGCACCGCGGCGGGTAACGCCGTCTGGATGCCTGCTGATCGGCTGGTCTGCAGGATGTGCTCGGCAGTCGCTCCCATCATGGTGACCGTGCTCAGGTCACCCGGATGATCATGATCCTCCAGTTGACGGCCGAGGTCCCTGCCGACCGAGAGCATCGGTCCGATGCCGGTCAGGGTCTGCAGCGCCTCGGGGATGAACGCGGTTGCCGAGATGCCCCCTCGGCCGGCGAGTGCGGTCGCATGCATCAGCCCGGACAACGCGCTGAGGAAGATGTCCAGCTGCGCCTGGTACATCAGCTGGGCGAGGCCGGGATCGCTGCCCAGGAAGCGCGGTTCGCCGATCGCGCCCAGCAGTGTGCGGTGCTGGTCGAAGGTCACGGACGGACCGCTGTAGTAGACGTACGCGGCCGGCGTGCCGAGCATCGGTGCGGGAACCATCACACCGCCGGTCAGGAAGGCTGCGCCGTGATCGGTGGCCCAGCGCGCGGCGTCCCGGGTCCGGTCGGGATTGTCCGAGCTCAGGTTGACGATGGTCCGGCCGGCGAGCCGGTCGGCCACCGGACCGAGGATGTCGTCCATCGCGCGGTAGTCGGTCAGGCTGAGAATGATCACCGGGCTCGCCTGCACCGCGGCGCGAGGATCGGCTGCGGCACGGGCTCCCTGTCCGATCAGATCGGTCATCCGGCTCGGGGTCCGATTCCAGATCGTGACTCGATGCCCGGCGGTGAGCAGGATGGTCACCATCGACCGGCCCATCGGTCCGAGGCCGATCACGCTGACCGGAGTCGGGGTAGCTGGAGTTGTGGGGACTGCAGAGTGTTCGGTCATGTCGGCCATGCTGCGGCGGGTTTTATGATCATGGAAGTACCCACTAATTACTGGGGTACTTACCTTTCGGTGAGCCGCGCCCTACCAACAGACAGGTGATCGGATGAGGAAGGCAGGTCGCCGCGGACCCTACGTCTGCGGCATCGACGCTGCACTGGATGTGGTCAGCGGGAAGTGGAAGGGGCTGATCCTCTGGGAGTTGGAGGCCTACGGCACACGTCGGTTCGCCGAGTTGCGGCGTGGTCTGCCGGGCGTCAGCGAGAAGATGCTGACCCAGCATCTGCGGGAGATGGAGGAGGACGGACTCCTGCATCGCGAGGTCCATGCCGAGGTCCCGCCCCGGGTGGAGTACTCGCTCACCGAACACGGCAGCAGCCTGAACGACGCCCTCGTTCCGCTCGGCGTCTGGGGCAAGCAGCGACTCAGCCGGGACCGGGACTCGCTGATCGACCCGCCGGTGGCCGCGGCGACGCCCGACCGCTGAAGGCTTGACCTCAACAACGCTTGAGCTCCTAGCCTGCACGGCATGTTGATCATCAGAGCCGACGCCCACGGTGGCCCCGAGGTGTTGCAGCCCGTCCAGGTCCCCGATCCGAAGCCCGCCGCCGGTCAGGTGCTGGTCGACCTGGCCTGGTCCGGCGTGCTGTCGTTGGACGCCTTGATGCGCCGCGGAGCGCTGCCGCCCGGATTCACCGTCGACTTTCCCTGGACACCCGGCCGCGGTGGTGCCGGCGTCGTGACCGCGGTGGGTTCGGAGACAGATGTCGAGTGGCTGGGCCGGCGCGTCCTGGTCGACGCCCCGGGGAGCTATGCCGAGCAGATGGTGGCGACCGCCGACCGGCTGGTCCCGGTGCCCGACGATGTTGATCTTGCTTCGGCGATGGCCCTGTTGCACGACGGTGGGACCGCGATCGGGCTCTGGGAGACCGCGATCGAGGAGCCGGCCGAGCCACAGGTCGTCGTGGTCACACCGGCGGCCGGCGGTGCTGGAAACGTCCTGCTCCAACTGGCCCATCAGCGCGGTCACACGGTCGTTGCGATCGTCGGCGGCCCGGCGAAGGCCGACTTCGCGGCAGGGCTCGGTGCCGATCGGGTGCTCGACCACACCGAGGTCGATTGGCTGGACCGACTCGCCGCCGCCCGGCCGACGATGATCTTCGACGGCGTCGGTGGGCACGGAGCCGAACGGCTGATCAGCACCCTTCGGCCCGGCGGCAGCTATCTCAACTACGGCAACGCCGCCGGCGACTTCGCCGGTGATCTTGCTCAGAACGCTGCCCAGGAAGGGATCCGCGTGATCGGTGGCGAGATCCTGTCGCAGCTCGCGGCCGGCGGTCGTCGGGATCGCCAGCTCCGCATTCTGCAGTTGGCCGCGGACGGCGATGTCACCGCCTGGATCGGCGGCAGCTTCGCACTCGCCGACGCTGCGGCGGCGCATCGCGCGCTCGCCGACCGCACCATCGTCGGGAAAGCTCTACTGGATTGTTCCTGATCGGTCGACCTGTTGACGATCAGTCGCCTGTTGACGATCAGTCGGGGGTGCGGCCGTCCATCGGCGGCAGCAGGGTCAGCCGGGTCCAGGCGCCGAGATAGACCCGGTCGTACGGCGCCAGCGGATGTCGGATGCCGATCTCGATCGGCGTCTGCGGGAAGCCGGCGCCGGCGTCCTGCTCTTCGAGGGGGCTGATGAAGGTGCCGTTGACCGAGCCGAGGTCCTCGATCCACCACTGCTTGCCGTCGGTGGACAGCTGCGCCTGCCGACGGCTGACACCCCCGTCGTCGCCGCAATCGATCTCCGGCGTCGGATTCTGACTGGGGGAGCGCCGTCCGATCAGCGCCGACGGCGGTTCTAGCGTGATCAACTGCGGCTCACCCGGCTCCGGCATCTCGGCGGTGCTCTGCTGGTCCTTGTACCACTCGGGGTCGACGACGAGCTCCACGACCCAGGTGCTCGCCTCGGCCAGCGCCCGCGCGACGGGACTGTCGGTCATGCTGTCTCCTGCTCATTGCGGCCTGCGTGCCCATTCTGACCTGTCTGGTGCTCCGATCGTTGACCGGAGTGGTGGGCGTGTTCAGCCTGGCCGCTGAGCGGGAACCCGCTGATCCCACGCCAGGCCAGATCACTGACCAGTTGTTGGGCCTCGGCGAGCTCGATCCGACCCGCTGTCACCCAGTAACGCGCGCTGACATGGCCGATCCCCACCAGCGAGATGGCCAGTAGCTTGGACTGGTCGGGGCCGAGCCCGGTGTCGTCGGCGATCACCGTGGCGATCCGGTCGGCGATGTCGTTGTTGACCCGCCAGATCCGTTCCTCCACGGCTGCCTCGCCGGTCAGATCGGATTCGAAGATCAATCGGAACTCGGCCCGTTCGCTGGAAACCATGCTGTAGAAGGCCGTCATCGTCGCGACCACCCGCTGCGCGTTGTCCTCGGTCGATGCCAGCGCTTGATCAACCAGGTCGACCAGCCGGTCGCAGGCCAGATCGAGGAGCGCCAGGTAAAGGTCGAGTTTGGAACCGAAGTGCTGGTACAGCACCGGTTTGCTGACCCCGGCGGCGTCGGCGATGTCGTCCATCGCCGCAGCGTGGTAGCCGTTGGCGGTGAACACCTCGCTGGCGGCCTCGAGGAGTTGGGCGCGGCGCTGCTCTCTCGGCATCCGCGTCATGTTGCTGGCCATTGGAGCACCTTAAACCGATCTGCTCCGGACCTCGGCGCAGGCGAGCCGAGTGGACCGCGAGGGTCGGCGCGCCAGATTCGTCTCACGGATCAAGACCTATTAATCTGGTCGGGAATACAGGGTACAGTGGGAGGGCTCCGGATGATCAAGGCGGCACCGATCAATGCGCCACTGACCAGTGCGCCACAGATCTCGGGTTCGGCCGGCGGACGACCGACCGTGACGTTGCTGGGAGCGGGCGCTGCCGGGACTCTGACCGCCTTGGCTCTGGTACGGGCCGCGCGACGCCGTTCGCTGGGGCTGGATCTGGTGCTGCTCGACCCGGCCGATCGGTGGGCCCGCGGCGTCGCCTTCGGCACGGTCGAGGACGACCATCTGCTCAACGTGCCGGCGGCAGGGATGTCGGCGCTGCCCGAGGATCCCGCGCATTTCGTCGGCTGGCTGGCTGCCGAGGACCTCGACGGCGTTGCCGATCCGCAGGCGTTCGTGTCCCGTCGGACCTGGGCCCGTTATCTGGACGCCACGTTGGCCGCCGAGCTGCGCGCGGCCGAGGATCTGGTCACCATCCGGCACCTGCGCACTCAGGCGACCGGCCTGGTGATGACCAATCAGGACCCGTTGTCGCCGAACGAGGGCGGTAGCCGGGCCGGTGAGAAGTGGTCGGTCGTCACCGCAACCGGCGAGCAGATGCCGGCGGACGCGTTCGTGGTCGCGACCGGACTGCCACAGGTCGGCCACGACTGGGCCGGCCGGTCATTGCTGGACTCGCCCTTCTTCATCCGCGACCCGTGGGCACCCGGCGTGCTCGATCTCGTACGTCGCGACCACAGCGGACCGTCCGACGTGTTGATCGTCGGCACCGGCCTGACCATGGTCGATGTCGTCCTCACCCTGTCCGGCGCCGGCAACCGCCCGGACCGCCGGCTGCTCGGTATCAGCCGCAGCGGCCGACTGCCCAGGCGGCATCTGCCCGAGGCCAAGCTGGCCGCGATCCCCGACATCTCCGACTGGGGCAGTGAGCTGGACAGCATCGTCGCCGGCGCCACTCGCCACCTGTCGGAGGTCCGTGCCGAGACCGGCGACTGGCGACCGGCAGCCGACGGGTTGCGCCATCGGATCGCCGAGCTCTGGGGACGGCTGGACGACGCCGATCGACGACGATTCGTGACCGAACACGCCGGCGCCTGGGGCGCACTGCGGCATCGGATGCCGCCGAGCAGCGGGGCCGTGATCGACTCGCTGCTCGCCTCTCACCGGTTGGCACTGTCCACCGGCGAGGTGATCGACGCCGAGCCACTGCCGACCGGTGGCCTCCGGGTGACGTTCAGCGACGGGACCCGGCACGACGTCGGCTGGGTGATCAACTGCACCGGTCCGCGGACCGACCTGCGGACGTTGGGCAATCCACTGCTGGACGACCTGCTCCGGCCACGGGCCGGCGGCGCGCTTGCCACCGTCGACCCACAGGGGCTGGGGCTGCGGACCGACGGCGGTCGGCTGCTCGATGCCGCCGGTCGGACCGGCGCACCGGTCTGGACACTCGGCGCGCTGCGCCGCGGGGAGCTGTGGGAATCGACGGCGGTGCCCGAGATCAGGGTGCAGGCCTCCGCGATCGCGACCGCGATCCTGGACGAGGTGGCGCCGCAGCCACGGCGGCTGGAGGACGGCCGGTGGGTGAGCGGCCGGCATCCGATCGCTCGGCCGCGCGATCCGCTGGGGCTGCCGCTGTCGACGACGGCCGAGGCCGCGGCGGCGTTCAACGCAGGACTCGAACGGGTGATGCGGCTGCAGTCCGGTGGCGACGAACTGATCCGGACCGCCACCGAACTGGATCCCGACTTCGCGGTGGCGCACGCAGCGCTGGCCATGTTGGGCCACGAGGCAGGCGTCCGGACCGACGTACGGGCCAACCTGGCAGCAGCCCGGGCAGCGATCGGCAAGCGCGGGGACGCCCGGGAGGCCGGCTTGGTCGAAGTCGTCGGCCGACGGGTCGACGACGTCCGCGACACCGGTGCCACGGCGCTGATGGCGCACATCGCCGCCCATCCCCGCGATGTGCTGGCGGTGTCGGCGGCGGTGCCGACGATCGCCTTCTCCGGTGTCACCGACGTCCAACGGGAGGCCTGGGACCTGGTCGAAGGGCTGGCGCCCGCCTACGGCGACCACTGGTGGTACATCTCGCTGCTGGCCTTCACCCGGCAGGATCAGGAACGCTTCGACGACGCCGGACTGCTGGCCGAGAGTGCGTTGTCCTGCGAACCGTCCTCGGGTCATGCGGTGCATGCCCAGACGCACGTGCTGTACGAGACCGGCCAGCATGTCGACGGTCGCACCTGGCTGGACCATTGGGTCGCCGAGACCGGACGCGCGGCCAGCCATCGGGCACACTTCTCCTGGCATGCCGCGCTGCACGAGCTGGCGCTCGGCGACACCGAGGCCGTCCGGCGCCGCTACTACAGCCAGTTGGCGCCGCCGGCGGTCACCGGGGTCCGGGCGTTGATCGACTCGGCGTCGTTGCTGTGGCGGTGGCAACTGACCACCTCCGACTGGGACACGGCCGCGGCGACCTGCGGTGCCACACCCGCCTTCGTCGGTGAAGGACCGCCGCCACCGATGGCGCCGATCCTGGAGGCTGTCGGGGAGGATCTGGTCTCCCGTCCGCAGACCCCGTTCGTGGCGCTGCACTCGGCGGTCGCGCTGACCGCGGCCGAGGATCCGGCCGCCCTCCGCCGACTGCAGGAGCACTGCCTGGCGTCCTCCGACCCGACCCTGCGGACGGTGGTCGCGCCGGTCTGTCAGGCCTTCGGCGCCGTACTCGACGGGCAGTGGCGGCAGGCGGCGCGAGGTCTGCGCGATGTGCTGCCGGTCCTGGTCCGGGTCGGCGGTTCGGCCGCCCAACGGGAGATCGTGGAGGAAGCACTGCTGTTCTGCCTGATCAATGCCGGTGAGGCCGCCGCGGCGCTCACGCTGCTGGACCGGCGGCTGGACCGCCGCAATTCGCCGCTGGACCGGCGACGACGGGCCCCTCTGACCTCGATCCCACTGGCCCGCGCGCACTGACACCGACCGGAGAGGCCCTGGACGCCGGCTGACGGCACCGGCGAACGCCCGGCGCATGAGGTGCTCACCAGGTGGATCCCGGAATAGGACCGCCGGTGGGGCAGTTACCGTTGGAGATCGACGGGGCTCCACGGATCGGAGCACCCAGAGGACCAAGCCGCAGGAGGAATGGTGTCCCTACCGCCACTGGTGGAGCCGGCCGCAGAACTGACCCAGGAAGAGGTGCAGCGTTACAGCCGGCACCTGATCATCCCCGACGTCGGGATGGACGGCCAGAAGCGGCTGAAGAACGCCAAGGTGCTGGTGATCGGCGCGGGCGGTCTCGGCAGCCCGGCGTTGCTCTATCTCGCAGCAGCCGGCGTCGGCACCCTGGGGATCGTCGAGTTCGACACCGTCGACGAGTCCAATCTGCAACGGCAGATCATCCACGGGCAGTCCGACATCGGCAAGTCCAAGGCGCTGTCGGCCAAGGAGTCGATCGCCGAGGTCAACCCGCTGGTCAACGTGATCACCCACGACGTCCGGCTGGACAACGACAACGTGCTGGAGCTCTTCGCCCAGTACGACCTGATCCTGGACGGCACGGACAACTTCGCCACCCGCTACCTGGTCAACGATGCGGCCGTGCTGCTGGGCAAGCCGTACGTGTGGGGTTCGATCTTCCGTTTCGAGGGCCAGGTCTCGGTCTTCTGGGAGAAGCACGGACCCAACTACCGCGACCTCTACCCGGTGCCGCCGCCACCCGGCATGGTGCCGTCCTGCGCCGAGGGTGGCGTGCTCGGCGTGCTCTGCGCGTCGATCGGTTCGATCATGGTGACCGAGGCGATCAAGTTGATCACCGGTATCGGCGATCCGCTGATCGGCCGGCTGATGGTCTACGACGCACTGGAGATGAGCTACAAGACTCTCAAGCTGCGCAAGGATCCCGAGAGTGAGCCGATCGAGAAGTTGATCGACTACGACGCCTTCTGCGGCGACCTGACCCCGGAGGCGGCCGAGGCCGTCTCGGGCAGCACGATCAGTGTCGGGCAGTTGAAGGAGTGGCTGGAGGCGCGGGACAAGGGCGAGAAGGACTTCGAGCTGATCGACGTCCGCGAACCGGTCGAACGGGAGATCAACAACATCCCCGGCTCGGTGCTGATCCCGAAGGGTGACTTCCAGAACGGCACCGCCCTCCCGCAACTGCCGCAGGACAAGCAGGTCGTGCTGTACTGCAAGGTCGGTGGCCGTTCGGCCGAGGTGCTGGCCCTGGTGCACGGCGCCGGCCTGAAGGATGCGGTCCACGTCGGCGGTGGGGTGTCGGCCTGGGTCTCCCAGATCGACCCCAGCCAGGCCGCCTACTGACCCACCCCGTACGTCCTCGACAGATCCCGGCATCCCTTCCGATGCCGGGATCTTGTCATTCCCGGGCGCGCGAATTCCGGACACTCGGTCGGTCTTCGCTGCGAGCGGCTGTGAAGCGCGATGTCCGGACATTCGGCCGATCTTCCGGGCTGATCGGCGTCGACAGGTCGCGATTTCTGGACAGTCGGCCGAATTTCCTCGGGGAGCCGCAGCTCGCGGACCTTGCGTCCGGCAGGGAACTGTGGACGAGTGTCCGGTTTTCGGCGAGCCGCATCCTCCACCGCGCATCCGCGATCTCGACCTTTCCGGTCGTGGCGTGCCCATCGAGCTGTGGCTGCGGTTACCGTGTGGACCGACGGACCAGGTCGCGCTCGGTCCGACCGACGGAGATGAGGTGGGTAGGTGGCCGGTGCGGACGGCAGGCAGCCGACGATCCTGACAGTCGCCGCGCATGCCGGTGTCAGCCCGATGACCGTGTCACGCGTCCTGTCCGGGCAGAAGAACGTCAGCCCTGAGTTGTCCGAGCGGGTCCGCGCGTCGGTGGCCGAACTCGGCTATCGGCGCAACGAACAGGCCCGCAGTCTGCGGCCCGGTCAACGATCCGGGCTGATCGGGGTCGCGATCACCAACATCGCCAATCCCTATTACGCCGAACTGCTGCTCGGCGCCGACGAGGTCGTCGGTGCCTCCGGTCGGGGTCTGCTGATCGGCAGTACCAACGAGGACGAGGACCGGGAGAGCACGCTGATCTCCAAGTTCATCGGCCGTCAGGTCGAAGGACTGATCGTCGTCCCGGCCGGAGCCCGGCGCCATCTGCTGCCGCAGGCGCTGGGTGGTACGCCGCTGGTGCTGGCATCCCGTGCGGTCGAAGGGGCACGAGCCGACACCGTCCTGGTCGATGACATCGGCGCGAGTTACGAACAGACCGCCGCATTGCTGGCTGCCGGCCATCGGCGGATCGGTTACCTCGGCACCGCTACCTCGGTCTTCACCGGGTTGCGCCGATTCGACGGTTTCCGGATGGCGCACGAGGACGCCGGGATCGAGCTGGATCAGGCGCTGGTGTTCGCCGGCCAGAGCGATGTGCAGTCGGCCGAGCGGGTGATGCTCGACCTGCTCGGCCGCCGCAACCCGCCGACCGCGGTGTTCTGCGCCAACAACCAGAACGCGATCGGTGCGGTCCGCGCGCTGCGGTCATCGACGGCGCGTGCGAGGACCGACCCGATCCACCTGCTCAGCTTCGACAACTTCGAGTTGGCCGACGTGCTGGGGCTGCCGATCACGATCATCGATCACGACGCCCGCGAGCTCGGCCGGCTCGCGGCCAGAATGATGCTCGAACGGCTGGAGGGCACCGCCACCCAGCCGCCGCGGACCGTCGAACTACCGACCCGCATCCTCAGCTTCGTCGGCCGAGGCAGGGATATCGATGCCTCGGCCGGGGTCTGATGCCGAGTCCGAGCGCCGTCACTTCGCCTTGGGTGTGATGTAGCCCTGCTGCAGGGCCAACGACAGACCACCGCTGAGGTTGGCACCGATGATGTCCCACAACGGACTGGTGTTGTTCTTGTCGACGGGCGGCCAGTTGGTGAAGTTCTTGGTCGAGTAGGGGAACTGGTAGACCTTGGTCGAGTACCAGATGTACGGGACCTCGTCGTTGACCAGTTGCGCCCAGTTCCAGACCTGCTTGTTCATCTCGGGTCCGGGCGCGACCGATCTGGTCTGTTTGTCGATCGTCTTGGGTACGTCCACCTCGCCCAAGCCGGGGACGTTCATCGTCGGACCGAAGCCGAGCCCGCGGGTGTCGGCGTAGTTGCCCGCGGAGCTGAAGTTGTTGCCCGGGCCGAGCATCGCGGCGTACATGCCGAGCGGGTTGTTCCCACCGACGAAGTACATCCCGATGTCGAAGTCGCCCTTGTGCTGATCGGCGTCCTGCTGGGCACCCGAGGTGGCGTTCACATCGGCCTTGATCCCGAACGCGGTCAGCGCCTTGGCCGCGGAGTTGAAGGAGGTGACGATGTCGGAGGTCGCCGAGTTGACCAGGAAGGTGAGCTTGAACGGTTTGCCCTTGGGTGTGATCCAGGTGTCGCCCTTCTTGGTGAATCCCTTCGACTTCAGCAGCTGGGTGGCCTTGGCCGGATCGACCGGATACTTGTTCAACTTGTTGATCTTGTCCTGCGGCAGGTAGAGCTTCTCCAGCGACGGCGAGATCCCGGTATTGACCTCCTTCCAGGTGCCGCCGGCGCCGGCCTCGGTGCCGTACGCGGCGTTGCTGATCTGCTCCCGCGGGATGACGTAGGCCAGCGCCTGACGGACCTCCTTGATGTTCAACGGATACTTGTGGTTGTTGAAGCCCATCGCGAATCCGAACGCCAACGGCAGCGCGAGTTGGGCGTTCTCGGTGTTCTTCCAGCGCTTCAGGATCGGCGGCGGCATGTAGACGTTGGACATGTCGGTCTGGCCGCTGAACATCTGCGGATAGATCACTGTGGTGTCACCGTTGGTGTAGTCCAGCCCGCCGATCTTGATCTTGTCCGCGGCCCAGAAGGTGGCGGACTTGGGCATCTTGGCTTCCTTGGTGGTGATGTTCTTCAGCTTGAACGGGCCGTTGCCGATCACCTTGTCGACCTCGTAGCTTGCGACCTTCTTGAAGGTCTTGCCCATCCGCTTGAACTCCGGCATCTTCGACGCCTTGTCCGGGTCCTTCTGGTACGCGGTCCAATAGCTGACGACGTCGGACTCCAGCTGATCGGTGACGAACTTGCCGTACACGCTGGACGGGTAGGTGATCATGCCGAACAGATCACTCTGCGCCAGCGCGACCGGCTGGCCCTTCTTCAGGGTGAAGACGACCGTGTGCTGATCGGGCGTGTCGATCTTGGTGATGTCGTTCCAGAACGCGTCGCCGCGGGTGGCGTCCAGGATCGCTGTGTCGTAGACGTCCTTGCTGGTGACCGGGGTGCCGTCCTCCCACTTCGCGGCCTGCCGGATCTTGAGCGTGATGCTGCCGTTGCGGGCCTGCCAACTCTCGGCGAGCTGCGGCACGTACTCGGTCAGGCTCGGATACTTCGGGATCGCCAGCGGCATCAGGACGAAATTGTTCAGGATGTTGCTCAGACCGTTGACGTTGTACGGGTTGTTCGACCAGGTCGTACCCCAACTGCAGCACGGGGAATAGGCGAGATAGGGAGCCGAACCGCCGGCGCTGCCGGATGTGCCGGCCGGATCATTGGTTCCCGATCCCATCCCTGCGGTTCCGGCGGTGCAGCCGGTCAGGACGAGGGACAGTGCGATCACGAAGGCTGCCAGCGCCCGGATCAGCCCGGATGGTGATGCCTTTGTTCGGAACGACTCGGATGGCGATGACCCTGATTGCGACGAGCTGGTGCGTCGGATGCGTGGCTCGGACACGGTTGGTCCTCCTCGACCAAGAGCAGCGGTGGCCCCGTCGGTCAGCGAGCACCGGCCGCAAGGCGGGATAACGTTACCACGACGCGTCGATGCTTGACCTGGACCTGGCGGGGGACAACAGTTGTCCGTGACGCCGGTGAGCTGGCTTCGACACAGCAGATGCGGTTCCGGTGCAGTTCGGGTTCTGGTGGAGGTGGCCATGACGGCGATCACTGAACGGATCAACACGCTCGGCAGGAGCCGACGCTCCCGGATTCAGCGCAAGCTGATCGCGCTGTCGGCAACGATCGTGCTGCTGGGCTTGTTCCCGGTGATCGGTGGCCCGGTCGCGACGGCCGAGGCCGCGCACGGAGCCAAGTACGAGAAGTCGGCGGCCCGGCACACCAATGCCGAACGCACCTCGCGCGGTCTGGTCAAGCTTCGTTGGAGCGCCTGCCTCGATCGCTACGCCGAGGCGCAGGCCAAGCGGATGGCCCAGCGGCAGAGTCTGCAGCATCAGCGGCTGCGTCCGATCCTGTCGCAGTGCGGCCTGCGCTCCACCGGTGAGAACATCGCGGTCGGCTACCGGAGCGGCAAGGCGGTGACCCGGGCCTGGATGGCTTCACCGGATCACCGGGAGAACATCCTGCGCAAGGAGTATCGCAACTACGGTCTCGGCGCCCACAAGGACAGCCATGGCCGCTGGTGGGTGTCGCATGTCTTCGGCCGCAAGGCCTGAGCCCTGCTCACCGGATCCCGTCCTACAACGTCGTCATCCCGCCGTCGACCCGGAACAGCGAGCCGGTCGCGAACGACGACTCGTCCGAGGCGAGATAGACCATGACCCCGACCACGTCGTCGGCCGTCCCGGGACGGCCCAGCGGGATCCGCGACACGATGCTGGCGCGCTCGGTCGGATCGCCGGAGATGGTTGTCACCAAGGGCGTTTCGGTGTAGCCGGGGACGACCGTGTTGACCCGGATGCCGGTGCCGGCATAGGCCGCCGCGACCGTCCGGCACAGCCCGTGGATGCCGGCCTTGGAGGTGCTGTAGGCGGTGAAGTCCTTGCCCTCGCCGTTCAGTCCGGTCGGGCTGCCGGTCAGGATGATCGAACCGCCGTCCTGCGCCAGCATCGTACGGACCGCCTGCCGCAGGGTCAGGAAGGTGCCGGTCAGGTTGACGTCGATGGTCTGCTGCCAGGTCTCCAGATCCGCATCGGCGATCGGAGCGTCCCGGCCGAAGAGCTGCACACCGGCGTTGGCCACCACGACATCGGGTGCCCAGCCGTCGCTGATCAGTTCCTCGAAGCCGGAGATCACGCTGTCCTCGATGCTGATGTCCATGGTCAACGCCCGGCCGCGGTCGTGATCATCGGCGGCTGCTTCGGCGGCCCGACGATCGCGGTCGGCGAAGACGACCCGGGCGCCTTCAGCCAGGAAGCGCGTTGCGACGGCCCGGCCGATTCCCGAACCGGCGCCGGTGACCAGCGCCGTCCGGTCGGTCAACCGCTGGGAGTCGATCATGGTCGGTTCACCGCCGGACCGCGTCGATCTTGAGCATCTTGGCGATCACCGCATCCAGTTCGGAGTCGTCGAAGATCTTCTTCCAGTCCTCCTTGATGATCGACTCCCGGCCGTAGCCCATCGCGATGTGGCAGGCATCGGAGAACGGGTTGGAGCCACGCAGGCCGTTGGTCAGCGCGATCCAGGTGTGTCCATAGAGGATCGCGCGTGCGGCCTCGCGGGGGACACCGACCGTGTTGACGGTCTCCTCGAGCGCCTCGTGCAGGAATTCGCCGATCATGCAGGCGATGGTCTCCACCAGGGTCGGCTCCAGCACGGCCAGTTGCTTGACCGTCACCCAGT
This sequence comes from Microlunatus soli, assembly GCF_900105385.1. Lineage (NCBI taxonomy): Bacteria > Bacillati > Actinomycetota > Actinomycetes > Propionibacteriales > Propionibacteriaceae > Microlunatus > Microlunatus soli. The sequence continues at coordinate 271,567 of NZ_LT629772.1, read as the reverse complement.
GCACCGCGATCACGGGTGCATAGATGGTCGAGATCACGGCTTCGGCCCGGGCGCGCAGATCCTCGTCGTCGGTCTCGAAGGCGGCCACGACCTCTTGTGGGGCGGCGATCCCGCCGAAGGTGTCGGCCCATTCCTCGGGGGTGGTGCGTTCGGAGAAGACCGACGGATGACACGGATGCGCGACGGCGTAATGGACGTCGTCGCGCTGCGCCAGCAGCCCGGCATAGGCGGCGGCCGGGTCGAGGGTGAGCAGGATCGCCCCGGGCTTGAGCTGCGGGACCACCGCCTCCGACACGACGCCGAGCACCGTGTCGGGGACCGCGAGGATCACCACGTCGGCCTGTGGCACGGCCTGATCGGTCGGGGTGACCTCGCGGCCGAGGTCCTTGATCGCCTGCTGGCCGGCGGCGGAATTCTCGCTGTACAAGGCGTTGTAGTCGCTTGTGGCCAGATTGTCGGAGACGCGGGTGCCCATCTTGCCGCCGGCGCCGATCACGGCGACGGTCAGGGTCGGGGCTGCGGTGTCGGTCATGCTTGTTTGCTCCTGAGATAGGCGATGGTGTCGGCGGTCCACCGTGCTTCGGTGTCGACGGTGGCGTGCGGGCTGTCCTGCCAGGGCAGCCAGAATTCGATGATCTGGTTGATGCCGCGGCGGTCGGGTTCGATCGCGGCGCGGATGCCGTCGTAGTCCAGTCGGCCGGTGCCGATCGGCACGCCGGTGTAGGAGAAGCCGACCCAACCCGGTGAACGGGTGAAATCGAAATCCTTGACGTGCCAGTTCTTCACGTACGGCGCACAGCGTCGGGTGACCTCGTCGGGTTGCTCGAAATTGGCCACCGTGTTGCCCGGGTCCAGGCAGATACCGAGCTGCGGGGAGTCGATCCGTTCGATCAGTCCGACCAGGTCGACGGTGGACACCTGTTCGTAGGTCTCCAGGGCGAGCGTCACGCCGGCGTCGGTGAAGGCGGGCAGCACGGCCCGCAACCGACGCTCGGCCTCGACCGCGCCCGGGCGGTCGTCGCCGGCGGTCCACATCGATCGGATCAGTCGGGCGCCGAGCCGTTCGGCGATCCGCAGATAGCGGAGCAGATGATCCTCGGCCAGCCCTCGGGTGCCGAGCTCGAGCGTGATCCCGAGATCGGTGGCCAGCGCCGCGATCTCGGAGAGCCGACCGTCGTCGGCTTCGGACAGCGGCTGATGATCACAGATCTGGAAGAGGTCGAGACCGTGGTCCGCCGTGTCGCGCAGCGCATCCTGCAACGACCAGGGCGACGCGACGCGCTCCGACATCCGCCAGAAGTAGGCGTACGTCCCGGTCCCGATGCTCATGCCGCCGCCCGATCCGTAGCCGCGCCGTGGTCGATCCGGGGAACCCGATCACGGCGGGACAGCAGGACGATCAGCACCGCCGACAACAGCATGAAGATCCCGACGATGATCATCGGCAGCTGGTAGCCGCCGGTCCAGTCGTGCACGGCACCGGTGACGTACGGCGCGGCGAAGCCGGCCAGATTGCCGACGGTGTTGATCAGCGCCACGCCGGCGGCCGCGCCGGCACCGGACAGGAAGCGGGTCGGCAGCGTCCAGAAGTTGGGCAGTGCGGCGAAGATCGCCATCGCGGTGACTGCGATCACGGCGATCGTCGCCGCCGGTGATCCGGCGAACAGCGCCACCGGCACACTGATCCCGCCGACCACCGCGGGCACGGCGATGTGCCAGGTCCGCAGGCCGCGCCGGGTTGCGTCCCGGGTCCACAGCCACAGCGCGATCGCGGCCGGGACGTAGGGGATGGCGGTGATCAGGCCCTTGGTCAGGTCGGTCATCGTGATGCCGTACTGCTCGGAGAAGCCGCTGATGATCGTCGGCAGGAAGAAGGACAGAGCGTACAGACCGTAGATGAAGCCGAAGTAGACCCCGCACAATGCCCACACCCGGCCGGAACCGAAGGCCGCGCGCAACCCGCCGGTCTCCTTGCCTGCTTGGGGTTTGGCCGCATCCTCCTCGGCGAGCGTCTGCTGCAGCCAGCCCTTCTCGGAAGCGGTCAGCCAGCCGGCGTCAGCCGGTCGATCCTTGAGGTAGAACCAGCAGATCACGCCGACCACGATCGCCGGAACCGAGACGCCGAGGAACATGAAGCGCCAACCGGCGAGGCCGAACGCGCCGTGCTGTTGCAGCAACAGCCCGGCCAGCGGGGCGCCGATCACGCTGGTCAACGGTTGCGCCAGATAGAACAGCGCCAGGATGCGCCCGCGATAGGCGGCCGGCACCCAGCTGGACAGGAACAGGATCGCGCCGGGGAAGAAGCCTGCCTCGGCGACGCCGAGCAGGAAGCGCAGCCCGACCAGCTGCGGGTAGTTCTGCACCCACACGAAGATCAGCGAGACCACACCCCAGGTGATCATGATCCGGGCCAGCCAGCGGCGGGCGCCGAAGCGGTGCAGTGCGAGGTTGGACGGCACCTCCAACAGGATGTAGCCGATGAAGAAGACGCCGGAGGCCAGGCCGAACTGCGCTGCCGACAAGCCGAGATCGTCTTCCATCCCGCCGGGTGCGGCGAAGGAGATCGCGGTCCGATCCAGGAAGTTGATGAAGAACATCAGTGCCACGAACGGCACGATCCGGATCGTGATCTTGCGGATCGCGCTCCGCGCTTCGGGCGCATGGTCCACGGTGACTCCTGACGATCGACAACCGAACCGGCGCTGCCGCATCGCGTGGCTGCCGGTCCGCTCATCGTCGCCAGTTCCTCTCGATCTGTCAACCGGTTGACCAATATTTGCGGAATTCGGGGTGTCGCCACCCGGTCTGCCGTCGGCTCGATACGCTCGGCCCATGCCCTCCTACAGCGACGACGATCCGACCGGGGTCCGTCTCGAACTCGAGGCGGTGCCGGCCGGGTCGCCCTCCGCCGTGGTCGCTCGCCAGCTGCTGCAGTTGCTCACCTCCGGCGATCTCGCGCCGGGATCGCGGCTGCCGCCGGAGCGCGCGCTGGCCGAGCGGCTCGGCGTCGGACGGTCGGCGGTCCGCGAGGCGATCGCCTCGTTGGAGATCCTCGGCGTGGTGCAGGTCCGGCCCGGCTCGGGCAGCTATCTGCGCGGTGGGACCTCGGAGTTGCTGCCGCGGACCTTGAGCTGGGGGCTGCTGCTGGCTGCCTCGAGGACCGAGGAACTGCTGGAGATCCGCTCCGGGCTCGAAGGGCAGGCGACCGGGCTGGCGGCGGAACGCGCGACCGAGGCCCAGGTCCGCGATCTGAAGAAGTATCTGGACCGGATGCAGAGGAATCTGGATCGGCCCAAGGCGTTCATCGAGTCCGACGTCCGGTTCCATACTGCTATCGCCCACGCTGCCGGCAACGAGGTGCTCGCCGATCTGTTGCAGACGATCCGATCGCTGTTGCAGGTCTGGACCGAGCGCGGCCTGAGCACCCGAGCCCAGGCCGACGACGCCTACGCCGAGCACGCCGAGGTGTACGAGGCGATCGCCGCCCATGATCCGCAGCGGGCCGCCGAACGGATGGCAGCCCACATGGTGACCGCCAGCGAGCGGGTGCTGTCGGCCGATCACGATCATCAGGAGTGAGCGCCCATGATCATCAGGACGGCGACCGGGTCGTGGGCATGACTGCGGGACCGGCTGTGGACGGGGCAGGTACGAGCTGGGGCGACGGTGAGACGCCGGACCGGATCGTGACCGCCGGGCGGTGGACGCTGTCGTTGCGCGGGGCCGAACTCGCCGACATCCGACACGGCGGCCACCCGGTGCTGCGCGGCATCCGATTCATCGTCCGTGATCATGACTGGCGCACCGCGGAGAACCTGATCCTCGACATCGGTGACGAGCATCCGGACCGGCTCCGATTCGCCGTACGCAGCCTGCTGGACGGAGTGCCCGTCCTCCAATGGGACGCCGACCTGCGACTCGGGCCCGAGCTGGAGTTCGTTGTCCGCGGCCGGGTGCTGCGTGATTTTCGGCGCAACCGGATCGGGCTGATCGTGCTGCATGCCCCTGGCCTCGCCGGCCGTCATCTGGAGGTCCTGCATCCGGACGGGACGGAGCAGAGTACCGCCTTCCCCAGTGACATCTCCGCCCATCAACCGGCGTTGGACGTCACGGGCTACCGCTGGCGGACCGACGGTCTGGCTGCCGAGTTGCGGCTGGTCGGTGACGTCTTCGAGATGGAGGATCAGCGGAACTGGACCGACGCCTCGTACAAGACCTACTCGACACCACTGGCTGAACCGTTCCCGGTGTCGGTCGGGCGCGGGGACCTGATCGAGCAGTCGCTCACGCTGAGCTGTCGATCAACGGCGACCGCGGTGTCGGGGCCGAAGCCGATGTTGATCATGCCGAGTGCGGAGTCGCTGCCGATATTGCAGACCGGCGCCGGCACGGCTCCCGACGACGCCGGCGCCGGTGGATCGCCCGCGCTCCGGTTGCCGATCATGGTCGAGCTGCCGGCCGATGAGAAGCGCTGGCCGGCGGTGCTGTACCGGGCCGGTCGGGATGCCGACGGTGCCGATCTCGACGTCCGGATCATCGCCTCCGACCCGGACCAGGTCGTCGCGGTACTGGACGCCCTGCGTGGTACCGCGATCTGCCGGATCGCCGTCTACGACCGGGCCAGCAGTCGGACGACAGTGCCGTTGACGGCCGCGCTGCGGCGGACGATGGCTGCCGTGCTGCCCGACGTCGAGGTGGTCGCCGGTACCCGTGCGCATTTCACCGAACTCAACCGCACCATCGATCAGTTCTCCGATCACCGGGGTGGGCTGACCTTCAGCATCACGCCGCAGATGCATGACCTGAGCCGCGCCCAGGTGATCGAGTCGCTGCCGATGCAACGCCCGGTGGCCGAGCAGGCGGTCCGGCTGGCCGGGGGACGTCCGGTGCACATCGGACCGGTCACCCTCCGATCCCGGTTCAACGCGGTCGCCACCACGCCGTTCGTCCCGGATGATCATGACCCGAATGATCATCTTCGGGGCGGACTCGTCGACGGATACGGTGCACAGCAGGTGCCGGAGGCCACCGACCCGCGGCAGACCTCAGCGGGGGTTGCGGCCTGGACCGTCAGCAGTATCGCCGCACTGGCGGTGCCCGGTGTCAGCACGCTGACACTGTTCGAGGCCTGGGGACCGCGGGGCCTGCGAGCCGCACCGAGTGCGCCGCCGCACCCGGCCGGCCGCGTGATCGACTGGGTCGCTACCGCCGGCCCACTCACGCCGGTGCCGTCGATCACGATCATCGACGGGCCGGCTGCGGCGATCGGGGTGCTGTGCCAGCGACTCGGGACCGGCGGATCCGGTGACCGCCGGCAGCTGCTGATCGGCAACCCCGGCGACCGAGCGGCCGTGCTGCAGGTCTCGGCGACCACGACCGGCGCACCGCAGAGCCTCGGCGAGGAGGCCACGTTGGCGGCCGAGCCCCGCGGCGTTCGGGTCACGGTCCCACCGGCGAGCACCGTCAGGCTCGTCCTCGACTGCTGACCGCACCGCTCAGCGCAGGGGAGTGACCGGCGTCGCCCGGTCGACCATGATCAACGCGTCGTAACTTCGGCTCGGGATCATCGACACCGAGTTCAGCCACGGCACCCAGGCCTGCCACTGGTGGAAGGATTCACCGGCGCTGGCCATCCGGACCCGGCGGTCCAGCAGCCGGCGATTGGCCGGCGTTGCCGCCGCGACGTCGAGGTATCCGATCCTGGTGCCGGCGAACATGCCGCGCAGCGGACTGCGGTTGGTCAGTCGGACCTCCCAGCGTCGTTCCCGGTCACCCGTTCGCAGTCGGGACTCATGCAGGTCAGTGCCGATCACCCGATAACGATCACCCCAGCGGCGCGCTGCCAGCGCACCCAGGTCGGGGTGAGCGTACGCCGCGGAGGTCTTGTCCAGATGGCCGTCGTGGGCGAACAGCAGGGTGTGATCATTTCCCCGTGCGGCTTCCTCGCTCACCGTACGGCGTAGGTTCTCCGCCATGATCCTGGCGCGGGTGGCGGCGTAGTCGCCGGCCCGGTCGAGCTGCCGATTCTGCTGCAATGCGGTGGCCGCGTTCCTGGCATCCCGCGCGACGTCGTCGCTGGTTGACAGCCGGTCGGCGAGTACGTCGAGCGCTTCGTCCACCCGACGCGGGTCACCGGGGTCGGTGGTGACGTCGTTCCATCCGTGCAGCTTGCGGCCGATCTCGGTGGCCAGGGCAGGATCGATGGTGCGCATCCCGTCCAGCGCAAGTTGTTTGTTGGCGTCGATCCGCTGGACGTCCATCCCGACCAGTCGGATCCGCCGATCCGGGGTACGCCGGTCGTTGATCCGGCGGATGCCCTCCAGCAGGTGCGCCATTTCCTCGGTGTGGTTGAGGACGAAGCCGAACGATCGTGTCGCGTCCTGGGCCGTACCCGGACCGCCTTGCAGGTAGGCGTTGGCCCGCGCGACGCTGCCGTAGTCCTCCTCCAACACGATGGCGCCGAAGGACGGCAGTTTGCCGACCAACTGCAGCCGCAGCTGCTGGAACTCATGATTCCCGTGGGTGGCTTCGCCGAGAGCGAGGACGGTCGCGTTCGACAGCCGCGGAGCGATCTCGGCACCAGCGAATTCCGTTGCCTGCGGCTCGCCCTGCGGTCGTCGGGTCCAGGAGGTCCACCCGATGGCGCCGCCGATCACGATCACTGTTGCCAGCACGGTGATCAACAGCACCTTCACCGGCGTCCGGAGCCTTGCAGTGCTCGGTGTCGTCGACGGAGTCGGCATCTCAGCGCACCTCCGTGCGAAGCTGCCGGATCCAACCCAGTACGCCCGGCAGCAAAATCCAAACCGTAACGCCCACCAGGGCCCGCGCGAGCTCGTCGCCGGTGATCCCGTCCAGGAATCTGCTGACCGCTCCGAAGTCGATCCAGGACAGCACCGGCCCGATGATCGGCGCCGACAGCAGTGGGAAGATCAGCGCCTGCCAGGCCAGAACGAGCACGATGGCGGCGGGAGCATTGAGTAGTGCCGTGCCGACCGCGGCGCCCACCAGTGCGGCGACGATCATCGCCGCAGCGAACCAGCCGATCGCGGTCCAGTCCACGGTCCAGCTGACCGCGCGTCCGGTGAGCAGCGGACCGGTCGCGCCGATCACAACGGCGGCCAGCAGACACAGCGCCGCCGTCAGCACCGCCGAGACCAGCACGGCAATCAGTTTGGCGGTCAGCGTCCGTGCCCGTCGGGGCACCAGGGCATCGGTGATCAACGCGGTCCGCTGACTGCGCTCGGAGGTCACCAGCAGGGTCGCCAGCGCCGGAATCAGCAGCATCGCCGGAGTGCCGGCGAGCAGCGTGATCCGACCGATCGACGGCGCATCGCGGAACAACACGGCGCCGCCGCCGAAGGTGCCGATCAGGACGGCGCCGACGACGATCAGGACGACACCTGCCCTGGTGTCGATCATCTTGCGCAGTTCCACCATCGTCAATCGCCCGATGCTCGGCGGCGAGGTCGCAAGCCGCTGGTCGATGTTCCGCGACCGCCGTGCCGAGGCCGGCGACGGAGCAGGTTCGGTTGTCATGGTGGAGGTCACTCTCCTGGTCGTGCGGACAGGGGTGGATCGTTCGGACGGGGCTGACGTCCGACGCGGGTCAGGCGGCACGGTCGAGTCCGCTGGTGACGGCGAAGTAGAAATCGGTGATGTCGCCGTGGCTGGCGCGGAGTTCCGCGGGGCGGCCGTGGGCGACCAGGCGACCGTCGGCGATGATCGCCAGCCGGTCGGCGATCCGTTCGACCTCGGCGAGTTGGTGACTGGACAGCAGCACCGTGCAGCCCTGACCGGCCCGTTCCCGGAGCAGCTCACCCAGCCATCGCTGACCCTGCGGGTCGAGTCCGTTCGCCGGCTCGTCCAAGATCAGGACTGCGGGATCGCCGAGCAGCGCGTTGGCCAGTCCGAGCCGCTGTCGCATCCCGAGCGAGTAGCTCCGGACCCGGCGGCGGCTCTCGGCCCTGGTCAGCCCGACGAGGTCCAGCACCTCGTCGACCCGACGCATCGGCAATCCCATCGTCAGGCAACTGAGCCGCAGCGACTCCCGCCCGGTACGCCCGGGATGGAATGCGTCGGCGTCGAGCAGCGCACCGACCAGCAGTCCCGGCGAGCCGAGGCTCTGATAGCGGCGATCAGCGACGGTTGCCGTACCGGCATCGGGAGCCGACATGCCGAGCAGGATCCGGAGCGCGGTGGACTTCCCGGCACCGTTGGGCCCGAGGAAGCCGGTGACCGTACCGGCAGAAACGCTCAGGGTCAGCTCGTCGACAACTCGGCGGCCGCCGTAGGACTTGCACAGCTGGTCGAAATTGATCATGGTCATAGTCCAGCCCAGCCGACCGGTTCGGCACATCGAACCGACGGCCGGCAACACGGCCGAACCTCGAGCCCTTCGGCCAGTCGATGCCGGCCGAAGGTCGCTACCGATGCCGCCACCAGTGCATAGGGTGAGTGGGGTGACCCTGCCCGAGCCCGCCGAACCAGGGCCGCGCCGGACGATCGGTGCGGCCGCAACCTGGGCCGTCGCCATCGTCGGCTGGCTCTACTACCTGACCCCGCTGCTGGTCCCGGGGCGGACGCCGCCGCTGTCGATCGTCCTGCTGCTCGTCCTCCCCGGACTCGGCGGGTTCGTGCTGCTGGCGCTGCGCCACCGCTTCCCGGTCGTGGTTCCGGTGCTGCTCGGCATCCTGCTGCTGATCGGACCGAGTCCGGTCGGCGCGGCGTTTGCCGCGGTCGCCCATCTGGCACGCCTGGGCCGCAGCGTGCTCACCGTCGTCCTGGTCGGCAGCTGGATCCTGATCGCCAAACTCGGCAGCTTCTTGGTCGGGCCGTATGCCCAACCCTGGCGCAACGCGCACACCGTCGAGCTGACCGTCACCATCGGTGGGTTGATGGTCGCGGTGCTGGTGGGCGCGCTCGGCGGCAGCCGAGAGACCGAGTTGCGGGAACGCGCCATCGCCGATCGCGCGCTGCGGCAGGTCGAGCAGGCACGACTGGACGGCGCGCGGGCGGCGGAACGGGAGCGGATCGCCCGGGAGATGCACGACGTGCTGGCGCATCGGTTGTCCTTGGTCGCGATGCACGCCGGCGCGCTGGCCTATCGGACCGACCTTGATCAACAGACCGCGCGGGACACCGCGGCGCTGATCCAGACCAACGCCAAGAAGTCGTTGGCCGAGTTGCGGGAGGTGCTGACCGACCTCCGGGGTGCCGGCACGACACCGGAACCGCCGCAGCCGACGCTCACCGACCTGGACTCGTTGATCAACGAGGCACGCCGGCACCAGCCGGTCGAGCTGCGATCGAGTGCCGAGGTGGCCGGTCTGCCGGAGCGGTCCAGCCGGCAGGCCTATCGGATCGTCCAGGAGGCGTTGACGAATGCCCGCAAGCATGCGCCCGGTGCTCCGGTGCTGTTGACGTTGTCCGGGGCGGCCGGTGGCGACCTGGTGATTACGGTCAGCAATCCGCTGACGCCACTGGCGCTGCCCGACCGGGACGGCGCCGGGCTAGGGTTGGTCGGGATCGCCGAACGGGTGGGCCTGGCCGGTGGAACGGTACGGCACGGCAGCGTCGGTGAGCGGTTCGACGTGGAGGTACGGATGCCCTGGCCGGACGCATCATGATCACCGTGTTGCTGGTCGACGACGATCCGATGGTCCGTACCGGTCTGCGGTTGATCATCGGCGGTGACAGCTCGATCGACATCGTCGGCGAGGCGAGCGACGGCGTGCAGGCACTGGAGATGATCGACAGCACCGGTCCGGACGTCGTGCTGCTGGACATCAGGATGCCGGTGCTGGACGGTCTCCGTGTCCTGCAACGGTTGTCCGGACGGGACGGACCGCCCGCGGTCATCGTACTGACCACCTTCCACGCCGACGACTACGTGTTGCGGGCTCTCCGGGAGGGTGCCCGTGGCTTCCTGTTGAAGGACGCCGACCCCGCCGAGATCGTTTCCGCGATCACCTCGGTCCAGCGGGGCGAGCACGCGTTGTCACCGGCGGTCACCGCGACCGTGATCGATGCCGCCGCGGCAAACCGGCCGGCCGTCGACCCGGCGCTGCAGCGGGCGGTGGCAGAGCTCACCGACCGCGAACGCGAGGTCGCCGTGCTGATGGCTCAGGGGCTGAGCAACCAGGAGATCGGACAACGGCTCTATCTCAGTCTGGCAACCGTGAAGGCCAACCTGACCCGCGTGTTCACCAAGCTCGGCTCGGACAACCGGGTGTCCGCGGCGATGCAGATCCGCGACGCCGGGCTGCTCGATCAGGAGCGTTGACGCCGTAGCTGCGGCAAATCCCGTACGAGGTTCCGGGCCCGGCTGGTTCGTTCATGATCATCATCGAGCGGTTGCTCGAGGTCAGCGGTCAGCAGATGCTGTCGGTCGGTGCCGGATTGCCCAGCCCGAACAGCGGCCGCAACTTCAGTCCGACCCAGGTGCCGCCGAGCGCGAACACCGCCCAGATCCAGCCACTGAGATTGCCGACGGAGATGCCGCTCAGGTAGGCGCCGATGTTGCAGCCGCCGGCCAGCCGGGCTCCGAACCCCATGCAGATCCCACCGAGGATCGCGGCGACGACGGTCCGCCACGGGATCGATGCCCGCAGCGTCCAGGCACCGGCCAACGCCGACGCCAGCGCCGCGCCGATCATGATCCCGACGTCGGTCAACGTCGTCTTGTCGGTCCACGCCGACGCCGACAGGGCCTGCGCGTTCTTCGCCTCCTGCCAGAAGGCCCAGGTCTCGGGATGCAACCCGATCAGCTGCAGGAACTTCGCACCCCACAAGGCGAAGGCGAAGGTGACGCCCCAGGTCGACCCGGAGACGAGTAGTACGGCGCCGGCCAGCAGACCGAGCACGACGGCGCCGACCAACAGCGGCCAGGAGCCGCGGATGATCCGGGCGGCGCCGGTCGCCGACGGTGCCGCTCCGGTCGGCGGCGGCGTACGGCGGTTCTGCACCCGGCGGGCGATCACCGCGATCGCGATCAGGGCGGCGATGGTGATCGCCCAACTCCCGAACCAGGTGACGTGATCGGACAGCAGCACACCGGGGATCTCCGGCCAGTTCTGCACGGCGGGGTAGACGGCGGTGTAGATCACCGAGCCGACGATGAACCCGAACAGGGTGATCAGGATCGCGCTCTGGCCCGAACCGACGGCGAACAGGGTGCCGGACGCGCAGGCCCCGCCCAACTGCATGCCGATCGCGAACAGCGCGGCGCCGACGAAGAGCGGCAGCCCGATCGGTGTCGCCTTCACCACCGGTGTCGAACCGAACAGGCCGATCCCGGACGCAGCGATCAGCATCACCACGCTGGCGGCGGTGCCGATCAACAGGGTGTGCGCCCGCAGCCCCGCGCTGTTGCCGACCGCGAGCAACTGGCGCCAGGCCGAGGTGAACCCGAAACGGGAATGGAACAGGGCGAAGCCGAGCAGCAGCCCTACCGACAGCAGCGCGGCGTACTTCGCGCCGTGCTGGGTGCCGACCCAGATGATCAGACCGATGCCGAGAATCGCGGCGATGATCAACGGGACCCGCTTCACCGGACCGGCAGCAGCCGGGCGCGGTGGGGCCTGCGACGTCAGACCCGGTGTGGTGACCCGGGAGATGAGCGGATGGTCCAGCAGGGAGGTCATGATCGTTCCTCGTCGGCAGCAGTGGCGGTTGCTGTGCTCAGTTCACCGCATGATCTGCTCGGCCGGACGGCGATGATCGCCATCTGGAACGATCACTCGGTCCAGGAACGACTCGGTACTTCGCTGACGGATGAGACGACAGAACCCCGGCAACAGGAACTGCTGCCGGGGCTCTGGTGTCGTGGTGGATCAGATCGCGTGGACCTGATCAGCCTGCGGACCCTTCGGGCCTTGGGTGGTCTCGAACTCCACTCGCTGCCCCTCGTCGAGGGTCCGGAATCCGGTGGACTCGATCGCGCTGTAGTGCACGAATACGTCCGGGCCGCCGCCGTCTACGGCGATGAAGCCGTAACCCTTTTCGGCATTGAACCACTTGACGGTTCCCTGCGCCATGAACACATCTCCTAGCATCTTGCATCCGGGGCCGCACCTCACGACTCCAGTGCTGCCGGACGCCCACTCCCGGCTCAGGGTTTTGGGGCCCACGCAAAAACTCACCGGGCGTAGCACTTACCACGACACAGAGCACTTGCAACAGCACGCCTAGCCTGTCACAAGATCGCAGACCTGGGAACCCCACAATTCAACCGTGTCACGTCCGTAACGTGGACGGTCCGGTCCACCGTGCATCAGCCATGATCACCCGGTCACCGCGCAGCGGGGCACCCTCCGACGCCAGGTGTTCCAGGGCTCGTTCGGTCAGTCCGTCGGCCGGCCGGCCGTCGGCCCGGACCACTCGCCACCAGCAGACAGCCGCGCCGTAGTGTGACATCACGCTGCCGACCTGCCGCGGCCCGCCGCTTCCGACGTAGTCGGCGATGTCGCCGTAGCTGGCGACCTGGCCGGGTGGGATCAGTTCCACTGCGCTCAGCACCGCTTCGACGAATTCCTCCTGCACCGGACCATCGTGGCACCGATCCGTCGATCCCGTGCCGGTGGCCCGGCCGATCCGGTGGTCCACTGACCGCGCAGCGGGCGGGATCGGGGTCGGCGGGCCCGGGCCGGTAGATTGAGGGCCGTGGCACAGGGTGAAGCGGAGCCGGCGGCCGACCAGTTCGGTCAGCCGCTGCTGATCAGAGTCAGCGGACGGGACCGACCGCGGGTGGTCGGCGATCTGCTCGGCCTGCTCGCCGGTGCCGGCGCCGAGATCGACGACATGGAGCAGCTCGTCGTCCGGGAGCGGTTGACCCTCGACGTCCTCGTCCGGATCGCCGAGGCCGACTCCAGCCTGATCCGCGACATCCTCTACTGGGGACACACCTTGCAGTTGACGGTCGACTTCGAACACGTCGAGGCGACCTCGCAGCGTTCGATGCTGCCCCGGCATGCGATCACCGTGCTGGGCGAGGCACTCAGCCCCGATGCGCTGGCGGCGGTGTCGGTGGCGGTGGCCGACACCGACGGCACCATCGACCGGATCGTCCGATTGGCCACCGAACCGGTCACTGCCTACGACCTGTCGGTGATCGCCGGCGATGTCGACACGATGCGGCGCCGGCTGATGCAGATCGCTCGCGATCACCGGATCGACATCGCCGTCCAGGCCGGTGGGCTGGAACGCCGGGCCAAGCGCTTGGTGGTGATGGACGTCGACTCGACGTTGATCCGGGACGAGATGATCGACCTGCTGGCCGAGGAGGCGGGCTGCTCCGAACAGGTCGTCGCGATCACCGAACGCGCGATGCGCGGCGAACTGGACTTCGAGGGCTCACTGCGCGAACGGGTACGGCTGTTGAAGGGGCTCGAGCTGTCCGCGATCGACCGGGTCCGTGGTCGGATCCGGCTCACGCCGGGCGCCCGCACCTTCGTCCGTACGCTGAAACGGCTCGGCTTCGCGGTCGCCATCGTCAGTGGTGGATTCACTCTGTTCACCGACTGGCTCCAAGATCAACTCGATCTTGATCATGCCTACGGAAACACTGTCGAGATCTCCGGCGACCGGCTGACCGGAGAGATCCTCGGCACCGTCGTCGATCGTGCCCGTAAGGCGGAGCTTTTGGCCGAGATCGCTGCTGCAGAAGGGGTTCCGCTGTCCCAGACAGTGGCGATCGGTGATGGCGCCAACGACCTGGACATGCTCGCCGCGGCCGGGATGGGGATCGCGTTCAACGCCAAGCCGGCGGTCCGGGAGCAGGCCGAGGTGACGGTCTCGGTGCCGTACCTGGATGCGATCTTGTTCATGCTCGGACTGCGCGGCACCGATGTCGATCATGGAGACGTCTGATGCGACTGGCGCTGGCGCAGATCATCAGCTCGGCCGACAAGCGAGCCAACCTGGACGCCGTGCAGGACCAGGTGGTCCGTGCAGCCGATGCCGGCGCGGAGTTGGTGATCTTCCCGGAGGCGACGATGTGCGCGTTCGGTAATCGGCTGGACACGGTCGCCGAGCCGTTGGACGGCCCGTGGGTGAGCAGGCTGACCGCGATCGCCGCCGCCAGCGGTGTCACCGCGGTGGCCGGCATGTTCACCCCGTCGGAGCAGCGTGCGCCGGACGGTCGGACGAAGGTCGGCAACACCCTGGTGGTGACTGGCCCGGACGGGCTGGTGAGCTATCGCAAGATCCATCTGTTCGACGCCTTCGGATTTGCCGAGTCCGACACCGTGGTGCCGGGCACCGAACCGGTCGTCACCCCGATCGGCGGGCTACAGGTCGGCCTGACGGTCTGCTACGACGTCCGGTTCCCCGGGCTGTACACCCGGTTGGCCGATCAGGGTGCGGAGTTGATCATCGTCTCGGCATCCTGGGGCGCCGGTCCGGGCAAGGTGGCCCAGTGGCAGTTGTTGACCCAGGCCCGTGCGCTGGACAGCACCTGTTTCGTTGCCGCGGTCGGCCAGGCCGACCCGGCGACCCAGGGGATCAAGACCCGGGGCAGTGCGCCGACCGGCGTCGGCTACAGCGCACTGATCGATCCCGCCGGCGGGGCCGTGATCGGCGCCGGTGCGGAGCCGGAGCTGCTGGTGGTGGACGTCGAGACCGAGCGGCTGCCGGCGATCCGGGAGACGATCCCGGTGATCGCCAACCGTCGATTCTGACCCGGCGCGGCGACTTCGGGGGCTGCATGTGAACCGCTTCAGTAACGCGCTTATCATGTGATCCTGCCGGCTCCTACGATGTCGGCAACATCACCGAACATCCTGAGGCGATCGAGGCCGTGTATCTGGTTGCGCACAAGGAAGTCGAGACACCGGAGATCGTCCGGTACGGCCTGTACGACGGTGCAGAGCAGAAGATCGGGGAACTCGTTTTCGACCCGGTCAGCGGCTTCGTCGTGCACGACGACGACGATCGCCCGGTGGTGGGGTTCGTCGGTATCGCGGCGCGGCTGGTGCTGGCCCACCAGCGGACCGGAGCGACCCCGGCCAAGATCGTCCACACCGGCTGAGTGTTCTGCCGGCACGGGAGTAGCGTCTGGCCGGTGCACTTCACCGAGTTCCACACCAGGGTGGCCGCCTACGCGGTGATCATCGACGCCGACCGGATCCTGCTCAGTTGGTACAACGGCGGTCCGCACGGACACGGCCGGCCGGGCTGGTCGCTGCCCGGCGGAGGAGTGGAGTACGACGAGTCGGTCGAGCAGGCGATCGTCCGCGAGGCGATGGAGGAGACCGGCTACCGGATCCGACTCGGCGATCCCCTGACGACGAATTCGTTCACCGACCAGGCCGGCTCGCCGGCCGATCCGGGCGGCAAGCCGTACAAGTCGGTCCGGATCCTGTACACCGCGTCAGTGGTCGACGGGAAGCTCGGCACGATCGAGGTGGGCGGCACCACCGACCGGGCCGCATGGATCGATCTGGATCGGGTGCCCACCGAATCCCGTGCCGACATCGTCGACATCGGCATCGCGTCGTGGCGGAGCCACCAGCTGTCGGTCCCGGGTGATCCAATAGCGTCATGACGGTGACGCGCTCGGACCTGCCGCAGGATCAGCGACCCGACAGCACCGCCGGGAGCTACGCGCTGGTCCGCCGAGCGTCCTCGGCGTACGGCGCGGCCACCGGTTTCACCGCGCTGGATCCCGCCCAACAGCAGGTCGTCGACCACCCCGGCGGCCCGCTGCTGGTGCTGGCGGGCCCCGGCACGGGCAAGACCACCACCCTGGTGGAGACAGCCGTCCACCGGATCTCCGAGCGCGGTCTGGGCGCCGAAAAAGTCCTGGCGCTGACCTTCTCCCGCCGGGCCGCCGCCGACCTGCGCAACCGGATCGCCTCCCGGCTCGGCCGCTCGGTGACCAGCCCGCGGGCGATGACGGTGCACGCCTTCTGTTTTGCGCTGATCCGCCGGTTCGTCGCCGTGGAGGGCTCCACCGATCGGGTCGGACTCCGGCTGTTGACCGGCCCCGAGCAGGAGTTCCGGGTCCGGGAGGTGCTGCAGGGCAGTCTCGAATCGGGCAAGGTGCGATGGCCGGAGTCGGTGACCCGAGCCTTCGGCACCCGCGGCTTCGCCGCCGAGGTGCGGGCGGTGTTGGCCAAGGCCCGCCAGCTCGGGATGGACCCCGAGGATCTGGTGGAGGCAGGGCAGGCCGCCGGCCGGCCGGAATGGATCAGCATCGGAGAGTTCTTCGACGAATACCTGGACGTCCTGGACGCCGAGGAGGTGATCGACTACGCCGAGCTGGTGCACCGCTGCCGGATCCTGCTGACCGATCCCGACATCCTGGCCACCCTGCGGCAGGAGATCGGCTGTGTGCTGATCGACGAGTTCCAAGACACCGATCCGGCCCAGGTCCGGCTTCTGCATGCGCTGGCCGGCGACGGTCGCGAGGTGATCGCCTTCGGTGATCCGGACCAGTCGATCTTCGGCTTCCGGGGCGCCGAGGCTCGCGGCATCCTGGACTTCCCCGGACGGTTCGGCGTCGGCGGTGAGCCGGCTCCGGTGATCGCGCTGCCGACCAACCACCGCAGCGGTGTCGCCCTGCAGGCGGCCACCCGCGGACTGGCCGATCGGCTCGGCATCCAACGCGCGCTGACCCCGACCGTGCTGCAGGCCTTTCGTCGGCCGACGTCGGCCGACGACCTGCCCCGCGGTGCCGTCGAGGCCTACACCTGCGTGACCGCCGGCGCGGAGGCCGAGCAGATCGCCGATCTGCTGCGCCGCGCCCATCTGCACGACGGCCTGGACTGGTCGCAGATGGCGGTCCTGGTCCGACACGGGCGGCAGCGGATCCCCGGCCTGACCCGGGCACTCACTGCTGCCGGGGTGCCGGTCGAAGTTGCCGGTGACGAGATCCCGCTGGCCGCCGAGCTCGCCACCCGGCCGCTGCTGCTGGCGCTGCGGGTGGCCGCCGCGGTGAGCCCGCTGCAGGTCGAGGAGGCCCAACTGCTGCTGAGCTCGCCGCTGGGCGGTCTGGACAGCATGGCGATCCGCCGGCTCGGCCGGATGCTGCGGCAGGCCGAACGCGCCGAGCTCGGCGACACCGGGCTGCCACGCCGGTCCCCGGAGTTGATCCGGGACGCCCTCGCCGATCCGACCCGGCTGGACGACCTGCCCGAGGTCGCCGAGGTCGATGCCGCCCGACGGCTGGCCGGACTGTTGACCGATGTCGCCGCGGAGATCACCGGCGGGGCCACCGCCGAGGAGGCGCTGTGGAGCCTGTGGACCGGTACCGACTGGCCGGATCGGCTGCGGGCCGATGCCCGGGTCGGCGGGGACACCGGCCAACGGGCCAATCGTGATCTCGACGCCGTCCTGGCGCTGTTCGACGTCGCCGGTCGCTCCGAGGAGATCTCCGGGCTGCGCGGCGTCACCGGATTCCTGGCCGAGGTGGAGGCCCAACAGATCCCCGCCGACACCCGCAACGAGGCCGCCGTCCGCGGTGCCGCCGTCCGGGTCCTCACCGCACACCGGGCCAAGGGTCTGCAGTGGCCGCTGGTGGTCGTCGCCTCGGTCCAGGAGGGCAGCTGGCCCGACGTCCGGCGCCGTGGCTCGCTACTGGAAGCAGACCGGTTGAGCCGCCACGGGCTGGCCGATTCGGCCCCGCCGGCGGCCCGGATCGCCGAGGAACGCCGACTGTTCTACGTCGCCTGCACCCGGGCGTCGAGGCGGTTGGTGGTGACCGCGGTGGAAGGAACCGACGGCGAAAATGATCAACCCTCGCGGTTCGTCTCCGAGCTCGGCGTCCAGGTCCGCCGGCTGGCCGGCCGTCCGCGGCGGCCGCTGTCGCTGACCGCGTTGATCGGCGACCTGCGCCGGGTGGGGGTCGATCCGCAGACTCCGCCGCGGCTGCAGTCCGCAGCCGCGGCTCGGCTGGCGATCCTGGCCGACGCCGAAGATGATCATCAACGACCGCTGGCCGCCGCGGCCCGGCCGGGGCGTTGGTGGGGCATGCGTGGGCAGAGCGAAGCACTGGTTCCCGTCCAGTCGGCGAAGGCGCCGGTGCAGCTGTCCGGCAGCCAATTGGCCTCCCTGCTGGGGTGTCCCCGGCAGTGGTTCCTGTCCCGCAAGGCGCACGGCGAATCGGTGCGGGGAACGGCCGCCTCCTTCGGTTCGGTGGTGCACGTGCTCGCCGAGTACGGCGCCACCCAGGAGTTGGACGCCGACACTATCGCCGGCCATCTGGACTCGATCTGGGACCAACTCGACTTCGACGCCAATTGGCTCTCGGCAACCGAACGGATCGAGGCCGAATCGGCACTCGAACGCTTCGCCCTGTGGCAGTCGGCCCGCTCGGACCGAGAACTGCTGGGCACCGAGGTCCCGTTCTCCTGCACCGTGACCCTGGGCAGTGAACGGGTCCGGCTCACCGGCACCGCCGACCGGGTCGAACGGGACGGTCTCGGCCGGATCCGGATCGTCGACTTCAAGACCGGTCGCCGACCACCGACCGCCGCCGACATCGCCGTCCAGGATCAGCTCGGTGTGTACCAATTGGCCGTGGCCGAGGGCGCGTTCGCCGAGGTGACCGGCCCGGATGCCGAGCCCGGCGGCGCCGAACTGGTCTACCTCCGGCTGCCGGAGGGCAAGGGTCCGCTGCCGAAGGTGTTCGAACAGGCCTCGCTGCATGACGTCCCGTATCCGGTCGCCCCGGAGGGTGACGGTCCGCCCGAACATCCGACCTGGGTGCACCAACGGCTGGCCGACGCGGCTCGGATCGTCCGGTCCGAGGAGTTCCACGCCCAGGTGGGCCCGGCCTGCCGGTACTGCCCGTTCCGCAGTAGTTGCCCCGCCCAGTCCGACGGCCGGCAGGTGGTGTCGTGACCGAGCAGTCCACCAAGCCCTCGTCCACCGGCGCCCGTCGACTCACCTCCACCGACGACCTGATCGACGCCCTCGGCATCCAGTTCTCGCTGCAGCAGCTGACCGCGATCACCGCACCGCTCGAACCGGGCGTGATCATCGCCGGTGCCGGATCCGGTAAGACGACGGTGATGGCCGCCCGGGTGGTCTGGCTCGTCGGCACCGGAGCCGTCCGGCCCGAGGAGGTGCTCGGGCTGACCTTCACCCGAAAGGCGGCCGCCGAGCTGTCTGCCCGGGTCAGGTCGGCGTTGCTGAAGGCCGAGGTGATCGACGAACAGGGCGTCGACGAGGCCGGCGAACAGCTGATCATGACCTACGACGCGTTCGCAGCCCGGCTGGTCGCCGAGCAGGGGCTGCGACTCGGCGTCGAGTCGGAGAGCTCCATGATCAGCGGGGCCGCCCGGTTCCGGCTGGCGTCCCGGGTGGTCGAAGCCGCGGCCGGTCCGTTCGAGCAGTTGTCCCGGCTCCGACCGCAGACGGTGACCGAGCGGGTGCTCGGACTGGACGCCGACCTGCAGCAGCATCTGGTGCCGACCGCCGCGCTCGACCCGCATGCCCGACGCTGGCGGCTGGCCTTCCAGGCGGCGCCGGTGAACAACCGCGGCAACGTGTACGCCGACGTCAAGCGAGCACTCGCTGCGATCGACGAACGCCTCGAACTGGCCAGCCTGGTGGAGGACTATCAGGCCCTCAAACAGCGACTCGAGGTCGTCGAGTTCGCCGACCAGATGGCGGTCGCGGCCCGGCTGGCGACCGAGGTGCCGGAGGTGTCGTCGGCGTTGCGGGAGGAGTTCAAGGTTGTTCTGCTGGACGAATACCAGGACACCTCGGCAGCACAGGCGATCATGCTGGCCGGACTGTTCTCCGGGCCGGAGGAGAAGTCCGGCCGCGGCCACCCGGTGACCGCCGTCGGCGACCCGTTCCAGGCGATCTACGGCTGGCGGGGTGCCGCGGCCAGCAACATCCTCGAATTCGCCTCGTCCTTCCCGCGGGTGGACGGCCGGGACAGCCGACGCTTCGCGCTGACGGTCAACCGACGCAGCGGCCAGACCATCCTGGACGTCGCCAACACCCTGTCGGAGTCGTTGCGTGCCGACGATTCGCTGCAGCCCGCGGACGGGACCGCCGAGGGTCTGGGACTGCTGCACGCGCCGCCCGAGGCCGGTCCCGGTGAGGTGCGCGCGGCCACCTTCCAGACCTGGGGCGAGGAAGTGAACTGGATCGCCGACCAGGTGGTCGCAGCGCGGCAGAGCCAGACCGTGGACCGGTGGTCCGAGATCGCCATTCTGACCCGCCGCAACGCCGACATCGGACCGCTCTACGCCGAGCTGGTCGGCCGGGACGTGCCGACCGAGATCGTCGGTCTCGGCGGCCTGCTCAGTCTGCCCGAGGTGAGTGACGTGGTCTCCACGCTGCGGCTGATCGACGACGTGACGGCCAACCCCGACCTGATCAGGCTGCT
Source organism: Microlunatus soli (assembly GCF_900105385.1). Lineage (NCBI taxonomy): Bacteria > Bacillati > Actinomycetota > Actinomycetes > Propionibacteriales > Propionibacteriaceae > Microlunatus > Microlunatus soli. Next base: position 251,223 of record NZ_LT629772.1, on the reverse strand, counting down.
CGGCGGCCCACGCTGGAACATCAGCCCACGCGACTTGGCCCAGCTCGGCCGACGAGCCCGGGAGCTGGCGCAACAGGACCCGCTGCCGTTCGGCGATCCGGACGAGCAGCCCGACGACGATGTCGACGCCGACGGCGGGGTCGGCGGTCTGCTCGGGGCCTTGGAACAGGCCGTCGGTGATCTTGATCCGACCGAGGTGATCAGCCTGCTGGACGCGGTCGAGGATCCGGGGGAGGAATTCGGCGAGGAGACCCGGCGGCGCTTCGCCCAACTGGCCGCCGAGCTCGGCTACCTGCGCCGGCACGCCGACGAACCGCTGCTCGATCTGTGCCGACGGGTGATCGCGGTGCTCGGGCTGGACGTGGAACTGCTGGCCACCCCGGACTTCGGACGGACCCAGCGGCGTGATCAACTCGGCGCCTTCACCGATGCGGTCGCCGACTACGCCGACGTCGACGGGCAGGCGTCGCTGTCCGGGCTGTTGAGCTATCTGCGGGCCGAGAGCGAGTACGGCACCGGTCTGGAGCAGGCGGTGCCGACCGACCGGGAGTCGGTGAAGCTGCTGACCATGCACAAGGCCAAGGGCCTGGAGTGGGATGTGGTGTTCCTGCCGGCCCTGATGAAGGGCACCTTCCCCAGTGACCGGGTCTCCGACAACTGGGTGATCAGTGCCGGGGTGCTGCCCGCCGATCTGCGCGGCGACGCCGGGTCGATCCCGCAGCTGAGCGAGGCGGCCGGCCCGGCGATCGCCGACTACAAGCAGCGGTTGAAGGATCAGCAGTTGCGGGCCGAGGACCGGCTGGCCTACGTGGCCGCGACGCGCTCCCGGCGGGTGCTGATCGGGACCGGTCACAACTGGCGACCAGAACTGGTCAAGGCACGACAACCGTCGAGCTACCTGCAGACGATCATCGCCGAGGCCGGGCGGCAAGATCGTTTCGCGCCGCAGGCACCGCCGGCCGGGGACGTCAACCCGCACGATGCACAGGCTCCGGCCGTACCGTGGCCGCGGCCGTTGGACCCCGAAGCCCTGGACCGTCGTCGCCATGCCGCCGAACTGGTCCGCGCGGCACAGCAACGGCGGGCCGCCGACGGGTCGTACGAGCCGCCGGCGGGCAGCGAGGAACCGCTGCTGTTGGACGACGAGGAGACCGTCGCGGTGTGGGACGCCGACATCCGTCGACTGCTGGAGGAGAGTCTGGCTTCGCGGCGTGGCGCCGGATTGGTGGCATTGCCGGAGTCGTTGACCGCGACCGAATTGATGAAGTTGCGGGCCGACGGTGAGGCGTTCGCGACCGATCTGGCCCGGCCGATGCCGCGCCGACCGTCCCGGCGGCAACGGTTCGGGACCCGCTTCCATCAGTGGATCGAACGCCGGTTGGCCGGAGCCGCCGCACAGTTGGTGGATCCGGACGAGCTCACCGATCGGGCCGACCTCGGCATCGGCGACGAGGCGGAATTCCGGGAACTGTGCGAACGATTCGCCGACGGTCAGTTCGGCAACTCCCAGCCGATGGCGCTGGAAGCTCCATTCACCCTGGTGCTCGGCGGTCGGGTGATCCGCGGCCGGATCGATGCCGTCTATCGGACCGGTACCGGCAGCTACCAGATCGTCGACTGGAAGACCGCCCGCGGCGAGAGTCACGACCCGTTGCAGTTGGCGATCTATCGGGTCGCCTGGGCCGAGCTCTCCGACGTCGATCCCGAACAGGTCGACGCGATCTTCTACTCGGTGCCCGATGACACGATCATCCGACCGTCGCGACTGGCCGATCGCGCCGAACTGGAACGCATCCTGGCCGACGTCCCGCAGCTGTGATCATGGAGTCATGATCGACAGCGGTACGAACGACGAGACCGGTTCGGCGCACTCATCACCGTGAGCGGACCGAATGCCGTGGTGACCGGTCGAGGTCGCGGCATCGGTGCGGGTTCCCCGCGAACTCTCCGCCGCCGGCGCGGGGATCCCGCCACAGGCTGATCGGCAGGCCGGAATCCTGGTGCGTGCTGCCGACCGTCAGATCCGCAAACCGGCAGTGGACTTCAATGCCGACGACTGGGACGTGATCCATGATCTGCATCGTCTTCATCGGCGTGCTGACCAGCAGTTGGCTGGGCTGCCGAAGATGGTCGGCCACGCCGGGCCAAGAGTGGCCCGCTCGGACGGCCGGGCTCTTGCCGCGGAATGGGCACCGTGCGGGAACCGGGGCAAGGCCGTCCTGCTGAGCCGGATTACGACGACACCGGCGATGATGTGCCGGTCGGGCCGTCCCGGTTCCCGCGCATCGAGCAGGATCGGCGACTTGCCGAGTTGGCGATCAAGGCGATCGGACAGATCGATCCCGCAAAGCTTCGGCCCAATGCCACGTTGTATGTGCACATCGCCCGGGAGACCTTGGAGAACGGTCTCGGCGTGGCGCGGGTCGAGGACGTCGGCCCGATCGTGTCCAGCCTGGTTGCCGACTGGCTCCGGGGCTGCGATGTCACGGTCAAGCCGGTTGTTGATCTTGCGGCTGATCTGACACCGGTGGATTCCTCTGAGATCCCGAAGGCGATGCGGGAGCGGATGCTGCTGAAGTTTCCGGGCAGCATCTTTCCGTTCTCCGGTGTCACCGGACGGTATGTTGATCTTGATCACAGCATCCCGTATGTGCCGGGGTTCCCAGGTCAGACCCGGGAGGACAATCTCGGTCCCAAGGGCCGCGGCGAACACAACGTCACGACCCACGGCTTCTGGCGGCGTCGACAACCGTCGCCCGGAACACACGTGTTTCGGGCGCCTCACGGCAGAGTCATTCTGGTCAATCAGGCCGGCAGTTTCGATCTCGGATCTGGATCCTTCGCCCAGACGACCTGGCATGCCGCCGCGCCCCAAGTCGCAGCAAGCTGACCAGTAACTCCCGACCTCTGATCGCACTCGAGGCAGTGCGCGTGGGGCGGTGCGGATGCGGAGCCTGTGCGGAGGTGTCCGATGCCGTTCCGGTCGGGGAATGCCGGCGGACGTCACCGAGCAGGTGGCGGCGGCCCCGGAGCGTGGCGTTGACCAGGTCGGCGTCGGAGACCGGTCTTCGTCGATCACTGCAGAATCGCGTTGCGCGCGGCGTCCAGGTCGGCCAGGTCGGCGAGCACGACGGTTGCTCCGGCTGCTGTGAGTTCCTCGACGCCGTAGTGCCCGGTTGCCACCGCAACTGCGACCGCGCCATTCTCCGTTGCCGCACGCACATCGTTCGGGGTGTCCCCGACGACTACGACCTGATCCGGTGTGAACATGCCGTACTTGGCCGAGGCCGCGTTGATCGCATGAGTCACCAGCGCCGACCGATCGTCGGAGATGGTGCCGTAGCCGCCGATCTCCAGGTCGAGATGCTGTTCGAGACCGAACGCGATCAGCTTGTGGCGGGAGATCTCCGGAAGGTTGCCCGTGACGACGGTTTGCGCCACACCGAGTCGGTCCAGCTCGGCGATGATGGTGGCGGAGCCGTCGAGCGCCCGACCGACGTCGGCCAGACTGTCGCGGGAACCTTCCGACAGTTGGATCAGATAGGTCCACAGCGTTCGAATGTTGTCCTCGGACGGCTCGATACCGTGCGCGAGCAGAGCGTCGGTACTGATCGCCCGTTCGGTCCGGCCGGCGTAGACCGGATGGGTGTGCAGTTCGACATCCATCGCGCGCAACGCCGATTCGTACCAGGATCTGCCGATTCCGGCGAGGTCAACGAGGGTGTGGTCGATGTCCCAGAGAACGAGGCGGTGGACGGTCACGGGCCGAACCTACCAAGATCGATGGCCGTGGTTCTCGCCGCCGATGCCCGGCGGGGCGAACTCGTTCGCGCGCGTCGGGTCTGCTTCGGCGGCCACTCCATCGGGCCGGTCCGACGGGAGCCCACTCCGGGGTCGGCGATCATCGAGACGGTGATCAGCGCGCGGCGCGGGTGCGGCGCCAGAGCAGGGCAGCGACGATGCCGATCACGGCGAAGCCGGCAGCCAGCACGAAGCCGGCGTTGCCGGTGTCGATCGAGGCGATCGCGTTGATCGGCGAGAAATGCAGTCCGGCGACGTCGGAGAGGATGCTGGAGATCGCGATCACGCCGACCAGCAGCGCCGAGCAGATGCTGATGCCGGTGATCAGCAGGTTGAAGTTGATCTTGCGCGCCGGGTTGTTGGCTGCGGTTTCGTACATCTTGAGCATCATCAGGCCGTTGGAGGTGTCGCCCAAGGTCATCGCCGCAGCGAACAGGAACGGCAGTGACAGCGTGGCCAACGGTGCCGCGCCGCTCAGACCGGCGGCACCGGTGAGCATCAGCAGGCCGATCTGGCTCGAGGTGTCGAAGCCGAGAGAGAACAGGAAGCCGATGCCGTAGATGTGATGCGGATGACGCACCCGCCGCAGCGGAGCGGTCATGATCCGGGCCGCCGGGCCGCGCGGTGTCAGCGCCTCCGGCGGCACCTCAAGATCGGGGTCGCGGAGCAGCTGGCGACGCAACCGCAAGGCGGTCAGGAAGGCAGCCAGGTTGGAGATCGCCACCAACAGCAGGTAGCAGCCGGACACCGAGAGACCGATGATGCCGAGCACCTGGGCCGTTCGGGATTCGCCGTCCAAGGCGTGCTGGACCACGCCGATGCCCAGCACGAGAGCGAAGCCGGTCAGGATCACCACGGTCGAGTGACCGGCGGAGAACGCCAAGCCGACCGATGCCGGCCGACGGCCCTCGGCGATGAATTTGCGGGTGGAGTTGTCGATCATCGAGATGTGGTCGAAGTCGAAGGAATGCAACAGCCCGCGCAGATAGGCCAGCACGGCCAGCGACACCGTCACCACGTGCGGCTGCCCCGGCAGCAGGCTGGTCGCCAGCAGACCCAGGCCGATCAGGTGCAGCCCGCCGATCGCCGCGAAGGACGCCGTCACCCGGGTCCGGAACGGTCGTGCCTCGCGACCGGCAACGGTCAGTAGCGATCTGTCGTTGATCAAGACTCTCCCTCGGGTCGGCCGTCAGAGCCTGGTCCGCAGGCCGCTGGCTCGATTCGCCGGTCGCAGCGTAGCGCGCCGGATCGCTTGCTCGGTCCCGACCACCAGCACTCGCTCGGTCGCCCGGGTCACGGCGGTGTACAACAACTCCCGGGTGAGCAGCGGCGAGTCGGCCGGTGGCACGATGAACGAAACAGTCCGGAACTGGCTGCCCTGGGCGCGGTGCACCGTCATGGCGTGCACCGATTGGACGGCATCCAGCCGGACCGGGGCGATCATCGTCGGCTCACCGCCACGGGCGAAGGCTGCCCGGACTCCGCGTGGCGTCTGCACCACGACACCGGTGTCGCCGTTGTACAGCGACAGCTCGTAGTCGTTGGCGGTGATCAACAGCGGCCGACCCGGATACCACTCGCCGGCCGTGGCATAACCCGGAATGGCGTCACCGAGCCAGCGCAGAATCTCCCGGCTCCAGCGACTGACGCCGTACGGCCCGCGCCGGTGCGCACACAGCAGCCGATGTTGATCGAGTGCCGCCAGCGCACCGGAGACGTCGCCGATCTCGGCGCTGTCCCGCATCTGTCGCGCCGAGCCGACCACCTCCGATCGCAACTGGTGCAGGGATGTCGCATCGATCGCGGCGTCGCCGGCCACCGTCGGGTCGGCGATCGGCTCGGCGAACCACAGCGCGGGATCGCCCGACCGCAGGATCTCCATCACCCGGTCCGGATCCGAGGCTCGGATCGCGCGCGCCAGCTGGTCGATCGCTCCGCCGAACCGCCAGGTGTGCTGCAGGCGGACGACCGGACGGGCCGGCTGGCCCGACTCCGGCGGCTCGTCCAGGACCTCGGCGAGTGCCGTGGCCAGCTCCTGATCCGGCGCGGTCTCGGCCCCGGCGATGTCGGCCAGCACCGCACCGGCCTCGACCGAGGACAGCTGATCGGGATCGCCGACCAACACCAGGCGGGCATCGGGCCGCAACGCATCGGTCAAGCGCGCCATCAGGGTCAGCGACACCATCGACATCTCGTCCACGACCACCACGTCGTACGGCAGATGGTTGCGGCCGTGGTGTACGAACCGGCTCCGGCTCTGCGGCACCCAGCCCAGCAGTCGGTGCAGTGTCGATGCCGTGAGATCGCCGATCCGCTGCCGGTCCTGCGCGGGCAGCTGCGCGGTCGCGGCCCGGACCGCCTCCTCCAACCTGGCCGCCGCCTTGCCGGTCGGCGCAGCCAGCGCGATCCGCAGCGGCCGCCCCTGGCCCGGGTCGTGCTGATCCTGCAGCAGTGCCAGCAGCTTGGCCACCGTTGTGGTCTTGCCGGTGCCGGGCCCACCGGCCAACACGCTCACCCAGCGCAGCACGCTGATCGCCGCCGCTCGGCGCTGCAGATCCGGTTCACCCGGGGCCAATCCCGCGGAATCGAAGATCCGCGCCAACCCGGCACGGAGCCGGTCGGTGTCGACCCTCGGCGGCACCGCTGCGGCTCGCCGTTGCAGCTGGCTGCGGACCGTCTCCTCCTGCCGCCAGTAGCGTTCGAGGTAGAGAAGTCCGTCGGTCAGCCGCAGCGGCTTGCCGTCCGGTTCACCGGCGGCGGCGACCATCGGACTGTCCGAGCAGGCGTCGAGCCAGGCCCGCGGTTCGGGCCAGTCCAGGCTCGACACATCCACCTGTTGATCGGCGTCGTCGGCAGCGGTGTCGGCGAACACAGCGTCGGCGACGGTGTGCAGGTCGATACAGACCGACCCGGCCCGCAGCGCACGGACCGTCAGGGCGACCGCCAGCTGGACCTGCTCGCGGTCGTCATGAGCGATCCGGCCGATCGCCCGCGCCGTGTGCACGTCGGCCACCCCGAGCACGCCCGCCCGATTGAACTCACCCAGCAGTCCGGCAACCCGATGCGCGGTGTCCGGCGCGTAGTCGGTGCCAGGATCGGGGTCGGTCATCGTCACGGTCGCTCAACTCCGTCCAGCAGATCGGACAGTTCGGTGATCAACGCCGACGGCGGCCGCCAGGAGAAGACGCCGCACGGCACGCCGCCCTCGCGTGGTGTGTCCGGGCCGGCCATCCCGCGGACGAACAGATACAGCATCCCACCCAGATGCTGCTCCGGGTCGTAGCCGGGCTGCCGCCAGCGCAGATAGCGATGCAGGGCAACCGCATACAGCAGCGCCTGCAGCGGATAGTGCGCACGCATCATCGCCTCCGGCAGCCGGGACGGAGCGTAGGCCGACACCAGCAGCGGACGCCGATCGAATTCGCCGAGCCAGTTGGTCTTGTAGTCGACCACCAGATAGCGCGGTTGATCATCGCCGACCCGTAGTACGGCGTCGATGCTGCCCGTCAGGTAGCCACGCAGTGGTTGATCGGCCAGCATCGGATCGGCCAGCATCGCCGGATAGGGCGCGAGGTGGTCGGTGCTGTCCAGGTGTTTGTCCAGCAACGGTCCGACGTCGCCCAGCCGGACGTTGCCGCGTGGCTGGTCACCCCCGGCGAGGGGCAGCTCGAAGGTGAGCTCGGCAAGCCGGTCGGAGACCGGGATGTCGGCCAGCCTGCGGTCGTCGGCGAGCGGACCCAGCGGGGTCAGCAACGCCGGCTCGATGCCGTCGGCCAACGCCGGTGCCGTCATCGGTCCGGCCGGCAGTCGGGACAACTCCTCGCCGGCCAGGGTCCGCAGTTGGGTGCCGAGGTCATCGGCCTGCGGATCGACCTGCTCGAAGATCGCGTGCACCACGGTGCCGAACGCCGCGCCCATCGGCAACGCGTCCATCGGCGACACCAGCTCACCAGCGGCCGGGACGGGGGCTTCGACCGTCGAGGACGATTCGGCGATCGGGGTTGCCAGTTCGGACAGCGACTCGCTCACCGCCGTCTCGTCGTCCTCCTTGGTCGGTTCGGCCTCGCTGCTCACCCCGGCTCCGGCGCCTGCGGCCGCGGCCTCGCTTCCGTGGGCGGCCGCCGTCAACGCCGAGTAGGAGGTCCGCCGCCAGTCCTGGTCGAGCTCGCGATCGAATCGTCGGCTCTCCAGTCGCCGGGGGAGCTGCGGCCCGGCCTGCCACTCCGCGACCGGCCGCGGCATGATCTGCTCAATCGAGAACAGGGCGGCATCGTGCGGCAGCAGGCCGGGATCGCTGGTCACCTCGTAGCGGTCGGCCGGTTCGGCCGACTCCGCGGCACGGGACCGGAACAGGAAGCGTTGCAGGGCCGAGCCGGCGGTGTTCAGCGACGGCATCCACCACGTCACCACCTGGGTCTGCGCCCGGGTGAAGGCGACGTAGGCCAGCCGGAGGTCCTCGCCGCCGTCCTCGGCCCGGTAGCCGGCCAGTCGCTCCCGCCGACCGGCGCCGCCGAGTCCACCGACGTCGAGGACCAGTTCACCGGTTCGATCGTCGTGCAGCCGGAGCAGCCGACCGTCGTCCTCACGGCGGACGAAGCGATCCCAGGCTTCGGGGAGATAGACGATCGGAAACTGCAGCCCCTTGCTGCGGTGCACGGTGAGGATCTGGACCGCCTCGGCATCGGTCTCCAGTCGGCGGCTGCGGTCGTCCAGGCTGGTGTTCTGCGCTTCGTCGATCCGCTGCCGCAGCCAGTCGATCAGGGCACCGACCCCGAGCTGGCCCGAGGTCATGGTGGCGTGCAGGCTCTGACCGATGTGCCGGATGTCGGTCAGCCGCCGTTCGCCGCCGATCGACGCCAACATCCGCCGACCAAGATCGGTCTCGGTGGTGATGGCCTCGATCAACGCTGCCACGCCGCGGTGGGTGAGCAGCCGGCTCCAGCGCCGGATCCGCGCCGACAGCTCGATCACCGCGTCCTCGTCGGCGGTGGCCAGTTCGGGCATCGTCCAGCCGACGAACGCGGTCAGCGCGACCGCCCGCACCTGGGACTGGCGCGGTTGCTCCAGAGCGGTCAACAAGGTCAGCCATTCGGATGCGGTGTCGCTGGCATAGACACTGCTGACGCCCAGCACGACCGCCGGGATGCCGGCGCCGGTCAACGCCGTCCGGATCTCCTCGGCCCGGTCATTGCGGCGGACCAGCACCGCGATGTCACCCGGCCGGACCGGTCGCCGTTCGCCGATGGTGAGCAGCGGGCGAGCCGCCAGCAGTTCGGCGATGTCGGCAACCAGATCGGCGGTGATGGTGCGCCGCAGATTGCCGACCCGGGGGAGCTGCTCGGACTCCGGCTCGTGCGGCTGGAACCGGATGCGGACCGGCGCCAGCCGACCGGGCCCGCCGTCGGAGGTGGCCGGGCAGTCGTCGAGTTGATCTTGGGACGGCAACAACCGGCGCTGCTGATGGTGCGCGGTGACCCCGCCGACGGTGATGCGTTGATCACCGAGCGCAACGCCGCCCATCAGCTGGTCCAGCGCTGCGACGAGCACGGAATCGCTTCGCCAGTTGACATTCAGGGTGCCGAGCTGGCCGGCCTCGGTGACGGCATCCAGGTAGGAATACACGTCCGCACCGCGGAAGGCATAGATCGCCTGCTTGGGATCGCCGATCAGGATCAGCGTGGCATGCCCGGCGAACGCGGTCCGCAGGATCTCCCACTGGACCGGGTCGGTGTCCTGGAACTCGTCGACCAGAACCACCGCGTAGCGTTCCCGCAGCCGGTCCGCTGCCGGTCCGCCGCGGACCGGGTCGACCAGCGTGTCCCGCAGCCGGGTCAGCATGTCGGAGTAGCTGTACAGCCGACGACGCGCCTTGCGGACACGCAACTGCTCACGGACGTCGGTGGCGAAGGCGTACCGCTGATCGGCGTCGGTCCGGCCCACTTCACCGACCGGTCGAGGAACCAGCGGGACCGTCTCGTCGCCGATCACGTCGGTGGCGATCCGGATCGCTTCGGCGAAGTCGAACGGAGGAGGCGTGCTGTCCCCGGCGAAGCGTTGCAGATAGCAGTCGGTCGCGACCTCGGCGGTCAGATCGGTCAACGAATCGGTGAAGGTCGCGTCCGGTTCATGATCACCGAGTACGCCGAGCTCGTCCAGCATGGTTTGACAGAACTCATGCGTGGTGGCGATCGTGGCCGCGTCGAACTCGGCCAGCGCTGCCCGGACCCGACGATGCCGAGCCGCCAGCACCGACGGCGTCCCGGTGATCAGCAGTCTCGTGACATCGTCATGATCACGATCCGGGGCGCGTTGTTGATCATCGCCCTCGGCCAGGCACTCGGTGAGCGCGCGTTCGACGGCGACCAGGCGCTCGCGGACCCGCATCCGCAGCTCGTTGGTCGCCATCCGCCCGAAGGTGATCACCATCAGCTCCGGCAGCTCGACGATGCCGTCGGCGATGTAGCGAGCGGCCAGGGCTGCGATCGTGTAGGTCTTTCCGGTGCCGGCGCTCGCCTCCAGCACCGTGGTCCCGGTCGGCAGCTCGCCGCAGACGTCGAAGGCGGTCACGCCAGCTCCTCCGCATTCAACAGGGGATGCCAGACCCGACGGGCCAGGGCCCCGAACCGGCTGGGTGCACTCAGTCCCTCCCGGGCGTCACCGGGCCGGGCGGGGATCTTGATCAACTTCTCGAAGCTGAAGTCGGTACCGAAGACCGCACGGTAGGTGTCGTCAAGATCGAATTGGACCTGCTGGGCAACCCGGCCGCGGAGCAGCTCGGGTGACCGTTTGCCGGAGCCGATCAGGGTCGCGTACTCCGCTGCGGCCAGCGGCAGCAGCGGGAGTGGCGAGGTCATCCCGGCCCGATAGATGTCGACCAGATCGGCCAACGCCTCGCGGGCGAAGTCGGCTGGAACCGGGCCGAGCCGGGAGGTGCCCGGGGACCACCGGTTGCCGCGTCCGATGGTGATCGCCTGCCACGGTCCGGGCTCGGTGGCGGTCATCGCCAGCAGCTGGATCCAGGACTGCAGCCGCTGCTTGGGTCCGAGCCGGGAATAGTGCACCGTGACCAGCCGATCCCCGTACACCCCGGCCACGGTGCCGACCACCGAGACGGTCCGGTCCGCCGTTTCGTCCGCGTCGGTGGAACCGGGCGGTGGCAGCGTCAGCTCGGCGTTGATGTCGACGTTGTGCCGGGCGCCTGACAACTCGGGACGGGCCCGGTCGGCGATCTCGGCGACGTTGTCGGTGATCGGTCGCAGGAATCGTCCACCGAACTCCTTCGGCGGCACCTCACCGCGCAGTCGTTCGGCCGTCGCCAGATGAGAGATCGAAACACCTGCCAGATGGGCTCGCAGCATCCGGTCGCCGATCGCCCAGCCCTGCAGACCGTCCGGTTGCACCGGCATCTCGTCGGTGGTCGGGTCCTCCTCGGTGTAGAGACCGATCCCGGCTCGGGTCCGCAGGAAGCGTTGCACGGGGTGCCGGAAGAAGCGGACCAGTTCCTCCACCGGCAACAGGGCCGGCAGTTGGTAGGCCGGCAGCGGCTCGGGGGAGTAGACCGGAGTCGGCTCCGTACGAGGTTGCAGCGTCGCCCGTGCCGCAGCCAGCCCGGCGGTGTCGAAGCTACCCGGCGGTCGGCCGTCGGCGGTCACGAAGTTGGCGACATCGAACGGCTGCAACGGATGCCGGTGCAGGATCTGGCTCCGCACCGGCCCGCCGTCGGCAGCGGTCGCGGTCTGATCCAACACGTCGAGCAACTCTCCGAGGGGCACCGATGGCGGCCGATCGGCATTGGTCCGCGGATCGGCGCCGGAGTAGATGATCATCAGATGCTCGGTCGCCGACATGATCGCGTCCAGCAGCAGCTGCCGGTCCTCGCTGCGCCGGTCCCGGTCACCGATCCACGGGTCGACCGCGAGCAGATCGTCACCGTCCAACCGGCCGGCCCGCGGGAACACGCCGTCGTCCAGACCGAGCAGACACACCACCCGATGCGGCACTGAACGCATCGGCATCAGCGTCGCGACGGTCAACGTACCGGTCCGGAAGTTGGCCCGGCTGGGCCGGCCCGCGAAGAGGTCGGAGAGCACCGCACGCGCCTCCCGACGGGTCAGCAGCAGATCATCCCGGCGGTGTCCTGAGCCTGTCGAATCGCCGGCCGCCGACTCGCCGATCCGAGTCAGCTCGCCGTAGGCCTGGGCGAGCTGCCAGTTGTCGTTGGACGGGACCGCGGTGAGTAGATCGAGGGCCGTCCGGCAGGCGTCGATCCAGGACCGCAGCGACTGTCGGCGGTCGAACGAGGCGATCACGGTGTTCAACCGGTCGACCACCTCGGCGAGCCGACCGACGAGCTCGACGTCGCCGGCGTCGATATCGTCCATCGGCAGCGTGGTGCCGATGAAGTGTTCGCCGTCCTCGTCCATCGCCACCCCGAGCAGCATCCGGTCCAGACCGGCAGCCCAGGTGTTCTGCGCGAAGTCACCCATCGCGAACCGCTGCCGGTCCCGCGGGTCCAATCCCCACCGGACACCGGACCGGGCGACCAGCTCACGCAGCCGGAGCAGATCCTCGGCTCGCAGATCGAACTGCGTCGCCACCGGATCGGTGCCGCACAGGTCGACGATCGCCGACGCCTCGATCCGCGACTCGGCCAGGTCGAACAGCCGGGACAGCACCTGCAACAACGGATTGAGCTGACGCAGCGACCGGTCGGCGAGCCGGACCCGGAGCTGATGGCCGGGATGACCGTCGGGTTCGGTATCGGCATCGACGGCCTGGGCGCCGAACGCGGCCGAGACCAGCGGGGCGAAGGTCTCGATGTCGGGGCACATCACCATGATGTCGCGTGGCTCCAGGGTCGGGTCGTCGGCCAACAGCCCGAGCACCAACTCCCGCAACACCTCCACCTGCCGATCCGGCCCGTGCGCGGCGTGCACGCCGATGCTGTGGTCGTCGGCGGCGATCGGTGCCGACGTGTCGGCGGTCCGCAACGGGCGGTCGGCAGCCAGATCGTCCTGCAGGCGCCGCAACAGGGGACCGCCCGCCGGAGCCGTCGCCGGATCGTCCACCCGTTCGTCGGTCTCGTCCAGGAGTTGATCATGGATCTCGGTGTCCAACCGGGACAGGCCGACCTGGAACTCGCGGGCGTCGCGGCCCAGGTAGCCGAGCAGCCGATGCCGCGGCAGGTCAGCGGTCGGATCGTCGGAGCGAGACTGAATCGCGGGACGATCGGCGATGGCGGCCGACACCTGTTGCCACAGCGCAGGGGAGGCGTGCGGCAGCCACAGATGTACCTCGCGATGGTGGGCCAGCGCAGCCAGCACCGTCAGCGTCGCATGCGACAGCCGGGTCGGTCCGAACACCGAGAGCCGTCCCGGCAGTGTCGACGCGGACGGGTCGGCGGCCAACTGGGCGGCGGCCTCCGGCAACCGTTCGGCAGGTCCCGGCACCCCGATCTCGACCCGCAGTCTGCGCAGCAGTTCGGCCTGCCAGGCCATCGTCGCCGGCAGCGGTCGGCCGCCGCCGTCGGTGTCCCGGCCGGCCAGCCAATGCATGATCATCTGTGGCCGATCGCCGGCATACCCGGCGAGCAACTCGGCCAGATGGAACGCCGTCGCGTACCGTCTGCCGGCGCCCTCCACCTCCCCGATCTCGTCCTCGGCCCCGGCTCGGGAGAGGTCATGATCGGGCTCGCGATCGGCGAGATAGCGCCACAGCGGCTCGGCCCACTCCTGATGCCGGCCGGCGTCGATCACCGACAGCAGCGCCCAGACGGCGCGTCGTGGATGCCAGGGATCTGATCGGGGCTCGATGCCGGTGATCGGTGACACCGCATCGCCGACCAGCCGCTCCGGGGAGGGGAAGTCGATTCCGGCGCAGACCCCGTCGGTGGCTGCCCCGGTCCCGAGCAGATGGGACAGCGACTGGGCGAGCCAGCGTTCGACACCGCGAGTGGGCACCGCGACGATCTCGGTCGCGAACGTGTCCGCGGGCGGCGTGGCCAGCACCGCGCCGAGTCCGGCGACCAACCGATCGGCGCGGCTGGCCCGATGAAGGAGAAGTCCCATGGCGTCGGTCACTCTAGAGGTCGTCGCCGACAATCCGGTGGGCGCGTACACAGCCGATCAGCCGTGGCGGGCCCGGCAGCCGGCCTACTGTGGCGTTCAGGCACTTCGAAGTGCCTTTTGTAGCGCCCCTTTTACCGACTCATGATGGTGTTACGCACTACTCGTGAGGTAAGGGGCAGGAGATGAGCAGGCAACGCGGACCGGGAGGGACGGGGCCGGGCGACGGCTCAGTCGGTCGGCGTACTGACCGGGACCCGAGCCCGGCCGATCCCGGTCAGCTCACTGGCAGCCCGGTTGCTGGCGACCTCGGCGTGGTGTGCGGCAGCCCAGCCCGCCATCGCCATCACCGCGTCCAGCAGCGACCGACCCAGATCGGTCAGCTCGTACTCCACCCGCGGAGGGACCTCGGCGTAGGCGGTGCGGGTGAGCAGTCCGTCGCGCTCGAGGTGTTTGAGCGTCTGGGTCAGCATCCGTTGCGAGATCCCGGGGATGCTTGCCTGCAGGTCGGAGTAGCGCACTGCTTCTGCACCGAGCGTACTGATGATCAACATGGTCCATTTGTCGCCGATCCGGTCGAGCACCTCGCGGATGAAGGCACTGTCCTCGGGCCATGCCTGGCACGGACCACCGACCGTCCTCGCTGCCGCCATCTCCTCGCCTCCGGGTTCGACTTCCCAACGTCATAACGAATCTCGTCCTCTACCGCACCAACAGTAACCACGCCTCACCCGAGCTCGCGGGGACCACCCCGCGACGGGCGAACCACCGAAAGGAACCCAACCATGCCCACCATTGCCATCGTCGGCGCCGGATCCGGCCTCGGCCGATCGATCGCCAAGGCCTTCGGATCGAACGGATACTCCGTGGCGCTGCTGTCCCGCACCGAGACCAAGCTCGCCGCCCTCGCCGCTGAGCTGAACGAGGCAGGGATCGAAGCTGCCGGCTTCGCCGCCGATGTCTTGGAGCCGGCCTCGATCGCCGCCGCCTTCGGCCGGATCACGAAGCGTTTCGGAGCCGTCGACGTCCTGGAGTATTCACCCGCTCCGCACGCGCCCGTTCCGGGGTTGGACAATCCGTCGCCGTTGGAGGCGACCAGAGCCAACATCCAGCCGCAGATCGACTACTACCTCTACGGCGGGATCGCGGCTACCGAGCAGGTGTTGCCGGCGATGATCGAGCGTGGCAGCGGAACGATTCTCTACAGCACCGGCGGTACGTCGAAGGATCCGCTCGCCGGGCCCGCCGAATTCGCCACCACCAGCATCGGCAGCGGCGCGCTGCGCAGCTACGCGCTCAAGCTGCACCAGGCAACCGCGGACACCGGGGTGTACGTGGCCCACGTCCCGATCTTCGCCTGGATCGGCTCCGGCGGGCCCGAAACCCAGCCCGAGACGATCGCTCGGCATTACTGGGCCGCGCACACCGCACGCGAAGGAGCCGAACTGCCGTACGTCGCGCTGTGACCCACGGCCGTCCGATGCCGAGGTTCAGTGCGGCTCGGCGTCGGCCAACAGTCGATCGATCGCGGGCTCGAGCTGATCGGGGGAGTCGATGATCAGATCCGGTCCGGATGCCACGAGCTCGTCGCGGCTGCCGTAACCCCAGGTGACGGCGATCGTCGCCATCTCATGATCACGACCGCCGCTGATGTCGGAGTGGCGATCACCGACCATGATCATCTTGTGCCGTTCGGGATCACCGAGCGCGGTGCAGGTGGCGTCGATGATCACCGACTTGTCACCGGCGCCACCCTCGGCGGCACCGCCGACCACCTCGAAGTACTCGGTCAGTCGGTGATGATCAAGGAACGGCGTTGCGGTACTGATCAATTTCATCGTCGCGGTCGCCAGCCGGAAGCGTTGCTGCAAGCTGGCCAGCACCTCGCGGACCCCGGGGAAGACGGTGGCGTTCTGGATCCCCTCGGACAGGTAGTGCCGGCGGTAGGCGGCACCGGCCTCGTCGATCCGCTCGGCCGGCACACCGACCCTGGCGAACAGGACCGCCGGCGGCGGGCCGAGGTCGCTGCGCAACACCTCTTCGCTCGGAGGTTCGATGCCGACGTCGCGCAACGCCGCCTGCTGGGCGGCGACGATGCCGGGCGCCGAATCCAGCACCGTCCCGTCCAGATCGAACAGGATGACCGGGCGGTCGTCGGTGCTCACCCGAGGCGACGGTTCTGTCGAGGTCACAGGTTCCGCCGAGCTCACAGGGTTGCGAGCTTGGCGGTGACCTCGCGCACCGACGGGTTGGTCATCGAGGAGCCGTCGCTGAAGACCAGAGTGGGCACCGTCTGGTTGCCGTTGTTGATCTTGGCGACCAACTCGGCCGCATCCGGCTGGGCCTCGATGTTGACCTCGTCGAAGTCGATCTTCTCCCGCTTCAGCTGACCCTTGAGGCGGAAGCAGAAACCACACCAGGGTGTGGTGTACATGGTGAACGCGCTCATGTCACCAGCTAACCGCATCGCGGTCGCGACTATTCCACCGCCTCACGTCCGGCCGGGTGGCACGGCAGGCTGTGGGTGGCCGGCGCAAACTGTCGGCCCGGCGGTCTAGGGTCTGTGCTGTGACGTCATCAGCAGCTCCCGGCACGCTTCTGAGTGTGGATGCACTGCTCGAGCGGCTGGATCCCGAGCAGCGGGAGGTGGCCACCACCTTCGGCGGCCCGGTGGCGGTGATCGCCGGTGCCGGGACCGGCAAGACCCGGGCAATCACGCACCGGATCGCGTACGCCGTCGCTGCGGGTGTCTACAACCCCACGTCGGTGCTGGCCGTCACCTTCACCACCCGGGCCGCCGGTGAGATGCGGGGTCGGCTGCAGCAGCTCGGGGTCCGTGGCGTGCAGGCCCGGACCTTCCACTCCGCCGCCTTGCGGCAGGCGCAGTATTTCTGGCCGAAGGCGTACGGGTCGGATCTGCCGCCGGTGGTCGACAACCGGTGGGGAATGGTCGCCGAGGCCGCGTCCCGGCTCCGGGTCTCCACCGAGACCGCTGCGCTGCGCGACCTGTCCGGTGAGATCGGCTGGGCCAAGGTCAGCAATGTGACTCCGGACAGTTATGTCGGAGTCGCCGGCCGACAGGACCGTCAGCTGGCCTCGTTCGACGCCGAGACCGTGGCCCGCGTGTTCGCGGCCTATGAGGAGGTCAAACGGGACCGGCAACGGATCGATTTCGAGGACATCCTGCTCTGCACCGCGGCGATGATCTCCGACCACGACCGGGTGGCCGCCGAGATCCGGCGCACCTACCGGCATCTGGTGGTCGACGAATACCAGGACGTCAGTCCGCTGCAGCAGACCCTGCTGGATCTGTGGCGGGGTGAGTCACAGGACATCTGTGTGGTCGGTGACCCGGCGCAGACCATCCACACCTTCGCCGGTGCGCAGGCGTCCTTCCTGACCGGATTCGCCAAGCGGCACCCCGGCAGCACGGTGGTCCGGTTGGTTCGGGACTACCGGTCCACACCACAGGTGGTGAAAGTCGCCAATCGGATCGCCGGGAGCGGCAAGATCTCCGAGCTCGGAGCAGTCCGGTTGGAGGCGCAGCGGGAGCCGGGCCCGGAAGCTCGGTTCGCCGAGGCTGCCGACGAGGCGTCCGAGGCCGCCGACGTCGCGGACTGGCTGGCATCGTTGCACCAGGCGGGCGTGGAGTATCGCGAGCTGGCGGTGTTGTTCCGGATCAACGCCCAGTCGCCGGCCTTCGAGCAGGCGTTGACCGAGCGGGGCATTCCCTACCTGGTCCGTGGCGGCGAGCGGTTCTACGAGCGGCCCGAGGTGCGGCAGGCGCTGGTCGCCCTGCGCAGCCAGGTCCGCAACGCGCCGGAGGACGCCGACGACTCGGCGATGACGGCCGCCGGTCAGGTGAAGATGCTGCTCGGCAGTCTGGGCTGGACCGAACAGCCGCCGACCGGCACCGGCGCTGTCCGGGAGCGATGGGAGTCGCTGGCGGCCCTGGTGGCGGTGGCGGAGGATCTCACCCGGACCCGACCCGGCTGCACGCTGACCGATGTGGTGGCGGAGTTGCAGCGCCGCGCCGAGACCCAGCACGTGCCGTCGGCCAACGGCGTCACCGTGTCCACGCTGCACTCGGCCAAGGGGCTGGAGTGGGACGGTGTGGCGGTGGTCGGAGTCTGTGAGGGGTCGTTGCCGTTCGTGCTGGCGACCACCGAGGAACAGATCACCGAAGAACGCCGGCTGTTCTACGTCGGCGTCACCCGGGCTCGCAAACACCTGCGGGTGTCCTGGGCCCGGACCCGCAACGGCTCCGGTCAGCGCAGTCCTTCCCGGTTCCTGTCCGGTCTACGCGGCGACAGTGCCGGAGCGGGCACCTCCCGGCCCGGCCCCGTACGGCGGAATCGGTCCAGTGTGTTGGCGGCGACCTGCCGTTCCTGTGGTCGGCATCTGGTCGACGCCGCCGAACGGAAGCTCGGCCGCCATACCGATTGCCCGGCCAGCTACGACGAACCGACGCTGGACCGGCTGCGGACCTGGCGCAAATCCCGGTCGGAGGCCGAGCGGCTGCCTGCCTATGTCGTCTTCACCGACGCCACCTTGATCGCGATCGCCGAGGCCAGACCGCGGACCGCGCGGGAGTTGATCAAGGTCCCCGGGATCGGTGCGACCAAGATCAGCAAGTACGGAGCCGACGTCCTCGAGGTCGTCAACGACGACACCGCCGGGACCGATCACGACGACAGCCGGCACACCGGCCGTTCCGGCCGTCAGGGTCGGCATCGATAGGTCCGGATACAGGTCCTGAGAAAATAACTCACACAATCGGGATAATTCGGTTGCTCTGGCGCCCCAGACACCATAGTGTTTCGGATGCACCTCATTCGGAGTGCAGAAAATCATCACTCGGACACCGAGTCAGGAGACTGACGATGCTGATCAATCGAGAGGAGGCAGTGACATGGCGACGTTGACCAGCAGCTCGTTCACGCGGTCCACCACGATCGCAATCGCATCGCGCCCACGGCTGACGATGTCACTGCCGCGTGCTCTCGAATCGATCGTGGCTTCTGGTGTTCGCACCGCTGCGCCGACCGGCATCGCACTGTCGGAGCAGACCGTCATGGTGGGCACGTCCGCCCAGTCGAGCCAGCCGAGCCGGACCATCGGGTCGGGCTCGGTCATGTCGGATCCGTCGAAGGCCGTCCAGGTGGCCGCTACGGGTGCCGTCAAGGGGCACAACCACAACTCCATCACCTCCTATGACGCTGTCGCGCTGCTCGACTCGCGCAAGCCGTGCGGCGTCGTCGATGGCCAGGGTGCCGGTATCAGCCGCAAGGGCGCCTTTGTCATCAGTCTGGGTTCCAGACCTCCGAGTCCACCGGTGTAGAGACACTCTCACCAAGGCAACTCAAGGCCGTGAACCCCAGGCAATCCGGGATTCACGGCCTTCGTGTTTCCCGGCCGAACGAGAGCGGTGCTGCTCGGCGTAATCCAACGCCGAACCGGGCCGTTCAAAGAAGAGAAGTTGGCCGAAATGTTTGACGCAGGAAGAAACAAGGGGTCTGTCCGCGAGTTGCCATGCCATCTCGTGGACCCGGAGGTGTTCTTCGCCGAGCAACCTGCTGATGTGGAGTACGCCAAGTCGCTGTGCATGAGCTGCCCGATCCAGGAAGCATGCCTCGCCAGCGCCCAGGACCGGCGCGAGCCGTGGGGCGTGTGGGGCGGACAGCTGATCGTCCAGGGTGAGATCGTCGCGCGGAAGCGTCCGCGTGGCCGGCCTCGGAAGCACCCGCTTCCGGAGCCGGAGATCGCCCCAGCGGTGGCACGGCGATGGGAACTGCCGCGAGAGCGGCGGGGCCACGGCCGTCAGGTTCGCTCCGGGGGTGAGCGCGCAGCATGACCGGATCGGACGGTAGGACATCCGGCGGTCTGGCAAGTCGGATGTACCACGCCGTCCGACTCTGGTTGGGTCGCGCCCTCTCCTGACAGTGGGCCTGTCCAGGGGACGGTTGGACAGTGCCGGACAGCATGCCCGGCGCGCCCCGGCAGCGCAGAGAACCAATGAGGTAGCGCAGAGAACCGATGAGAACGCCCGCCTGTTCGGCAGCTACGGCTGCCGGTCAGGCGGGCTTCTCCGTCCGGGCCTACGGTGCGCGGGCTGGGTGGTTCAGTCGCCCTCGTCGGCCGTTTGACAGACGGCTTCCACGTTGTTTCCTTCGGTGTCGCGGACGAAGACGGCGTAGTAGTGCTCGTGATACTCCGGCCACAGCCGGGGTGCGTGCAGGATCTCCGCTCCCAGCGATTCGGCGGCTTCACCGAAGGCCCGTACGGTCGCGGCGTCGGGTGCGGTGAAGGCGACATGCATCTCGCGGTTGGCTCCGACTCCGTCGAAGGTGGAGATCCAGAAGTCCGGCTCGGTGGTGCCGTAGCCGATGGCGACGTCGAAGTCCATGATCCGGCGGTGACCGAGCACGCCGAGCACCTTGTCGTAGAAGGCGCTGGCGGTCGCCATGTCAGCAACGTTGATTCCGAAGTGATCGAGCATGACGCCGATCCTTGCAGGTCGGTGCGGGTCAGGCAGGCTCGGCGGCAAATCCGGGCAGGAACTCGTCCAGCACCGCCCGGAACCCGGCGGTGATCCGCAGCTGGGACAGTACGGCGATGCCACCCATCCAGACCCGGTGGATGAGCAGGTAGTCGGTCGGCAGATTGAAGGCCCGGCCGAATTCGGCGGCGGCCGCGGTGTCACCGTTGGCCTGCCGGTAGACCCCTTGCATCCAGGCCCGGTCGAAGGCGAACTCCGGTTCTGCCGCCGGTTCCACGAACGGAGCGAGGTAGTCCATCACCAGTTCGGCGTCGACGTCATGGGTGAGGAAGCCTTCCTGCCGCAGCCCGGCGACCGCGGACTCGGCGTCGCCGGTCATCGCGATCCGTAGGGTCTCGCCGATCTCGTCGGGCAGCCCGGCCGGCATCCGCGCGACCAGGCCGAAATCGACCACGCCGAGTCGTCCGTCGGGCAGCATCTTGAAGTTTCCCGGATGTGGGTCGGCGTGCAGCATCCCCGCCCTGCTCGGGCCGGCGAACAGGAAACGTACGTATTTCAGCCCGGCCTCGTTGCGGTCGTCATCGGGCCAATCGGCGATCGTGGTCAACGGAACACCGTCGATCCACTCGCTGATCAGCACCTTGCCGGTGCCATCCAGCACCCGCGGTACGACGAATTCCGGGTCGTCGGCGAAGGCCTCGGCGAAGCCGGACTGTGCCTGGGCCTCCAGCCGATAGTCCAGCTCCTCGTCGATCCGGGCGGTCAGCTCGTCGGCAACGGCACGGACGTCCATCCCACCGGCCAGTGGTCCGGCGATCGACGCCATCCTGGACAGCTGCTTGAGGTCGGAGCGGAGCGCTTCATCGGCACCCGGATACTGCACCTTGACCGCAACCGTCCGGCCGTCGTGCCAGACCGCGCGATGGACCTGGCCGATCGAGGCGGCCGCGGCCGGCCGTGGCTCGAAACTGATGAATCGGTCGCGCCAATCGGCCCCGAGTTCGCGAGCCAGCACGGTGTGCACCCGCGAGGTCGGCATCGGCGGCGCGGAGTCGCGCAGCATCGACAGCTTCTCCCGATACGGCCCGGCCACCTCATCGGGCAGAAAGCCCTCGAACAGACTCATCGCCTGGCCGACCTTCATCGCGCCGCCCTTGAGCTCGCCGAGCACCCGGAACAGCTGCTCGGCGGTCCGCTCCCGGAGTTGCTCGTTCACCGTGTCGGCGGATTGCCCGCCCAGCCGGCGCCCGAAACCGAGCGTCTTGCGACCCGCGACTCCCAACGGCAGTGAGGCCAACTTGGCACCTCGCCGAAGGGCCGACCGGGCCAGCGACTTGTCGTCCGAACTCATACCGCCATTGTTGCTCACCGTCATCTCTCATCCGGCGCACCCACAGGTCGGGTGCATCGGCCACCGTCGAAACTTCGCCTCGCACTCGTCGGCGGTCATCTCCAGCGTGCCGAACAGCGTGCTCGGCAGCCTGCCGGCGTGGTCGGAGACGACCTGGGTGATGGCCGTCGAGGCCGCCCAGTCGGCCAGCACCCGGTCGATCGGCAGCCTGGTCCGGCAGAGCTGGGGGAGCAGGGTCGGCCACCGCGGGTCGGCGTCGCGGCGGGTCAGGTCGAGACAGCGCAGGCACGGCGTCCGACCGGGATGGACGAACGGGCCGACCACGGCGCCGCCGCGGGTCGGCCGAAGATAGAGATGGCGATGGCCGGTGCTGACGAAATCGTCCCCGATCGCCGGGTCCGGTTCGGCCAGATCGGTGGCGATCAGGGTCAGATCCGGTGCGGAATGTTCGGGCTTGCTCCAATGGTCGACGACCTCGACCCGGTCGTCCAGTCCGACGGCGAGCGCCTCGGCCTGGGTGGTGGCCAGGCCGGCGCGCGGATGGGTCGTCGGATCCACCGGATCATTGTCGACCAGGTAGAGCCGGGCAGCGCCGGCTCGCAGCACCGTCCTGGCCACCGCGCTGCCGAGGACACCCGCTCCCAGCAGACGGACCCGTAGACCGTCGAGATCGATCAGCCGGCTGCTGCCGGCGTCGGACTCGATCAGCAGGCCCGCGGTCTGCAGCAGCCGCAGGATCCGGTCGATCAGCGCCGGTTCGATCTCCCGACGGATGGCCTGCAAGTGCAGTTCGGTCGTGGTGTGTCGCCCGTCAGCCAGCTGGAGGACCTGCTCGACCCCGTCAGGGACGCCGGACAGCACCAGCCCTGCTTCGGCGCCGATCCCGACCTGCAGTTCTCCGGGGCCACGCTGCAACAGGGGCAGCCAGGGCGCGAGCCGGGGGACCGATCGAGTCGCCATGTCAGGGCCGATGTCCAGCATCCGATGATTGTGCGGCCGATCGAGCCGACCGACGGGCCGTCATCCACAGGGAGGCTGGCCGGGCCGGTTCTGACATGACGACGGGGACGGCACCGTGGTGGTGTCGTCCCCGTGGGAAGTCGTCGCAGGTTGAACCTGTCGGTCAGGCCTTTCCGAGAATGCGGTTCAGGTTGGTCCCGCACTCGGGGCACTTCGCCTTGGCCATCCGGGTGCCCTTGTCGTTCACCTGGACCTCGCCGGTGGCCTCGCGCTTCGCCTTGCACTTCACACAGTAAAACTCGCCACTGTAGGTCTCTGCCACGTTGTCTCCTCGCTCGTACGTGCGCAAAAGGTCTCTTCGCGCCGTTAACTGTACGTGAGTATGCCTCAAACGGAGGGTCGACACCGGTCCGCGCCTCGGTGTGTCGGGCCCGACCCCGTCTCCTGCCCTGGGAGTGGGCCGAAAAAGACGAAACCTCCAGGAACATCGGATCGCTTGCCTTCCCCTGCGAGCGTGCCGACCATCCGGAGGTTTCGTGATCTGCACGTTATTGGGTAAATCGTCCACACGTCAAACCTCGACGGGATCCACCGCGGTGGATAACCCTGTGGACGGACTGTGTACCGTCCGCCTCGCGGTGTGGACGCCGCAGGGTGGTTGCCCGGTCGTACGCGTGTCGGCTTGTGGACACCTGTCGTTCACCCGGGTCTCGGAATTTATTCCCGCGTGGTCAGTCCGTGAGATGTCGGCGTCCACGGCTACCGTTGGAAGAGTCAGGTCGGGTCTGGGGTTGCCCAACCGGACCCGAGAGCGGGCAGCACCCGGGTAGGCAGATCCAACGCAGGCGGATCCGAGGTAGGGAGGGGCGATGGCGCGACGAAGCGGGCGGCGGGACCCGGCGCAGCCGTCACTGCTGGATCCGACCGCGGAGACCGAGGCGCCGTCTCCACTGGTGTCCAGTGGCGCCGGTGCCGCGCCCGACGGTGCCGGCCCGGCGCCGACCGTCGTCGTCCGGCGCAGTGCCCGCCGCAAGCGCACCGTGACCGCCTACCGGGAGGCCGACAGCATCGTGGTGCTGATCCCGCAGCGGATGACCAAGGCCGACGAGCGGGTCTACGTCGAGGACATGGTGGCCAAGGTGCTGGCCCGGGAGTCCCGGACGGCCGCTCCGCGCGGTGACGTCGCCCTGGCCGAGCGGGCCCGGGAGCTGTCCGAGCGCTACCTGGCACCCCAACTGGGCCATGCCCCCGAGCCGTCCTCGGTGACCTGGGTGACCAATCAGAATCACCGCTGGGGTTCGTGTACGCCCAGTTCCGGAGCGATCCGGTTGTCCCACCGGATGCAGCCGATGCCGTCCTGGGTGGTGGACTACGTGTTGCTGCACGAGTTGGCGCACCTGGTCGAGGCCTCCCATTCCCGGCGCTTCTGGCGGCTGGTCAACGTCTATCCCGAGGCGGACAAGGCGCAGGGATATCTGGAGGGTTTCCAGGCGGCGTCGGGGACCACCGGCGCAGGCCGCGGGGACGTCGGATGACGGGCGGGCCTGCAACCGGGCGCTGGGCGGTGGTGCTGGCGGGCTATCGAGCCGTGCCGCCACCGGGCATCGCGGCCGACTCCTACGCCGAGGCGTGTCTGGCCGACAGCTACGAGGTGATCGCCGGACTGTCGGAGATCCGGGCCGGGCTGGCCGGCGATGCCGAGTCGCTGGAGGAGATCCGCTGGCCCAGCGATCGGGTGTTCGCCGGCGACGGACGATCCGTCCGCGCGATCGCCGATCAGCTCGACGACGCGACCGAGCTGATCGTCGTTGCCGCCGACGTCCCGGACCTACCGGAGCTGATCATCGCCAAGATCGCCAAGGCGCTGGCCCGGGCAGATGTCGCCCTGGCGCCCGAGATCGGCGGTGCCGGGCTGGCCGCTGCCGGTGTCCGGTTGCCCTGGCCGGCGTGGCTCGATCGCGACCTCGATCTTGACCTCGATCCGTACCAGGACCTCGGCGAGGCCGCACCGCGCCGCAATCTGGTGGTGCACACCCCGGGCTGGCACCGGCTCCGGACGCCCGAAGCGGTTCACCGGCTCGATCCGCGGCTGGAGGGCTGGGACAACGTCCGGCTGTTGATCACCGCGCCGCTCGGCTGATCGCGCGAAGGGGATTGCGGCCCGGGGCGGTGACGAGGTGACTGCCTACCCCGCTGGAGCAGCAGTCGCTGCGCTGATCAGATCGCGGACGGACTGATCGAGCTCGGGCAACTCGTCCAGACCGAACCAGCGGACGTCGGCGGACTCGTCGCTGATCACCGGCGGCTGGTCCGGGTCGCCGGTGACCAGATATTGCACGTCCAGATGGAAACAGGGCCGGACCGGGCCGCAGGGCACCTCGTGCCGAGACAACAGCAGCAGGTCACCGAGCACCAGATCAGCGAGCCCGGACTCCTCCCGTGCCTCCCGGAGTGCGGCGGCGCCGAGGTCGGGATCGGCGGCCTCGATGTGGCCGCCGGTCTGCAGCCAGCGTTTGATCCGGGCATGCAGGGTGAGCAGCACCCGGTCACGATCGGGCGAGATGATCAGGCTGCTCGCGGTCAGATGTTGTCCGGCGCAACTCCGGGACCAGCCGTCGGAGGTACTCCGCAGATGATCAAGGTACCGATCGCGCAATGCCGACTGCTGCTGGTCCGGCGGTGACCACCGGACCAGCACCTCCTGGCAGGTTCGAGAAAGACTCACCCGGCGATGGCGTTCAGCTCGGTGAGCGTGTCGTCGGAGAGTTCCAGGCCGGCGCCGGCGACGTTATCGCGCAGATGGTCGACCGATGACGTCCCCGGGATCAGCAGGATGTTCGGCGAGCGATGCAGCAACCAGGACAGTGCGACGGCCAGCGGGGTGCTGCCGGCGCCGGCGGCGATCTTGTCCAGCGCCTCGGACTGCAACGGGGAGAAGCCGCCGAGTGGGAAGTACGGGACGTATGCGATTCCCTGCTGGGCAAGGGAATCCACCAGTTCGTCGTCCTCGCGGTGGGCGATGTTGTACATGTTCTGCACACAGACGATCGGCACGATCGACTGCGCCTCGGCGAGCTGATCGGCGTTCACCGTGCTGATCCCGATGTGCTTGATCAGGCCGTCTGCCTGCAAGGCTGCCATCGTCTCGACCTTGTCGGCGATCGAGCCCGGTTCGGGACCGGCGAAGCCGCCGACCCGGAGGTTGACGACGTCGAGCACGTCCAGTCCGAGCCGGTCCAGGTTGTCGTGTACCTGCTGCCGCAGTGATTCCGAGGTCAGATGCGGGATCCAGTTGCCCTCGTCGTCCCGTTGGGATCCGATCTTGGTGACCAGATGGAGATCATCGGGGTAGGGGTGCAGCGCCTCCTTGATGATCTCGTTGGTCACATACGGTCCGTAGTAGTCGGAGGTGTCGATGTGGTTGATCCCGAGTTCGATCACCTCACGCAGGACCGCGATCGCGGCGTCGCGGTCCCTCGGCGGTCCGAAGACGCCGGGACCGGCCAACTGCATCGCGCCGTAGCCGAACCGGGTGAGTGTGATGTCCTCGGCAAGGGTGAACGTGCCGCCAGGGAGGGCGGTGCGGGTCATAGCCGTTCCTTTCGAAGATCAACTTCCGGAGGGGAAGTTCCGACAGCAACTCTGCACCCGAATCTGCCGATCGTGAAGGGCACCGGCGATCCTGGGATCGACAGAGCCTGGCACACCACCGGTGCGCCAGGCTCTGATCGCAGGTCAGGAATTCTTGGTGTCGTCCCCGCCCTGGCCGTCATTCCCTTCGTCCCCGTCCTGCTTGTCGCTGCTCCGGCCGGCATCACCCTTGGCGGAGTTGCCGGGATCGTTCAGCAGTTCCTGCAGGGCCGCGTCGAAGGCGTCGTCCTCGCCGGACTTGTGCTCGCCCTTGGCATAACCGATCGGATCGTCCAGGTCCGACGAGCCCGGCAGCAGGTCCGGGTGGGCCCAGATCGCGTCCCGCCCGGCCGCACCGCGTTCGGCGCGGACCGCTGCCCACAGGTTGGCCGCATCACGCAGCCGCCGTGGCCGCAACTCGAGTCCGACCAGGGTCGCGAACGTCGCCTCCGCCGGGCCACCGGTCGCGCGTTGCCGGCGCACCATCTCCGCGATCGCCTCCGCCGACGGCATCCAGCGGGCGGCCGCCTGGCTGACCACGTCATCGGTCCAACCCTCGACGAGCGCCAGCATCGTTTCCAGCCGCTCCAGGGTCGCCTTCTGGGCCGGCGTCTTCTGCGGTTCGAACAGGCCACCTTCCAGTGCCGAGGAGAGCTCCTCCATGTTGCCGCCCTCGATCTCGCCGACGGCCTGTTCCAGCGCGGAGGTGTCGATGGTGATCCCCCGGGCGTACTCCGCGACCAGCGCCAGCATCTGCTCCCGCAGCCAGCCCGCGGAGGCGAACAACCGCTGCCGGGCGGCCTCCCGCAGCGCCAGGTAGATGCGGACGTCGTCGGCGGACTGCTGCAGGCCCTCGGCGAACGCCGCGACGTTGGTCGGCAGCAGCGCCAGTTGCCCCTCCGGTGCCAGCGGCAGGCCGATGTCGGTGGTGCCGTTGACCTCCGTGGCCAGGGTGCCGAGGGCCTGGCCCACCTGCAGCCCGAACATGCTCGCGCCGGAGCTGCGCAGCATCGGCCGCAACATCTGTTCCATGCCCTGCATCTGTGGCGGCAGGCCCGGCTGGTCCTCGCCACCGAGGCTCAGGGCACCCTCCATCGCATCGGCGATGTGGGTGGCGACCGGCTCGATCAGCCGTTGCCAGACCGGCATCGTCCGCTCCACCCAGTCGGCCCGGCTCCAGGCCGCGACCGTACGGGCTCCGCGAGGCAGTTCGGTGGCCTGATCCAGCCAGGTCTCGGCCAACGACACCGCGTCGACGATCGCCCGGCGCTGGCCGTCGTCCGGCGTCGGATCGGAGCCCTTGGCCGCAACGGTCTTGCGGGCGGTGTCCTTGGTGACGTCCCAGTTCACGCCGCCGTCCGGCGCCGCACCGGGGAACATCGAGCCACCGCCGCCGAACATCTGGAACGCACCCTGCAGCTGCTGCATCAGGGCATTCATGTCCGGCATCTCGCCACCTGGCCCAGCCATCCCGCCGAACAACGCCTCGAACGGGTTCTGATTGCCGCTGGCTCCGGCCTGATTGCCGCCGGCACCGGTGCTGCCGAAGCCGATCGGGCCGTTTCCGGGCGAGGAAGGGGAGTGGTCGCCGGGCGTCGGGCCGAGTGGCCGCTGCGGCTCGCTGCCACCGGTGCTGCCACTGCCGGCCTCGCTACCGTTCCCCTCGCCGAACGGGTCCTCGGGCAGGTCTTCGTCGCGAGGTCGCGAATCGTCGGCCATATCACTGCTCCTGTTGGAGTCGTCGGTTGATCACGTCAGTACCTGAGCCGACCTCGCTCAAGTCCAGACAGTCCATTGAAGCGCACCGGTCCAACTCATCGAAGAGCAGGGCGCGTGTCGTTCGCTACCAGCGGAGGCATCGGGGCCCTGCCGGCGGGCTCGGCACCGCGGTGTGGTCCTCCCGTCACTCCCCGAGGGCCGAACCGAGAACATCGCGTACGGACCGCGCCGGGCGGCCCAGAAGCCTGCTCAGCAACGGATCGGTGCCGGCGAAGTACTTCTGCTCGGCGGCCTGATACATGCCGAGGGTGAAGCGGGCCGCGGCTTCGGGGAGGCCGGCCGTCGCCTGCCCGGCCAGCCAGGCGTCCGGCTCGACCAATTCCCGTTCGATCGTCCGGCCGACGAGTTCGGAGGCGATCTCGGCGACGTCGACGAAGGTCGGTGCGGCGTCGGCGGTCAGGGTGACGGGTCCGTCGTAGCCGGCTCCTTCGGCGAGGATGATCGCGGCCGCCTCGGCGGCGTCCTCGCGTGCGGTCCACGACACCGGGCCGTCGGCCGGAACGGTGATCCGGCCGGTGTCTTGCCAGGGACCGGCGAGCCAGGTCAGGCTGTGGGCGTAGAAGCCGTTGCGCAGCGAGGTCCAGGCGATGCCGGAGCGGACCAGGAGCTGCTCGGTGGCGAAGTGATCCCGAGCGGGTCCGAACGGGCTGTCGGCGGCCGCGCCCTGGTGGCTGGTGTAGAGGATCCGCCCGACGCCGGCGGCGGCCGCAGCGTCGATCGCGGTCCGGTGCAGGGCCACGGCGTCGGCCGCCGGATCGCTGGAGGAGACCAGCAGCAATTGGTCGGCGCCCGTGAAGGCGGCGGGCAGGGAGTCGGGCTGGGCGTAGTCCCCGTGGCGGACGGTGACACCGCGGTCGGCGAAGCGCTGGCCCTTGGCCGGGTCGCGGACGGCCACCGCGATCTCGGTGGCCGGCATCCGCTCCAGCAGGTGGTCGACGGTTGCGCCGTTCAGGGCGCCGGTGGCCCCGGTGACAACGATCATGAACATCTCCTAATAACGATGGAATCAGTGTGATGTTATCACTGGAAATACAGCGCTAACGTATCTGCGTTATCGTTGGACCGTGAGCGAGTCCGTACAGGCAGCCGGCCGGGACGAGGTGCGTTCCCGGATCGTCGACGTCGCCTCGCAACTGCTCCGCGACCAGGGACCCGAGGCAGTCACCACCCGCCGGGTCGCCGAGGCTGCCGGAGCGCAACCACCGACGATCTATCGGCTCTTCGGCGACAAGGACGGGCTGATGCAGGCCGTCGCCGAGCAGGTGATGGCCGACCACGTGGCTGCCAAGGCAGAGGTGGTCCGGGCGGCGTCGGCGACCGCTGTCGATCCGATCGAGGACCTGCGGATCGGATGGGACACCCAGATCGACTTCGGCCTGGCCAACCCCGCGATCTTCCGGCTGCTCAACGACCCGAACCATGCACTGGACTCTCCGGCCGCCCGGACCGGACGGGAGATCCTGCGGGCGCGAGTGCATCGGGTCGCAACGCACGGTCGACTCCGGGTGCGGGAGGACCATGCGGTCGACCTGATCCACGCCGCCGGCATCGGCACCGTCCAGGTGCTGCTCGCGATGCCGCCCGAGCAACGCGATCAGGACCTTGCTGCCAGCATGTTCGCCGCCGTTCTCGGACAGGTGCTGACGCCGGCACCCGAAGACGCGGTCGCAGTCTCCGACGACGCCGCCGCAGCGGCCGCGGCGGTGACCCTGCGAGCTGTTGTGCCTGCGCTGTCGGCATTCAGCGACGGTGAGCGGCTGCTGCTCGGCGAGTGGCTCGGCCGCATCAGCGGCGACGGCGCCCGGTGACGCGGTACGCGGTCGCGAGAGTGCACAGGGTCGCCAAGTAGGCTGACTTCATGTCTGAACCGGTTCGGGTCGCGGCCGTGACCGAGCAGCCGTTGAGTGTCGATCGGCTGCTCGCGACGGTCAACGACCCCGCGGTCGGCGGGATCGTGCTGTTCGTCGGCACGGTCCGTGATCACGATGCGCCCGTTGATCCGACGATCGACGGCGATTCCGCGGGGACGACGCGCGGCGTCACCTCGCTGGACTACACCGCTCATCCACTGGCCGTCGATCGACTCGCCGAGGTCGCCGCCCGTGCCGCGACCGTACACGGGGTACGTGCCGTTGCCGTCGAGCATCGGGTCGGTCACCTCGTGATCGGCGATCTGGCCGTGGTGGTTGCGGTCGGCGCCGAACACCGGGGCGAAGCATTCCTCGCCTGCCGACAGCTGATCGACGAACTGAAGGCGGGCGTGCCGATCTGGAAGGAACAGACCTTCGACGACGGAGTCGCCGAATGGGTCGGCCTGCCATGAGTGGCCAGACCCGGAGCAGGTCCTGGCAGGCGAGTTTGACCCGGCAGACCTGGACCGCCTTCGTG
This sequence comes from Microlunatus soli, assembly GCF_900105385.1. Taxonomy (NCBI): domain Bacteria; kingdom Bacillati; phylum Actinomycetota; class Actinomycetes; order Propionibacteriales; family Propionibacteriaceae; genus Microlunatus; species Microlunatus soli. The sequence continues at coordinate 220,751 of NZ_LT629772.1, read as the reverse complement.
GCCGCGTTGGCCTTCGTGCTGGTAGCGGTCGGGATGGTCACGTTGCCGGTCCCGTACGTGAGCTGGACGCCGGGTTCGACCACGAACACCCTGGGCAAGGTCGGCAACACCCCGGTGATCAAGATCAGCGGCACCACCAGTTACCCGACGACCGGCGAGCTCAGTCTGACCACGGTGTCGGAGACCAGGGCCGACTCCCGACTTTCGCTGCCGGAGGCGTTGCTGTCCTACTGGCTGCCGCATCGCGACACCATGCCTCGCGACATCGTCTACCCACCGGGCAAGACCGCCGACCAGGTGAACAGCGAGCAGCGGGTGATGATGGAGACCTCGCAGGACAATTCGGTGGTCGCAGCGCTCCGGGCGGCGGGCCAACGGATCGTGCAGCGCCCGGCAGTGTCCTCGGTGACGGTGGGGAGCTCCTCCTACAACAAGCTGCAGCCGGGCGATCTGATCGTCTCCATCAACGGCACCGACGTCACCACCAATGATCAGGCCGCCGAGTTGATCAGGGACCGCCGGCCCGGCAGCACACTGATCTTCGAAGTGCTGCGAGACCGGAAGCAGAAGTTGATCAAGGTCGCCCGAGGAGCCGACGACGAGAGCAACACCGATCAACTGTCCGGGATCACCATCGGCAACGGCTATCAGTACGGTCCGAAGATCTCCTTCGACCTGGGTGAAGAGATCGGAGGGCCGAGCGCCGGACTGGTGTTCTCGCTGGCGATCTACGACAAGATCACCCCCGGCCCACTGCTGGCGGGCCGACGGGTGGCAGGGACCGGCACGATCAGCGCCGACGGCACGGTTGGCCCGATCGGCGGTATCCAACAGAAGATCGGCGCTGCGACCTCCGGCGGGGCGACGGTGTTCCTGGTGCCGGCGGCCAACTGTGAGGATCTCGCCGGGCTGAAGACCGACCTGCAGTTGATCAAGGTCGGCACGCTGCAGGACGCGATCGGTGCACTGGACGACCTGAACGACCACCACACCGCGGACCTGCCGCACTGCTGACCCATCCGACCCGATCCCGATCGCATCCGACCCAACCGAACCCGACCCGAGACGAGCAATGACTGAGAATCATCCGGACGATCCGACCACCATCGACACCGACCAGGGTGCAGACGGTTCCGATGCCCTGGTGGCGGCCCTGCTCGAGCTCGAACGGCACGTCGGTCAGGGTGGCTGGGATCAGCCGCCGCGGTTGTTCGCGCTGGTCCGCACCGATGCGGTGATCGCCGCCGAACCGCAACTGGTCGAGCAGCTCGGCCTCCGCGGCAGTGCTGACGGCGGTCACCCGGACGCGCTGACCGCGATCGAACAAGATCATTTCAAGCCGTCGGCGGACCTGCTGACCGATCTGGCCGAGATCGTCTGGCCGGAGGCGGTGTACGGCTGCGCGCTGACCCTGGAGAGCAGCTTCCTGCCGGCCGACGCCGAGGCCGACATCCCCGACGATCCGCAGGCCGCCGCCGAGTACGTCGCCGGTCACGCCGCGCAGCAGGAGATGCGGGTCGTCGTCGGCGTCGACCGAGCCGAGCATCGGCACGGGGTGGCCCGGGTGCGATCCCGTCCCGACGACCTGCTCGGCGCTCCGGATCTGGTTCCGGGGCTGACCGAGGCACTGGCGCATACGCTTGTCGAACCAGACCTCGACGACGAACCCGGCACAGGTCAACCTGGCACCGTTCAAACCGGCACAGTTCAGGAGAAGTGAGAAACACGTGAGCACGATGCAGGCGCGGACGCAGCGGCGCCGGAGCGCTGTACTGCCGTTCTTGATCATCATCGCCGCCCTGGTGGTGGCGATCGCGATCTACACCAGTATCTGGACCGACCGGCTGTGGTTCGAATCGATCGGCTTCTCCGGGGTGTTCACCAAGCTGCTGCTGGTCCGGGCCGGGCTGTTCGTCTCGTTCGGGTTGATCATGGCTGCGGTGGTCGCGGCCAACGTGGCGATCGCGCACCGGGTCCGTCCGGGTTCCAGAGCGGCCGCCAACACCAGCCCGATGCTGGAGCGCTACCGGATGATGCTGGAGTCACGCTTCACCATCGTGATGGTGGTGCTGGCCGTGATCGCCGGACTGTTCGCCGGTGGCGTCTCCACCGGCCAGGCCCAGACCTATCTGGCCTGGCAGAACTCGACCCCGTTCGGCACCAAGGATCCCAAATTCGGGATCGACGTGTCGTTCTTCGTCTTCGACTACCCGTGGTGGCGTTACATCCTGAGCTTCATCTTCACCACGCTGGTGCTGAGTGCGATGGCTGCGGCGATCGTGCACTACGTGATGGGTGCGATCCGGGTGAACGCGCCCCGACGCGGTGGTACCCCGGCGGCTCAGGCGCACCTGTCCATCCTGGTCGGTCTGGCGGTGCTGGTCCGCGGCGCCCAATACTGGATGGACCGCTACGGCCTGCAGTTGGACGACGGTCCGCGGTTCACCGGTCTGCGCTACACCACCGATCATGCGACGTTGAATGCGCACACCATCCTCGCCGTGATCGCGGTGATCATCGCGGCACTGTTCTTCGTCAACGCGGTACTGCGTCGCTGGGTGGTGCCGACCATCGGCCTGGTGCTGCTGGTGCTGTCCTCGATCATCCTCGGCCTGCTGTATCCGGCGATCGTCCAGGGCACCACCGCCGGCCCGAACGAGGGCGACAAGGAACGTCCTTACATCCAGCGGAACATCGACGCGACCCGCGCCGCCTACGACGTCTCCGATGTCAAGACCACGACGTACAACGCCAAGACCACCGCCACCGCCGGCCAGTTGCGGCAGGACGCCTCGGTGTTGCCCAGCATCCGATTGATGGACCCGGCCCGGATCGGTCAGGCCTTCGAACAGCTGCAACAGGTCAAGGGCTACTACCAGTTCCCGCCGGAGCTGGACGTCGACCGCTACCAGCTCGGCAAGGACAAGGCGACGACCGACGCGGTGGTGTCGGTCCGTGAGCTCAACATGGCCGGCATCCAGGACCGCAACTGGAACATCGATCACACCGTCTACACGCACGGCTACGGCATGGTCGCGGCCAACGGCAGCAAGGCCGGCCCCAACGGCGAGCCGGACTGGCTGGAACGCGACCTGCCACCGACCGGCGAGCTCGGGGAGCACGAGTCCCGGATCTACTTCGGCGAGATGCAGGACACCTACTCCATCGTCGGTGCCAAGCCGAACGGCAACTCCCTCGAACTCGACACTCCGACCGGCGGCAAGGACAACGGGCCGAAGTACAACACCTACGACGGCAAGGGCGGCGTCCAGCTGAACGGCTGGCGGCGGCTGATCTACGCGCTGAAGTATTTCGACGCCAACCTGGTGCTGTCCAACCGGACCAAGGGCGACACCAAGATCATCTACGACCGGGATCCCAAACAGCGGGTGGAAGCGGTCGCGCCGTGGTTGACCGTCGACCGGGACGCCTACCCGGCCGTCGTCGACGGCCGCGTGGTCTGGATCGTCGACGGCTACACCACTGCCGACACCTACCCGAACAGCCAGCGGGTCTCGTTGCAGGACGCGACCAGCGACACCCGCAGCCGGGTCGGCACCATCGGAGCCCAGCCGGACACCATGATCAACTACATGCGCAACTCGGTGAAGGCGGTGGTGGACGCCTACGACGGCTCGGTGAAGCTGTACGCCTGGGACGAGAACGACCCGGTGCTGAAGACCTGGGAGAAGGCGTTCCCGGGCACCGTGCAGCCGAAGTCCGACATCAGCGCTGACCTGACCAAGCACCTGCGCTACCCGCAGGACATGTACAAGGTGCAGCGGCAGATCCTCGGCAAGTACCACGTGTCCGACGCCGCCGACTGGTTCACCGGCACCGACCAGTGGACGGTGCCTTCGGATCCGAGCGCGGCCGGTGGCGAGGACACCAAGGAACCGCCCTATTACTTGACCGTGCGGATGCCCGGCCAGGAGAGTGGTTCGTTCAGTCTGACCAGTGTGTACGTACCGAACGGCCGGCAGAACATGGCCGCCTATTCGGCCGTCAACTCCGATCCGACCAGTCCGAACTACGGCAAGTGGGAGTTGCTCCGGGTCCCCGCCGAAAGTCAGATCGACGGACCGGGCCAGGCCTCGAACGCGATCAGGGCCAACGACACCGTCGCCACCGCCTTGAGACCCTTCACCCAGGGCACTGCGAGTGTGACCTGGGGCAACCTGTTGACCCTGCCATTGGGCGGCGGGCTGATGTACGTCCAGCCGATCTACACCCAGCAGCAGGGCAGCGGCGGCGGTCAGTATCCGATCCTGCGGTACGTGGTCGTGAAGTTCGGCCAGAATGTCGGCATCGGCGCGACCCTGCAGGACGCCCTGGACCAGGTCTTCAAGGGTGACGCCGGTGCCAGCACCGGTGAGGAAAGCACCGGGACCTCCGGTGCCAGCACCGGCAAGCCCGGAGGGCCGGCCGACGAGGCCACCGCCCGGGAGCAGTTGGACATCGCGACCGCAGCCTTCAAGGCCGCCGACGAGGCACTCAAGGGCGGCAACCTGTCGGAATACCAGGACCAGAACCAGAAAGCGCAGGATGCGGTGCAGGCAGCCATCAAGGCGTTGGGCGGCGGCTGATCGCTCACCCTCGCTTCCTATCGCGATCTTGGTGGGGGGGTGTCCCTATGTCGGATGTCAACTGGTTGCGGGTAGCTTTGGGCGGTAGACAGTTCGGGTTCTGATCATGGCGTGGAGGACGTCGCAGCGGCGTCGCGCCAGGCAGATGAGTGCGGCGTTGTGTTTCTTGCCTTCGGCTCGTTTGCGGTCGTAGTAGGCCCGGCTGGCCGGGTCGGCCCGTAGTGCTGCGAACGCGGAGAGGAAGAACGCTCGTTTGAGGTGGCGGTTGCCCGAACGTGCCGGGAACTCGCCGCGGATCGAAGTGCCGGATCGTCGGGTGACCGGGGCGAGGCCGGCGTAGGCAGCCAGGTGGCCGCTGGTGCGGAAGGTGGACGCGTCGCCGACTTCGACGAGGATTCTTGCTGCGGTCCTGACCCCAACGCCGGGCATCGAGGTCAGGACCTCGGCAAGAGGGTGAGCATCGAGCACCTGTTCAACCTCGGCTGCCAGGTGAGCCCGCTGATCCAGGGCCTCGGTCAGACTCTTGGCGAGCCTGGGCAGGACGCGTTCGGCTGCTGCTGCGCCGGGGACGGTGACGGTCTGCTCGGCCAGTGCGGAGACGATCTGGTCGACGAGTTCTGCCGCGCCCCGGCGGTTGGCTGCGGTAGCGGTCGTAATCATCCTTGCTCGGCCGGCCGCTGCCATGCCCCGCGGTCCGCCGTATTTCATGATCAACGCGAGCACAGCCTTGGTATGCAGGCGGGGGCCCAGGATCCTTTCCAGGGCAGGAAAGATCTGTGTCAACAGGCCACGGATCCGATTACTCAACCGTGTCGCTTCGGCAGCGAGGTCGTCGTCGAATCCGATCAGCACCTTCAACTCAGCCAACACATCCTCGCCCACGTCGACCCGGCGCAGGGTGTGCGGCATGGTGCGGGCAGAATCGGCGATCACATAGGCATCGCGGGCATCGGTCTTGGCGCTGCCGGGGTGCAAGTCGGCGATCCGCCGCATCGCCAGCCCTGGCAGGTAGGCGACCTCGATGTCCATCGCCCGAGCGACCGCGACCGGCAGCGCGCCGATCGTGTTGGGTTGATCGACCACGACGAGGACTCGTCCTCGAGCAGCTAGCTCGGTGAACAGTCGTTCCAGGCGTTCCTGGTCCTGCGGCAGTTCGGCATCGAAGACGCGGTGGCCCTGCCTGTCCAGCGCGCATGCGTGATGGGCACTCTTGCCGACGTCAAGTCCGCACCAGATCGTGATCGGCTCGTCTGCATCCAACGCTGACTCTCCTCTGCGGTCGAGTCGGTCACCGATCAGGCATCAAGTCCCGGCAGCCACGTTACGACGAGACCTCACTGGGCCGTGTCCCTATCAGCGGTCACCCGATGCCACCCGGCCCGGCGACAACACCCCCCGGATCATTGACAACAGGGGCAGTAAGTCATACCAAGCCCGGCGACCGAAGCCCTTGCCTCAAGGGCCACCAGAAAGGTAACGGGGGGTGCCGTTCGGTGTGGCTGAGGGGGCGCCCGCCCTCGCAGCCTCACCTGGTCTCGCAAGCTCGACCAGCTGAGTTGCAAACGCCCGACCCACCCAGCGCCCCCTCAGCCACACCGAACGGCACGTCGGGCGGGCGACCCGCGTTCCGCGTTGCTCCTCTGACTGGTCGCGTTCGGCGTCTGCGAGTTACTCGAGGATCGAGTTCGCAGGATCGAGGATCGACAACACCAAGCTCGAGTAGGTTGCCGAGAGCCGATCCAAACCGGGTGGGCAGAGCGTTCCCGGTGGAACGTCCTGGGTGCGTCGCTGTCGCCCGAGACTGTGCGGGATGCCGATGCCCGACGAACGTGCCCGAGACGTTTGCTGCCGAACAGGCCCAATCACAGCGGAACTCTCGGTCAGCTTGGTGACGGTGTCGGCTCGCTGCGCAGATCCCCGGGAACTACTCGAGACCTGGGTGATCCGCGTTCGGCGACACTGGTTGATCGCGGTGTCTGCGACGAACACCCGGCGCCGATTTCGCACCAGCACTGGCGGCGACCCTGGCGAATCCCCAGGGGGAGAGCACAGTGCTGCTGCGTTCTTGGCGGTCGACGCTCGACTAGGCAATCATCACGTGTCCTGACTGTCGGTCCGGTGGGCATGGCGATCAGTTCTTCAGAAGTGTCTGCTGCTTGGTGAGGAGGTGGGTGAGCTCTTCAGGTCGGTCCGCAAGACATCCGGTGTCGGTGTGGATGTTGCGACTGAGCACCAGGAGAATCCTGCCCACGAGATGGCTGACATTCTCTGCCTCCCGACGCTCAGCTTGGTGCGCGGCGAAGCTGCCCGAGAAGGTTGCTGCCAAAACGCGTCTCGGACGACAATCTGCTCGGTCAACTTGGTGACCATGATCACGAACAACCTGCGCCACCGCAAGCGCCCGCTACGTTGCCGGGACCTTGCTGCTGCTCGCCGCTGCCGTGCGACCGAGATCCCTACCCGTGCAGACGACTCGATAGTCGAGCGATTGCGTTCGGCTACTCGCTGTCCGCTCCGGATCAGCCCTATGCTCCCTATGATCGCAACTGGGCCGACCGATCCCGGATCTTGTGTAGGCCAGGGTTCCGACGGATGAACACCGAGAGGGGCCATCGGTGAGCAAATCGACGGCACGACGGGCTCCGACATCACGCAGATGGGCGACGCCACGTGGTGGCAGGCGTTTCACGACAACATCCGGGCCGCCGCCAAGACATTTCGTGAGCGATCATCCTGATCGAGTGCCACTCGGGACGGATGGAGCACGCGCAGCTGCCCGCCGACGATCTGGATGATCTGTCGCCGATCCGCGTCGAGCTCGACACCGGTTGCTACAGCTCGATCGTCTGCAGGTCCTCGAAGCCGGCGTCCTTCAGCGGCTGGCTGATCTGCTCGGCGTCGCCGGAGATGGCCAGGGTGAGCTGGTCGGGATCGACCAACGACGTGTACGCCTCGGCGGCCGACTCCGGCGTCACCTTGCGCAGGGCAGCCAACCGCAGGTCCATGTAGTTGTCGGGGAGCAATGCCAAGGCCTGCAGGGCGGCCTGGTCGGCGACGCCGTCGGCGGTGGCGAAGCGGAGCGGGGAGACACCGGCGAAGTAGGTGACGGCGTTGCCCACCTCCTCGGCAGTGAACGGGGCATCCTTGATCGACAGCAGGCTGCGGGCCTGGGTCAGGGCATCGCCGATCACCTCGGTCCGGAACGAGCCGGACACCGCGAAGGTGCCGCCGGCGCGGAGCGGCTGGAAGCCCATCCGCACGCCGTAGGTGTAGCCGAGGTCCTCACGCAGCACGCTGTTCAGCCGGGAGAGGAACGCACCGCCCATGATGTAGGAGGCGACACTGATGTCGGCCCAGCGGGGATCCGCGCGGTCGATCCCGAAACCACCCAGTTGGACGTCGGCCTGAACAGCGCCGGGACGGTGCACCAGGACGGCTCGGCGCTGTCCGGCGGCGGGCGGCTGGTGCCCGACCTCGCGCTGAGTGTCGCCGAGCCAGCCGCCGAAATGCTTGGCCACCAGGGAATCCACGTCGGTCGGCAGCTCGCCGGCGATCACCAGCTTCGCGCCCCGCGGGCCGAAATGATCACGGTGGAAGCGTTGCGCGGCATCGGCCGTGATCGCCTGCACGGTGTCCGGCTCGCCGTCGGTCATCCGGGTGTAGCGGGACCCGTCGGCGAACACCGAACGCCGGAAGGCGATCGCTGCTGCCTGGGTCGGGTTGGCCCGGGCCTGTTCGATCTCGGCCAGTCGGAGCTGGACCTGACGGTCGATGTCGGCGGCCGCCAGGGACGGGGTGATCACGGCTTCGGCGAGCAGCCCGAGAGCCGGATCCAGACGCCGATCGGGTACGTCCAAGATCAACTGCAGGCCCGCGGAGCTGATATCGACACCGAAGCCGGCGCCGGCGGTCTCCAACAGCTCGGCGAATTCGTCGGTGCTGTGCGTCGTGGTTCCCTCGTCCAGGGTCCGGCTGGTGATCGACGCGATCCCTTCCACCGCACGCGGTTCGGCGGCCAGCGGAAGATCCAGCACCAGGCTCGCCGAGACGACATGCTGGCCCGGCAGCTGGTAGCTGATCACTTCCAGCCCGTTGTCCAGCGTCGTCCGGTCGGGGGTCGGGAAGCTCCACGGTTTCGGCGCCGCAATGGTCGGGCGCGGCGTGCTCGTCGGACGCGGGGACGTGGTCATCAGCTCTCCTGGCGGTAGATCAGCGTTGCCCGGCGGTCGGCAGTGAACCAGTCGGAGATCGCCGCGGACACCTGCTCGGGGGTGACCGCCTCGATCTCGGCGAAGCGGGTATTGATCAAGGTCGGATCGTCATACAGGGTGGCGAATCCGCTGAGCTGGTCGGCTCGGGAATCGATCCGGGCGAGCTCGTGCATCCAGTGCCGCTCGAACTGCGCCTTGGCCCGTTCCAGCTCCGCAGCCGTCGGCGGTTCGGTGATCAGACCGTCGATCTGCTCGATCAATGCGGCCTCGAGTTCCTCCGGCGTGACGCCGCTGCGGGTCCTACCACCGACCATGCCCAGCGAGTTGCCGCCGACCAATCCCATCGCGCTGGCGAACGCCGACTCCGCGATCTCCCGCCCGCGAACGAGATTCTTGGTCAGGCGGGCGCTCTGGCCCTGGCCGAGCACGCCGAACGCCAACTCCAGCGCGTCGTAGCCGGGAGCCCGGTCCGCCGGCAGCCGCCAGGTCAGATAGACCGCCTCGGCCGGTACGTCGGCTGTGGTCTCCAACCGCGGCAGGCCGGTCAGCGGCGGCAACGGTTCGGTGATCAACTTCTCCGGGCGGGTGGCGGCCGGGACGGTGCCGAAATACTGCTCGGCCTTGGCGAAGGCGGTCTCGGCGTCGACATCACCGACGATCGACAGTACGGCGTTGTTCGGCATGTAGAAGCGCCGGAAGAAGTTCCGGGCATCCTCGACACCGGCGGCGTTCAGGTCGTCCATCGAACCGATCACGGTGTGGCTGTAAGGATGGCCGTCGGGGAAGACCTGGCCGATGATCAACTCGATCACATCGCCGTACGGGACATTGTCGTAGCGCTGCCGCTTCTCCTCCTTGACCACCTCGCGCTGGTTCTCGAAGTTCTCCTGCGACAGGGCATCCAGCAGCGTGCCCATCCGGTCGGCTTCCAGCCAGAGCGCCAGATCGAGACCGCCGGCGGGCAGCGCCTCGAAGTAGTTGGTCCGGTCGAACCAGGTGGTGGCGTTCACCGAGGCGCCGGCCGGCTGCAGCAGGCCGAAATGCTCGGCGCTGGCGACGTTGGCCGAACCCTGGAACATCAGGTGCTCGAAGAGGTGGGCGAAGCCGGTCCGTCCCGGCTCCTCGTGACGGGATCCGACGTCGTACCAGAGGTTGACCGCCACCGACCCGCCGGCGTGATCGGGGCTGGCGATCACCCGCAGGCCGTTGTCCAGGACGCGTTCACTGATCGGATAGCCCAGCTCCGCTGTCGATGCGGTGCCGGCGGTCCCTGAAGTTCCCGTACGACGCGCGGAGCCGGTTGCTGTCATGGGCCCATCTCAGCACACCGCTTCAATGGTTCGTCGCGCGGCGTCCGGACCGATGGTCAGTCGTCGGCTTCGACCTCGGCGAGTCGGTCGGCCAGGAAGCTGCGCTCGGCACCGTTGTCGGTGAGTGCCAGCGCCTCCTGATAGGCCAGGACGGCCTCGGATCGTCGGCCGAGTCGCCGGAGGAAGTCGGCACGGGCCGCACTCAGATAGCCGTAGGTCGCCAACGCCGGCTCCTCGGCGAGCGGAGCCAACGCGGCGAGTCCGGCCTGTGGTCCGTCCCGGAAGCCGATCGCGATCGCCCGATTCAACGCCACCACCGGGGAGTCCCACAGGGTGAGCAGGACGTCGTAGAGTGCTGCGATCTCGGACCAGTCGGTGGCCTCGAAGCTCGGTGCCTCGGCATGCACAGCGGCGATCGCGGCCTGCACGGCATACCGGGTGGGCCGCTCCCGGGCCAGGGCCGTGGTGAGCAGTCCGACGCCTTCCTTGATCAACTCCTGGTCCCAGCCGGACCGGTCCTGATCCGCCAGCAGCAGCAACCGGCCGTCGGCCGTGGTCCGGGACGGCGACCTGGCGTCGTTCAAGATCAACAACGCCAGCAGCGCGGCCACCTCTGCCGAGGTGGGCATCAGCAGATGCAGCAACCGTGCCAGGTCGATCGCGCTGTCGGTCAGGTCGCGACGCACCAACTGCTCGCCGGTCGGGGCGGTGTGCCCGGTGGTGAAGATCAGGTGGACCACCGTCAGGACCGCGGTCAGGCGTTCGCCGAACTGCTCCGGCGCCGGCACCCGGTAGGGGATCCTGGCGGTGGAGATCTTCTTCTTGGCCCGGGTGATCCGAGCGGCCATGGTGCTCTCGGAGACCAGGAACGCGCGTGCCACCTCACCCGTCGACAGACCGCACACCAGGCGCAGCGTCAGGGCCACCTGGGCATCGATCGCCAGGGCGGGGTGGCAACAGGTGAAGATCAGCCTGAGTCGTTCGTCGTCGGCCGCCTCGTCGGCGGCAGGGGAGGTGACCTCGGGTATCACCAGCTGCATCGCCCGCCGGCCGGCCGATTCCCGCCGCAGCCGGTCCCGCGCCCGATTGCCGGCGACCGTGGTCAGCCAGGCCCCGGGCCGGTCCGGAACACCGGAGGTCGGCCACGACCGCAGCGCCTGGGCATATGCGTCCTGGGTGCATTCCTCGGCCAGGTCGAGGTCGCGGGTCAGCCGGGTGGTGGCAGCCAGCACCCGGGTCCACTCGGCGCGGTGCGCCGCAGCGATCGCGCGGCGCACCACCTCCGTTGCCGAATCGGCCTCGGGTCCTGATCGCTGCTCGGGGACCATGATCAGGATCTCGACCGACGATCATTCACCATGGTCGACCAGCGGGCGGATCTCCACCGCGCTGTGCCCTCCGCGGACCTCGTGCAGGGCTGAGGCCATCGCGATCACCGCGTCCAGATCCTCGGCCCGCACCACGTAGAACCCGCCGAGCGCCTCCTTGGACTCCAGGAACGGTCCGTCGGTGACGGTCGGCCGGTCGTCGCCGACCGCTTTCAGCGTCGTGGTGGTCGAGGACGACTCCAGCTCACCGGCCGCCAGGATGGTGGCACCGACGGAATCGGCGACCTCCCGGAACCGGAGGTGTCCCTTCTCGATCGTCGAACTGTCCTCCGGCGTCATCGCGTCCCACTGCTTCTCGTCGCCGAGGATCAAGATCATGTACCTGGCCATGGTGCTGCCTCTCGCTCGGGCCCCTGATGGGCCGCTCACCATTCTCGACGGTTCTGCGCCTCGCCGGATCGACAGCGCTGGAAATCTTCTTCGCGGCCGCGTGCGATCCGCTCTATGGCGGGGCCGAATGGTAGCGCTACCATTGCGATCTCGGGATCCAACACAGAGGAGTGGTTCGGATGTGGGGACGGCTGCCGATCGTTGTTCTGGGTGCGTTGCTGGCGCTGCCGGCGTCCGCGGCCGCTACGGCGCCGACCGAGGCTGATCCGGAACGGCCGCAACCCGTCGCCGGCGCGTACGGGGCCCTGGCGGCCAACTTCAATCAGAATCTGGACGCGGTGAACGACCGGGAGCTGCGGCTGTCGGGGACCGACTGGGTCCGCGGCTTCTTCCCGATGCCGGCAGCAGACGACGGCGACCCTGCCGAGCATTTCGCGATCAAGACGATCGTCGGTCTGTCCGACCGTGGCTACCACACCATCCTCAGCCTGAAGTTCCCGTACAACAAGGACTCGTTCCCGCAACCGGGGTCGGCGGCGATGGCCGCGGAACTCGCACGCCTGGACCGGGTGCTGCCGACGGTGCTCGGTACCGTCGACATCATCACGATCGGCAACGAACCCTTCATCGAGAGCCTGCCCGAGGAGCGGGACGAGCGGCTGAACGTCTTCTACGAGACCGTCGCCCGGCACGTGATCGACGTCCGCTCCGCACAGTGCTCCGAAGCGTGCGGCACCGCGCTCTACATGGGTGCACTCAATCGACTCGACCTTCCCGACCGTCGCACGCCGGCCGTGGAACGCTGGATGAGCTTCGTCCGTGAGACGCCTCAGATCGCCGGCGTCGACATCCATCCCCACCTGCCCGACCCCGCCGCCGCGCAACCGTTCCTGGACTACATTCTGCCGCGGATGCGCCCGGACCAGACGTTCCTGGTCACCGAGTTCTCGCTGGTCTGGTATTGGCAACAACACCTGCGCGACACCGTCTCTCCCGAGTATGCGGACAGCTACGGCATCGCTCCCGACACCCAGGTCTGGCAGGTGATCAGATCTGCGATCGACGAACCCTTCAGCGAACGGCAGTGGCATGACTTCCTGATCAGCAACCCGTGGTTCGTCGAGCAGTCCGACTTCCTCGCCGACCAACTGCGGCTCTACCGCGGCACCGGCCGGCTCGCCGTCGCCGGCTACGGCTTCAAGCAGGACGATCTGATGGTGCAGAACTTCGGGCCGACCAAGACGCCCTGGTTGCTGAACAGCGTCTTCGCGCCGTACACGGTGCGGAGCCGCGGTGAGGCGATGTCAGCGCCCGGCTTCTGGCTGGACGGCTTCCGTGAGCTGCAGCGGCACTGAAGGTCAGGAGTCGAGGACGCCCGCGGCGCGGGCGGCGGCAGCGTAGACCTCGGCCAGCGACTCCACCGTCTCGTGGGCGTTCAAACCCGACGGGTTGGGCACCACCCACAGCTCGGCGCCCTCCAACGATTCCGGCTGTCGGCCCGGTTTGGCCTGGCGGCGGCCGAAGGCCGTCCGGTACGCCGTGATGCCGGCGATCGCCACCACCCGGGGACGATGCTCGGCGACGAACGCCCGCAGCGTCTCGCCGCCGGCCACCAGTTCATCGCGGCCGAGCTCGTCGGCGCGGGCGGTGGCCCGGGCGACCAGATTGGTGTTGCCGATCCCGCGCGCGATCAGGTAGCGCCGATCGGCATCGGTGAATCCGGCGGCCTGGTCGATGGCGCGGTCGATGATCCCGGCCCGCCTCAGCGCCGGATAGAAGCGGTTGCCCGGATGGGCGAAATGGGTCTGGGTCGCCGCGGTCCACAATCCCGGATTGATGCCGACGAACAGCAGCCGCAGCCCCGGACCGACCAGGTCGGGAACGACGGTGTCGCGGTAGCTCTCCAACTCGGCTCGGCTGAATCCCACAGCGCCCGATCGTACGTGTAGATCGGTTGCGGACGGTGGCCAGGATCACCTGGCCGGACGGGGCCGACCAGGCGATCCGGTCTTCCGTGCGGTCGATCAGCGGTCGAGGCGTTTCAGGGTGTCGGCTCGCCGCTGCTTCCCCGCGGCATCGAGCTTCAGGCCGGAGCCCTTGGTCGCCGGGCAGAAGACGTCATCGTCGGGAAAGGTGCCGTCGACCAGGTAGCTCGTCGTGACGTCCAGCCCACAGGCGTTGTCGTTGTAGACGTAGGCACCGTGACCGCCCTGGTCGATGCTCACCAGCCGCGCACGGTCACCGAACTTCGCCCGGGCGAGTTCGCCGCCCCGGTGCGGGGTGGCGGGGTCGCGCAGGTTCTGCAGGATCAGGATGTTGGCCGGTCCGTCGTCGGTGATCGTGGCCGGCTTCTCGGCCGGCTCCGGCCAGTAGGCACACGGGGTGATGTTGGCGCTGGCCGCACCGAACAGCGGATACCGCTTGCGGTCCTGGGCGACATCACGTTGGTAGGTCCGGACGTCACGGGGGAACGGGGAGTCGTTGCAGGTGATGCCGAGGTAGGCCGACCAGATGTTGTCGTACGGCGACGGCTCGGCTGCCCGCGAGGTCGGGTCGCTGACCGGCGGAACGCCGGGAGCACCGGCCAGTTGATCGTGGTCGAGGTTCCGGCGGACCGCCGACTCGTCACCGTCGACCAGGGACTGCCAGAGCCGGGCCTGGGGCAGGAAGCTGCTGTCGCCGTACAGCGAGGCGAAGGTGGTGAACCGGAACAGGGCACCGTCGACCCCGGCGATCGGTTGTTGATCAAGCTTTTCGCCCATGGCCAGGTAGTTCTTCCGCACCTGGCCGGGGGTTCGGCCCAGTCCGTAGCTGTCGTGCCGTTCGGCGAGATAGGTCGCGAAGTCGCCGAATCGATCCTCCATCCCGAGACCGAACCGGCGGATGCTCGCCCGGTTGCTCGTGGTGGCGCCGAGATTGCTGTCGATCACGACCCGGTCGGTCCGCTCGGGAAACATCGAAGCGTAGGTCGAGCCCAGCGCCGTACCGTAGGACGCGCCGTAGTAGCTGATCTTCTTCTCACCGAGCAGACCGCGGATGTGATCCATGTCGCGGGCGATGTTGGCTGTCGACAGATGCGGCAGGATGCTGTCCTTGTCGTTGGCCGCGCAGCGCTCGGCTACGGCCTTGGCCGCCTTGGCCTGCCGGGCGACGGCGGCCGCGTCCTTCGCCCAGGGCGCGACGTTGCCGCGGTAGTCCTCCTCGGCGGTGAAGCCGCAGTGCACCGGCGTCGAATGGCCGATGCCTCGGGGATCCATCCCGATCAGGTCGTAGGAGTCGGTCACCGAGGTCGGTAGGCCCAAGTTGATCATGTCGGCCGGCTGGGACAGGGCCAGGCCCGGGCCACCCGGGTTGAGCATCAGCACACCGAGGCGGTCGGCCGGCTTCGCGCTGGCCACCCGGGAGATCATCACCGTGATCTTCGTGCCGTCGGGCTGGTCGTAGTCCAGCGGCACCGGCACCTCGGCGCACTGCATCCCGACCGCCTCGTCGGCGACATCCTTCGGGCAGGCACCCCAACTCACCGTCGGCGCCTCCGCCGTCACGTCGTCGGCGATGGCCGGTGCGATCGTCAGCGACCCACCGACCGCTGCCGCCAGCGTCATCGCCAAGCCCCGTACGATCCGTCCTCGATTCGTTCGATCCATCGTGTCCTCTCGTCGCTCATATCTGCTATCCGGACACCATCAGAAACCGTGTCCTTGGGGCACGGTCAAGCCCCGGGGTGCGACGATTCCGATCCGAGAATTCCGATTCACCGGACATTCCCGTCCGATGGTTATCGTGCGGATCGCAAGAAAGCCCCGGTCCGGGGCGATCGGTGAACTCCGCCACTTGTAGCGTTGGGGCTTCAGGAGTTATCGAACGGATTCGCGATGTGGCGGGTCGTCGGCCAGGGATCGGGAGCGGCGCGCGGGATCGTCGGGGACGGCGTGCCGATCGGGCGGCAGCATCACGACGTGCGATCGTCGCCGCGCGCCCGATGGGGTGGATAGCTGGGGGAGGAACGCAGCAGTGAGTAGTGATCCGGATACCTGGGGTGGGCTACCCGATGTCAAGATCGACAACACGGCGGCCGATTCGCTGATCTCGGGATGCAAGGACGCGGCCTCCAAGATCAGGACCCAGTGCACCAATCGGCGGACGCACACCACCTCGGCGATGAACGATTTCAAGGGCTTGTTCTCGCAGATCTTCGAACGCAATCAGGGAATTGCCAACGAGGACGGCGGGCAGATCGCCACCGCGCTGGATGACATCGCGCGGCAGGTCCAGTACATCAAGGACCTGGTCCCCGACGAGAACAGGCGGCGACGCGAGGCCCGGGAGTGGAAGAAGCGGCACGACGAGGACAAGGCGCACATCACGCTCTCCGACCTCGGTGGCGACGAGGACCCGCCGGAGGGACCGAAGCCGCCGCCGGCACCGAAGCAGTATTCGGCCAATGCCAAGGACCGCGAGAACCCGATGCCCGGTGAGGGCGGCGGCGGCGGTGGTGGCGGCTCGACGTCATCGGCACGCCCGTCGGCGTTGCGGGACTTCGCCAAGAGCGGGTCGGGCGAGATCGAGGCGATGAACGGCAGATCGAGCAAGCTGTCCGGCCTCGAATCGGATTTCAATTCCGGCTTCGACTGGGGTGTCGACGGGACGACCGGTGTCAACGGATCGGCGGTCTATACGGCGTTCGGCACCTATCACAAGCTCAACCAGCAGGACCAGACCTGGGTCGGGGCGGTGGCGTCGGCCTTCGAGAAGGCCGGCGGTTCCGGGAGCATGGTGACGGTCTCCAACAGTGCGCTGACCGCCAGCGTGCAGCGGGCCGGCGTCTCGGTCAACCGAACCGACATCCCGCCGACCTCGCCGGCCCGGCTCGGGGTCGCACCCACTACCGGCTACTCCGATGACCCGGTGAACACGTCGACCGGCAACTTCGTCGAGCCCGAGGCCGACCTGGAGTTCGCCGGCGGCTGCGGTTCGCTGAGCCTGAACCGGATGTACAACTCCTTCAACCACAGCGTCGGTGCGTTCGGCCCCGGCTGGACGAGCTGGACCGAGTCCAAGATCAACTTCACTGACCAGGCCGGCTACCTCACCCAACCGGACGGGCGGGTCGTCGAGTTCCCGCGCAGCGGCACCGGCTGGGGCCGGGCGATCGGGTTGTCGTTGTGGCTGCAGCGCGACGACGCTGCCGACGAACTCCGGGTCACCGACAACGACGGCGGCACCTGGCGCTTCACGACCGCCGGCACCCTGCTCTCCCAGGACCGTGGCGAGGGCACCATGATCAACTTCCGCCGTACCGACGGCAGGTTGGTCGCCCTGGAGCACGAACGTGGCCGTTCGATCACGCTGGAATGGGACGGCGAGTTGGTCGTGGCCGCGACGGCGTCGGACGGGCGCCGGGTCAGCTACGACTACGACTCCGCCGGACGGTTGACGGCGGCCACCGGTGAGGGAGGAACCCGGTCCTATCGGTGGGACGACGCGGGGTTGATCACCGAGGTGGTCGATGCCGACGGGGTCGTCGAGGTGCATAACAGCTACGACGGCCAGGGCCGGGTGACCAGTCAGCGGTCGCCGCACGGACGGACCAGCCGCTACAGCTACCTGCCCGGCAACGTGACCGAGGTCGCCGACCTCGACGGGACCCGCGCCAACACCTGGCTGCACGACGGACGCGGCCGGCTGATCGGGATCATCGACAGCTTCGACCAGCGCCAGTCCACCAGCTACGACACGTACGGCAATCCCGTCCAGGTCGTCGGTCGGGACGGACGGGCGACGGTCCGCGAATACGACGAGCGCGGTCACGTGCTGCGCGAGGTCAGCCCGTCCGGTGCGGAGATCCAGTACGGCTGGGACGATTCCGACCGGCTCCTGACCGTGGTCACCGGGGAGGGTGCGGTGACCACGTACGGCTATCAGGGCAGCCAGCGCAACCCGTCGGAGCTGACCGATCCGGAGGGCGGCGTCACCCGGCTGTTCTGGCGCGACGGTCTGCTGGTCCGGATGGTTGATCCGACCGGGGTCGCGCTGCAGTTCGACTACAACGAACACGGCGACCTGATCGCAACGACCAACGCCGCCGGCAACTCCGCGCGGCTGGAGTACGACGCTGCCGGGCGGGTCGTTGCCGCGGTCACGCCCAGCGGCAATCGCACCACTTTCGTGCACGGCGCGCACGGCATCACCGAGCGCCATGACCCCGACGGCGCGGTGTCGACCTATGAGTACACCGCCGGTGGTCGGCTGGCGGCGACCGTCGACCCGACCGGTGCTCGGACCGAGCTGGAGTACGGCGAGGACGGCGAGGAGTCGCGGACCATCGACCCGCTGGGCCGGACGGTGCAGCGGCGGCTGGATGACCTCGGCAACCTGGCTGCGGTCGAACTTCCCGACGGCAGCAGCTGGCGCTTCAGCCATGACTCGTTGTCCCGGCTGTCGACGACCACCACGCCCGCCGGGCATTCCTGGACCTGGAAGTACGGCCGGGACGGATCGCCCACCGGGGTCGTCGATCCGTTGGGCCACGAGATCTCGGTCAGCTCCGACGCGGCCGGTGGCGAGATCATCTCCCGCGACGAGACCGGCACCGTCACCCACCGCTTCGACCCGCTCGGCCGTCCGATCGCCGTCGGACAGCTGGACGATTCGGCGGCGATCACCGCCTACGATCGCTGCGGCCGTCCGGTCGAACTGCTCGACCCCGAGGGTGCGCTGACCCGGATCGAACGCGATGCCGCGGGCCGGCCGATCGCGTTCACCTCCCCGGTCGGTGACGTCACCCGATTCGAGTACGACGAGTGCGGCCGGCGGAGTGCGACCATCGACCCGCTCGGTGGACGCACCACGATCGGCTACGACGCCGACAGCCGACCGGTCCGGGTCACGCTGCCGACCGGCGAGGTCGGTTGGACCAGCTACGACCGGTGCGGCCGGATCACGGCGACCTTCTCGCCCGGCATCGGCACCACCAGCTACGGCTACGATCTCGCCGGCCGGGTGATCGTGGCCAGAGATCCTGACAACGGGCGACGCAGGTTCCGCTACGACTCCGCCGGGCAGCTGACGTCGGTGGTGAACGGCAACGGCGGTGTCACCCGCTACGACTACGACGCGGCCGGCCGCAACACCACGATCACCGATCCGTTGGGCAACGTCACCCGGCGCGAGTTCGACGCCGAGAACCGGTGCATCGCCGAAACCGACGCTCTCGGCCGGACCACCACCGCCGGGTACGACGCGGTCGGGCACCAGGTCTGGCAGACCGAGCCCGGTGGTCGCCGGACCGAATGGACCTACGATGCCGCCGGCCGGGTCGCCTCGATCGCCGTCGACGGCCGCGAGATCAGCTCCATCCAACGGGATCTGCGCAACCGTCGGGTCACCATCACCGACCGCAGCCGTCCCGATCGGGTCAGCACCCAGCAGCTGGAGTGGAACCGGCGTGATCAACTGATCCGGCAGGAACGCGACGGCAACGCCGTGCAGTGGAGCTACGACGCCGCCGGTCGGCGGACCTCGATGACGACGCCGGACGGCAATCGGACCACGTACAGCTACGACGCCGCGAACCGGCTGGCCGTCGTCGACCATCCGCTGCTCGGCCGTGCCGGATTCACCCGCGACCGGTCCGGTCGGCTGATCGGCGCGACCGCCGGAGCTGAGTCCCAGACCTGGGGCTACGCCGACGGTTTCGTCTCCGCGCACACCGTCAGCCGCACCGACGGATCCGTCCGAACCACCATCGATCGCGACGACGACGGCCGGATCACCCGGATCGACCGGGACGACGTCGACGGCTCCGGGCGATCGACGACCTTCGACTACGACGAGGCCTGCCAGCTGATCGCCGCCCGGCTGGTCGACGGGCTCGGCGAGTCCGTGTCCCGGTGGCGCTATGACGCCGCGGGCCGGCTGATCGCCGAGACCCGGGACGGGCAGTCCCGGACCTACGACTACGACGCGGCAGCCCAACTGATCTCCTCGACCGATGCCGGGGGCACGACCAGCTACCACTACGACGACGCAGGCCGCCGCGTTCGGACCGACTTCGCCGACGGCCGGCAGCGGGACTACTCCTGGTCGCCGACCGGCTATCTGTCGGGGGTCACCGATCGGGTCGGCGACCGGGTGCGGACGACCCGGATGCAGGTCGACAGCACCGGTCAGCTCGCGTCGATCGCGGGGGAGTCGGGCGAGCTGTCGACCTACTGGGACACTGCCACCCCGTACGCGCCCGGTCTGGTGCAGGTCGGGGACGCCTCGGTGCTCGGCACTCCCGCCGCCGTCGGTATCGGTGATCAGTGGACAGCGACCGGCTGGCGTCCCAGCCGGGCGACCGGTCATGATCCGTGGACCATCGACAACGGTGGTGCGACGGATCTTCCCGGTGGCCTGAGCATCGGCGCGGCGGGGGAACTCAACATCGCCGGCCTGGAATGGCTCCATGCCCGGGCCTACGATCCGAGCACCCGCGGCTTCCTGTCGGTCGACCCGCTGGAACCCGAGCTCGGCGCCGGGTGGGCCGGCAATCCGTACTCCTATGCCGGCAACGATCCGTTGCAGGCCTTGGATCCGACCGGTCTGAAACCGGTCTCCCAGGCCGATCTGGAGAACGCCCGCAAGCCCTGGTACGAGAAGGCCTGGGACGCGACGACCGGCTGGGTCAAGAACAACTGGGAATACCTGGCCGGCGGCGCGATGGTGCTGGCCGGCGGTGTCATGGTCGCCACCGGCTTCGGCGGTCCCGCCGGCATGATGCTGATCTCCGCCGGCGCCGACACGATCATCCAGAAGGCCACCACCGGCGAGGTCAACTGGGGTGAGGTCGCGGTCTCCGGTGCCCTCGGCGGTGTCGGCGGTCTGGGTGTCGCGGCCAAGGTCGGGGCCACCGGTCTGAAGGCCGCCGCGATCACCGGTGCGGTGTCCGGTGGCGTCGGCGGCGCCGGGATGGGCGCCTACCGCTACTCCACCGGACCTGGTCCGCACACCGTCGGTGGCTTCCTCACCGCGACCGGCACCGGCGCCGTGTCAGGTGCCGCACTCGGCGGCGCCGGTGGCGCTGCGGGACACGGCCTCGCTGCCGTCGGCGGCAAGGTGTTGCAGAAGGTGCGACCGAAGCCGAGCCCTGGAACTTCGATCCCGTCCGACTCGGTACGGTTCAGTCAGAACAAGGCTGGAGCGGGGGTTGCGGAGATCAGGGACAGCATGCGTGCCAACGGCTGGAAGGGCGACCCGATCGATGTCGTCAAGATGCAGGATGGCGGCCTCACGTCGCTCGACAACCGGCGCCTGCTTGCGGCGAAGATGGCCGGTATCGACGTCAAGGCCAATGTCCACGGCTTCGACGATCTGATCCCTGGCGAGCACGCAGGACGTTTCCCGTCGCGCAAGGGTGTCATCCCTGAGACTTGGGGCGAGGCGGCTAGCAACCGAATCGGCAACCAAAGTGCGGGCTATCGCAACGCATGGCCGAACGGTTCGCCATGGACTGGTTACGAAGGGAACTGATGGTTACTCTGCTGGGCCCTGCCGAGCTTCCCGGCGGGTTCATGTATCCGCCGGAGTTCATTCGGGTTGTGGAGCTCGGGCTGACCGACCTGGAGCCATGGCGAATCCTCGAGGGTGAGGAGCTTGCACAGCGTCTGGATGGTCTGGGTGAGCGATATCCGACGCGACTGCTGGTGCCGTTCGCTCGGCGGATCGATAACGATGACGTCGGTTGTTGGGACCTGCGCCGAGGCGATGGCAGGGTGTCGATCATCCACGACTTCGCCTCACCCGGCTGGGAGCAGCAGGCGGAGTTCGACGGGTTCTACGCTTGGCTGCGCCAAGCAGTGGAGGACTTGATTGAGTACGACTGACGCGGATCTGAGTCGACTGGTGTCTCACGCGCTGCGCCACCAGCCATGGTTGTACGAGCTGGAATTGGACGACGAGGGCTGGGTGCCTATCGATCAACTCATCGAGGCCATTCGCGAGCAGGGTGGCGTGTGGGCTTCGGTCGACCGGACTGCCTTGCAGAACATGCTCGCCACGGCGACAAAACGTCGTCACGAGATCGACGGAGACCGTATCCGGGCGATCTATGGCCACTCGATCCCCGGCCGGATCCGTCGTCGACCTGCTACACCGCCGAGCCGCTTGTTCCATGGGACGGCCCCTGACTCGTGGTCGGCGATCAGGTCCGAAGGTTTGATCCCGATGGGGCGACAGTTCGTTCATCTGTCCATAGATCGCGAGACCGCTGTGTCGGTCGGGCGGCGCAAGAGCGCCGATCCGATCGTGCTGAGTGTGGACTCGGTAGCCGCCGCGGCGGCAGGCGTGACCTTCTACGAAGGTAATGAGGTCGTGTGGCTCGCTGATCAGGTGCCAGCCGAATTCGTTGCTGTCGCGGACTGATCAGCTGGCGGCTATGTCGTCAAGATGATCACGACCGAAGCACGAGTCGGACTACGATCACGGGAATCCGGGAGACCTTGATCTTCGCCGACTGACCGAGGATGTTGCATGGCGACCGCCGCGGAGCTGAGACAGCGCTGGTACGCATCGGACGGATTGAGACTGACCCGTGCCGTCCGTGACTGGTTGCTCGGTCGGGGGCATCGACCCGATGGGCTGTCCGAGGTCTACGGACGGGTCGACCTGCGCGGGATCCCGCTGGCGGCCTCGCCGTTCACCCTCGGGGACAAGGACAATCCCACGGCCGGTGTGCACTGGCAGTCGCTGGATCTCCGGCGGGCTCAGATCGACGCGGCCCGGTTCTTCGGTTCCGAGATCGAGAATTGCCTGTTCGACTCGGCAAGCCTGCTGGACTGGCGGCTGTGGGGCACCGAGGTCACCGACTGCTCCTTCCGCCGAGCCGATCTGCGGGGCAGTGGCGGGCTGGGAACAGGCGAGTGGCTCGGGCGGCGGAACGTGTGGCGCCGGGTTGCGTTCGATCGTGCCAATCTCGTCGATTCGTCGCTCACCGGGTGCGTCTTGATCGACTGCAGCTTTGATGCGCCGTCCAGGTCGCTCAAGTTTCAGGACAGTGAGGTCGTCGACTGTACATTCCGTGGCCCTGCCAGAGAGATGATCATCGACGGGCGCGGCCATCGGTATCCGGTGTCACCCAGTGCGTTCTCGGCGGATTTCAGTCAGGCGGAGTTCACCGACGTCAGCATCACCGGATACGTGCTGGACCGCGTCAAGCTCCCTGATCAAGCCGGCCTGTTCGTCGCCCGACACTATCCGGCCGTCTACCGCCGCGCCGCCGCGTGGCTGTCCTCGCAGCCGAACGATGCTTCGGCTCAAGGGGCATTGGCTTACCTGGAATACGCACTCAAGGCGCCCGGGGCCGAGGACTCCGACGCGTGCTTCGACCTGCGCGGATTCGATGAACCTGAGCTTGAAGCCACGATGCGGCGGGCATTCGAGTGCGCGCAAACCGGTAGCTGAGGAACGTCATGACGGGTGACGTAACGCTGTTCGGGGACCGGTAGCGCCGGTGACGTCGAGCATCGGATTTGTCCGTGCACCATTGGATGAGGTGACCGAGGTGCTACGACTGTGGCGGGCGGAGATTCATGGGAGCTCAACGGTGTCGCGGCTGGACGGCGGTCTGATCGAGAACCTGGAACGGTTGGAGCCGCTGACCGGTGGCGTGCGACCGCGCGAGCTCGAACCTTTGAGTTCAGCGATGGGGGAGAGATCCCCTCCCTCGCACCGCTGTCAGGGTTGAGCAGGATCGAATCGATCATCCTGTACGGATATACCATCGTTACCGATGGTGATCTGACGCCTCTGGAAGTACTGCCTCGGCTGAAGGGCCTGCGGATGCAGACCGACGACACCACCGGCCGAGCGTCCAGGACGTCCAGGCTGGCTTACCCGAGACGTGAGTGACCGGGACGGTGCCGGACCGGATCGAATTGCTCAACCCCGCAACGGATAGTTGACGGCAAGACCCAACGAGTAGGTCGCAAGTTGGGCTTCCGCACGATGCAGCAGGGCACTCACCTCCGGGGTCGGCGCGGTGACGCAGTCGACGAGGATCCGCAGCGGCCTGCCCGCCGACTCCGGGAACTGGTTCAGCAAGCCGCCATCCAGTGCGAAGGACGCGTAGTTGTTGATCTTTGTTGCGAGTCGCTCCAGTTCGACGGGCTCGTCGGTCCAGGCCTTGTCATGGGAGATGATCAGCGAGATCTCACCCGTCTGCTCCTCTCCCACCAGGTCGACCATCCCTGGGGCGTCAAGTCCTCGCATCCGTCCTCCGGGTTTCGACTTCGATCCATCCCAGTCAATGCTGGGCTGCTGACCAGGCCGTGCCAAGCGCTTCGGCCCGGTGAACCGCTGGACGAGGTTCCGGGTTGCGACGATAGCGGAACCGAGACAGCTACGGGCCGGACGTGGCCACTGGGTCCGCCACTCGCAGGCCCAACTGCTCGGCAACGACCTTCATGGTCGCGTCATGCGTCGCGACCGTGACAGGATCGCCGATGAGGAGCGCCGTCGCGAGGTGAAGCGCATCAAGGGTCTTGACGTGCCGTTCGAACGATTCGGCGATCGTGTGGGTCTCGCGGGTGATATCGAGCAGTCCGACGCGGTCGAGCAGCGGCGCTCCGTCGGAGACCGGCCGACCGTCCCGTCGGAGGACGCGAATCACCTCGGTACGCAGCAGTCGGGACGAGACGAAGGTCGTGCCCGGAGTCTGCATCCACTCCTGCAAACGCTGTCGCTCGGGGACATCGAGAATCGTGCGAAGTGCTATCGATGTATCCAGGTAGACAACCGTCGATGCCACGGATCAGTGGTCCCCGCGGATCTCGTCCAGCACGGCGTCGACGTCGCTGTCGCTGTATGTGGGGCCTGCCGGATGATCCGGCCATGACGCGGGATCGGACGACGGTGGGGCATAGCGCCCTTCCCGTCGCAAGCGATCGAGCGCGGAGTCCTGGTCGCGGGCGACGCTGACCCGCCATCGCGGTTTTCCGCGCTCGGTCACCACAACATCGTCGGACTCGGTGACCTCGTCCAGCACCGCGGCGGTGTTCTGATTCAGCTCCCGCTTCGACACCGTCCTCATGACAGCAAATGTACTACCTCTGTCAGACATGACCCCGGACGTCTTCCCGAGGCTCCCAGGAAAGCAAAGAACCTCGGACCGATGGTCCGAGGTTCTTTGGTCCTGCTGGTGGTAGCGGGGGCAGGATTTGAACCTGCGACCTCTGGGTTATGAGCCCAGCGAGCTACCGAGCTGCTCCACCCCGCGTCGCGAGATGGAAATCTACCCGACACATCCCCGTAGGACAAATCGAGCCTGGCCCGACCCCCCGAGACGCACCGTCGACAGTCGATCGGTCGGCTCGGAATCCCTGTGCCCACAGGGATTCAGTCGAGTTCGCCGATCGCCTCACGGGCGTCGGTTGCGCTCATCCCGGACACCTCGAGCAGGTCGACGATCATCGACCGGGTCTGCGCCAGCACCACGATCGCCGACAGCGAATCGGCCAGCCCGACCTGGGTGCTGGCCTGCCCGACATCGAGCAGCCGTTGCCGGGCCCGCTCGGGGATCCGGCCCTCGTAGAGTTCGCCGGCCATGAAGTTGATCACGTCGGCCAGTTGTTCCAGCAGCACCACCGAAGCCAACGGCACGGTCTCGTCCCGCCACAGCGCGACGGCACTGCGACGGGCCAGCACTCGCAGATTGCGCGACAGCCGGTCCAGCGGCGGATAGAGCCCGGCGAAGGCCCGGATCTCCGATCGCCGGCCGCGCAGGAACGGCGAGTTGCGTACCACCGCCAGCCCCTCGTCGGCGGCGTCGGAGATGTCCTCCAGCAGCGCTTCGCCGCGGCGGGCCCGTTCCAGCACGGCGTCACCGGCCTCCGGGTCGTCGTTGCGTAACGACGCCGCGGCGGCCCGTACCGTGGAGGCGACCTCCTGCAGGAAGCCGGCACCCAGCCGACCCGGCCGACGGATCGGACCGATCGGCGCAATGGTCGCGACGATCAACGCCAGCCCGCAGCCGACGAGCGCGTCCAGCCAGCGGGTCACGCCGGCACCAGGATTGGGGAACAGGGTGATCGCGATGATCGCCTGCACCCCGGCCTGGGTGATCATCAGGTTGCCGGCGCCGAGCAGCACCGCGATCGCCATCGCGATGATGCAGACCAGGATGATCTGCCAGGTGCCGGTGCCGAAGATGTGCACGAACAGGTCGCCGATCCCGACGCCGACCGCGACACCGGCCGCCACCTCCAACGCACGGCGCCAGCGCTGGCCGAAGCTGAAACCCAGCGTGATGATCGCGGCAACCGCGGAGAAGAAGGGGCGCGGCCCGATCAGCAGACTGGCCAGTAGCCAAGCCAGGCCGGCGGTCACCGCGCATTGGATGATCATGAACGACCGACTCCGCAGCCGTTCCCAGCGGCGCTGTGCCGACCGCTTGCCGGCGCGCGCCCCGCGCTCACTGAGGTCGAAAGCCCGCAGCGTCATCCGGTGGATCGAGAACCGGTTGCCGTCCATCGGTCACCTCCAATGTCGCCGTCACAGCCGCGGTCCGGACCCCATGATGCCGGTGATCCGTCCGAATGCCGGGAAGGGCGGCGCGCCCGATGTACGAACCCCCGAGGTGAGGGGGAAGGATGGGGCCTTGTGAATCAATTCTTCAACCGACCGATTCGCGTCACCGTATGGGGCGAGAACTTCCACGAGACCTCCGAACGCGACCAGGCCGCGATGGCCGAGCGTTACCCGGAGGGCATGCACGGCGCCATTGCCGGCGGCCTGAGCAAGCTGTTGGGTGATGCCGTCGAAGTGCGCACCGCAACCCGCGACCAGCCCGAGCACGGACTGACCGACGAGGTGCTGGACAACACCGACGTCCTGACCTGGTGGGGCCACGCGGCGCACGATCAGATCGACGACGCGATCGTGGACAAGGTGCATCAGCGGGTGCTCGGCGGGATGGGCATCCTGTTGCTGCACTCGGCGCACTTCTCCAAGATCTTCAAGAAGCTGATGGGCACCAGCTGCTCGCTGTCCTGGCGCAGCAAGGACGACTCCGAGCTGGTCTGGACCGTCGCGGCCGATCATCCGATCGCCGAGGGCGTACCGAGCCCGATCGTGATCGAGCAGCAGGAGATGTACGGGGAGTACTTCGACATCCCGCAGCCCGACGAGCTGGTCTTCATCTCGTCCTTCAGCGGCGGCGAGGTGTTCCGGTCCGGCTGCACCTGGCGGCGTGGCAAGGGCAAGGTGTTCTACTTCTCGCCCGGTGACCAGGACTTCCCGGTCTACCACCATCCCGACATCCAGCAGGTGCTGGCCAATGGCGTTCGGTGGGCCGCCCCGACCGCGAGCACGAACTTCGCCGCGCCCGCAGTGCGGAATATGGCAACGCCGCAGTTCACCGGTGCCAAGCTGAACCCCGAAGCTGACAAGAGCGGGGAGGTCTGAGGAGTGAGCAGGAATCTGCGTGCGGGGGTCGTCGGACTCGGCTGGGCAGGCCAGCAGCACATGAACGGATATCAGCGGGCCGCCGGGGTCGACCTGGTCGGACTCGCCGGGATGGAGGCCGAGCCGCTGCAGCGCCTCGGTGACGAGTACGCCGTCGAGCACCGTTACGCCGACTGGGTCGACCTGATCAAGAACGCCGAACTGGACGTGGTCAGCGTCTGCACCCCGCCGTCGCTGCATGCGCCGATCGCGATCGGCGCGCTGGAGGCCGGTGTGCACGTGCTGAGCGAGAAGCCGATGGCGCTGGACGCTGCCTCGGCGCGGCAGATGGTCGATGCAGCGAAGGCGAACGGCAAGATCCTTGAGGTCTCGTTCAACCATCGGCGCAAGGCCGAGGTGACCGCGACCAAGGAGCTGATCGACAAGGGCCTGCTGGGCGAGATCTACTACGCCAAGGCCGGCTGGATGCGCTATCACGGCATCCCCGGTGGCGTCGGCAACTGGTTCAGCCGCAAGGCCACCTCCGGTGGCGGCCCGCTGATGGACATCGGCGTGCACATGCTGGACATGGCGCTGCACCTGATGGGCGAGCCGTCGGTGCAGACCGTCAGCGCCTCCACCTACGCCGCCTACGGTCCGCGCGGCCGCGGCCGGGGCAACTACGGTGCCGGTCAACCGGGCAGCGACCAGCCGGTGCCGTTCGAGGTCGAGGACCTGGCTACTGCCTTCGTCCGGATGGACAACGGCAGCACCCTGCTGCTGGAAAGCAGCTGGGCGCAGGGTGTCGGGCACGACGACATGTACGTCACGCTGTACGGCACCGAGGGCGGCGCCGAGTTGACCTGGAACCCGCCGGGGCCGCAGCTGCGGGCCTGGACCCAGATCGACGGTGTGGATGCCGACCTGAAGCCGGCGCTGGGGCTGAACGGTGGTCACGCCGAGGCAGTCGCCGACTTCGTGGCCGCGGTCGCTGCCGAGGAGTTGGCCGGGCACCAGGGCGACGAGGCGTTGACCCGTGCCCTGATCGTGGACGCCACCTACCACTCGGCGGCGGAATCGACCGAGGTCCGGCTGCAGCCGACACCGCCGAGCGCGTTGACGCAGGATGCCGTCACCGCGGTTGCTGGCTGAGATCACTGTCGGTGTCGCCGCACCGGGTCCCTAGAATGAGGGCTCGGTGCGGCGACACCGGTGTGCCGGGGTACGACGATCAGGGCGAGGAGCAGGACGCGGCGATGAAGGCTTTATTGCTGGAGAACATCCACGCAGACGCGCAACGGCTGTTGGCCGAGCGTGGCTTCGAGGTCGAGGTGGCCAAGGGTGCCTTGGACGGCGACGATCTGGTGGCCGCGATCCACGATGTCGACCTGCTCGGGATCCGTTCCAAGACCCAGGTGACGGCCGAGGCGCTGGCGTCCGCGCCAAACCTGCTGGCCGTCGGCGCCTTCTGCATCGGCACCAACCAGATCGACCTGAACGCCGCCGCCGAGCGCGGCGTCGCCGTCTTCAACGCGCCGTTCTCCAACACCCGCAGCGTCGTCGAACTGGCGATCGCCGAGATCATCGCGATGGCCCGGCATCTGACCGACAAGAACAAGGCGCTGCATGACGGCGTCTGGGACAAGTCGGCCAAGGGCGCCCACGAGGTCCGCGGTCGCACCCTCGGCATCGTGGGCTACGGCAACATCGGCAGCCAGCTGTCGGTGGTCGCCGAGGCCCTCGGCATGCAGGTCTACTTCTACGACATCGCCGACAAGCTGGCGCTGGGCAACGCTCGTCGCTGCAACAGCCTGGAGGAGTTGCTGGAGACCGCCGAGACGGTCAGCCTGCACGTCGACGGACGGGCCGGAAACGCCGGCATGTTCGGCGCGGAGCAGTTCGCCCGGATGCGGCCGCGCAGCCTGTTCCTCAACCTGTGCCGTGGTTTCGTCGTCGATCATGAGGCGCTGCGCGACAACCTGGTCAGCGGACACATCGCCGGTGCTTCGGTCGACGTCTTCCCCGAGGAGCCGAAGGTGGCCGGCGATCCGTTCGTCTCCTCGTTGCAGGGACTGCCGAACGTGATCCTGACCCCGCATGTCGGCGGCTCCACCGAGGAGGCCCAGCTCGACATCGGCCAGTACGTCGCCGGCAAGCTCCGCGACTACGTCGCCGACGCCAACACCACGATGTCGGTCAACCTGCCGCAGGTCGCCGTCACCGGTCGGACCGCGGCAGCACGGATCGTGCACATCCACCAGAACGTCCCCGGCGTGCTGGCCACCGCCAACGGCATCCTCGCCGACAACGGCGCCAACATCGACAGCCAGACGCTGAGCACCCGCGGTTCGCTCGGTGTGGTGGTCACCGACGTCGGCTCGCCGCTGTCACCGGAGCTGATCGACAAGCTGCAGGCTCTGCCGGAGACCGTCTCGCTGCGGATCATCTCCGACTGACCTTCCCGCAATGGCCTTGAGCTTGTCGAAGGGCTGCGACCTCGACTCCACAACGCAATGCTCGGTCGCGTTGCGGGACCCCTCGACGCGCCCAGGCGCTGGATATCAAGATCATCACTGGGCGCGTTCGCGCCGGTAGATCAGGACGCCGACGCGTCGGCATCCTTTGTACGGCTATTCATCTCAACGTTGACCACCGTCGGCCGTACTGCCGAAATGATCATCGGGTCCCGTCCCTCCGCTCCGGAAGCGAGCCGATGCCCGACGATCCCGACGCGCCCCGTTCCCATGATCAGATTTCGGCAGCGGCTGCTGCCGGTGAGACCCGACTGACCCGCCGCCGGTTGCTCGGCGGTGCCGCCGCGGCGAGCGGGCTGGCCGCCGCAGCAACCATGATGCCGACCAACGTCCAGCGGGCGATGGCCACTCCGATGTCGCATCGCCCCAAGCTGGACGACGTCGAACACGTTGTCCTGCTGATGCAGGAGAACCGCAGCTTCGATCACTATTTCGGCACCCTGGCCGGCGTCCGCGGATTCGACGACCCGCACGCCCAGCGGCTGTCCCACGGTCGGTCGGTGTTCTACCAGCCCGACCCCGTCAACCCGGACGGCTATCTGCTGCCGTACCACCTGAACAGCAGGACCAGCGCGGCTCAGGCGATCCCGTCCACCAGCCACGCGTGGAGTGTGCAGCACGAGGCCTGGAACGAGGGCCGGATGGACAACTGGCTGCCCGCCCACCGGTCCGCCGACGGTGATACGACCGGGCCGTACACAATGGGCTATTTCACCCGCGACGACATTCCGTTCCACTACGCGCTGGCCGATGCGTTCACCATCCTGGACGGCTATCACTGCAGTGTGCTGGGGCCGACGCATCCCAACCGGTACATGTGGATGACCGGAACGATCGATCCGGATGGCACGGCAGGTGGTCCGGCGTTGGACAACGGCGCCAAGGCTGGCACCTACTCCTGGACCAGCTATCCCGAACGACTGCTGGAGGCAGGGGTCAGCTTCAGGGCTTATCACGAGGAATCCAGCGCTACCGGGCTGCCGCCGATGGCGAAGATGAAGCAGTATCGGCAGGCAGCTGCCGACCCTGAATCGCCGCTGTACAAGCAGTTCCTGAAGCCGTCGCCACCTGGCCAGTTCGAGTATGACGCGGTGAATGATCAACTTCCTACGGTCAGCTGGCTGTTTCCGACCTCACTCAACGACGAACATCCCAAGCGGACCCCGGCTGCCGGTGCTCAGTTCATCGCCAGCAAGATCGACGCCATCGCCGCCAATCCGGACGTCTGGCGCAAGACGGTGTTCATCGTCACCTACGACGAGAACGATGGACTGTTCGATCATGTCACGCCGCCGACGCCACCGGACGGTACGCCGGAGGAGATCGTCACCGCGACCTCGCCCACCGGAGTGGAGGGCGGCAAGCTTCCGATCGGTCTGGGCTTTCGGGTGCCGTGCATCATCGTCTCGCCCTGGACGGTCGGCGGCTGGGTGTGCTCGGAAACGTTCGACCACACCTCGCATCTGCGCTTCCTGGAGCGGGTGACCGGCGTCGTGGAACCCAACATCAGTGACTGGCGGCGCAAGACCGTCGGCGACCTGACCTCGGCGTTCCGGTTCCGCAACGGTCGCGACGCACCGGTGCTGCCCGACACCATGGGCGGCTTCAATCTCCAGCAGTACGCGACCACCCAGTTGGCGATGCCGACCGTTCCCGACCGGCAGCAGATGCCGCATCAAGAACGGGGCCGGTGCTCCCAGCTCTGGGGACTGCTGCACGAACTGGTGACAGTTGGGTTAGGCCGCCTGTGTGGCGGGTGTGTTCATGATCAGCTCGCGTTCGATGGGTGTCAACCCGTGGAGTCGGTCTTGGCGTCGTCGGCGGTGGTAGGTGCGTTCGATCCAGGTGATGATCGCGATCCGCAACTGGACACGGCTTGTCCAGATGTGGCGGTCAGGACGTTCTTTTGCAGCAGGGCGAAGAACGATTCCATCGCCGCGTTGTCGCCGGCGGCTCCGACCTGACCCATCGATCCGGCCAGGTCATGACGGCGCAACGCTCGAACGAACTTCCGGCTACGGAATTGCGATCCTCGGTCCGAATGCAGAACGCAGCCGGCCACGTCGTCACCGTCACGTTGGCGTCGTCGGACCGCTGACTCCAGCGCCTGAATGGCTAGTCGGGACCTCATCCGGTCGCTGATGGAATAGCCGACGATCCGGTTGGAGTAGACGTCCTTGACCGCGCACAGATACACCTTGCCCTCACCGGTGGGATGTTCGGTGATATCGGTCAACCACAACTGGTTCGGCCCGGCAGCGGTGAAGTCGCGGTGGACCAGGTCGTCGTGGACCGGTGGGCCAGGCTTCTTGCCGTTCTTGCCGCGTTTCTTACCGAACACCGACCACCACTGCTGATCTCGACAGATCCGCCACACCGTCCGGTCACAACCGGCTTGTCCGACGGCGCGGGCTTCGTCGGCCAACAGGCGATGCCCGAACTCCGGGTCGTCTCGGTGAGCATCGAAAACGGCGTCGGCCAGATAGGCCCGGGACAGTTCTTGGTCGGTGATCGGATCGGCCAGCCACCGGTAATAGGGCTGGCGGGCGATCTTGAGGACCCGGCACGTCACCGTGACGGGGATGCCGTCGACGGCCAACTCGCGGACGAGCGGGTACATCATTTCCCCGGCAGGTTCGCCTGGGACAGATACGCCGCGGCCCGACGCAACACCTCGTTCTCCTGCTCCAGCAGCCGATTCCGACGCCGCAACTCCTTCAACTCAGATGACTCCGCCGAACTCGTCCCGGGCCGGCGGCCGTCCTCGATATCGGCTTTAGCCAGCCAGTTCCGCAGGCAGGAATCACTGATGCCGAAGTCCTTCGCGACCTGACTGACCGGAGCATCACCCTTGCGGGCGACGGCCACGACATCATCGCGGAACTCTCGTGGATGGGGTTTGGGCACGATCAACATCCTTCCAGTGATGCCCACAGACATCACAGATCAGATGTCACCTACTCGTGCAGCAGTCCCCTGAGACGTCGTGTGAAGGGCGCGTCCGGATGGCGACGCGCCCGGTCTTCCAGCGGTCGTCTGCGGTGCGATCTGCTCTTGCGACGAGTCAGCGGTTCAGCGTCGTTGGCGCATGGATCGTTCGGTGAAGCGGACATGTTGCCGGGGTCGCTGGCGGGGGTCGATCCGGATCGGTGGGATCACCTCAGGTAACCCTCGGTGGTCCAGGCGGATGGTCCAGCGACTGCCCGGCGGTGCGGTGGGGTCGGGTTCGACCAGATGATGATGGTGGGTGCACAACAGGACCCCGTTTGACAGGTTGGTTTCACTACCGGCCCACCAAGGTGTCAGATGATGTCCCTCGCACCGGATCGGTGGCACATCGCAGCCGGGGAAGACACAGCCACCGTCGCGCAGGGTCAACGCTTGCCGCAGCGCGCCGGTGAACAACCGCACTCTTCGACCGAGATCCAGGACGGTCGACGGGCCACCGAACACGGCCGGCAGCAGGTCCGCGCCGCAGGCCAGCCGGCGGGCCTCCCCAGGGGTGACGGTCTCCTCCGACCCGAGGATCATTCCACCGGATCGGAGTCCGGCCAACAAGTGCTCGTAATCGATCACGATCACCACCCGGGGCCGATCACCATGCACCGACGGAGCGAGCTGGCGACGGGCCAGATCATCGATCATCGCAGCCAGAGCGTCGGCGCGGCGTTGCGCCAACGTCGGAACCTCGGTGTCCGGGTCGATCCGGTGATCAAGGCCTTTGGCTAGGGCCTGTTTCTCGTAGGCATCGAGCTGACCGATGAACGCTTCCCCGGCAACCGCGGGCAATCGGCCGTGGAAATTGATCGATCCGTGTGCACCATGCCGCCAGGTCAAATACCGGTCGCGTCGGGCCCGGCGTTCCTCGGCCTCCAACTGGGCGTCGAGTCGTTCGTCCACGGTGTCGGGTTCGAGCTGTTCGATCAGACGGTTCGTCAGCCGGCGCAACGCATCGGCGGGGAATTCGGCGGCGCGGATGATCAACTCGACCTGTAACCCTTCGACCTCGACCGGGTCGGCGGTAGCGGGGAGGTTCTTCAGACTGGTGCAGATCGCGGTGGCTTGTTCTACCGTCAGGTCTGCCGAGTCGATGGCGGCGGCGATCAATGGGAACCGTTCCAGTTGTTCGGCCAGCCGGACCAGGGCCCGGCCTTGGCGGGGGCGGAGTCGGTTGGTGTCGGTGATCCGGTCGGCGACGGTCCAGCCTTGTTGGTCTTCACAGATCCGGCGGCGCTGGGTTTCGGCGATCACGCGCAATTGTTCGCCGCGGAGCCGGTCAGCGACCCCACCGAGCTGGTCCAGTCGTTCCAGCAGCTCGGTATCGGACAACTGCCACATCTGCGTTGATGTGATCCGGTCGACTGCCTGCCGCACACCGGTCAGCGGTGGGGCGATGGTGTGGACCAGATCACCGGGATCGTCGGGTAGCTCGAGTTCCCATCGTGATCCCTCGTCCCAACACGGATGATCTTCCGACGGGCCGTCCAGAAGACCAAGAGCGAACGAGTCCGGGACGGTCGAACGCTCGGGCGCAGCATCACCCGCCGCGCCGGCAGTGAACGTCCCGTTGGTCATGTCCAACACACTAGAACGACCCACCGACATTTCTTCCTCGGCTGCGACGGCCGCGGTCGGCAGTCGGAGAAACTGATGTAGCCACGTGATGCGGAGTGAGGACGGCTCAGCTTGCCGCGCTGTCAGCGGGCGGGGCGGCCTGGGGGAAGTCGCGCGAGATCGTCGTGTCCGGTGGTGCCGAGCGGTTCGACCAAGTGCCGCAGGCCACGGCGGTCGGCGTTGGCCAGCGCATGCTCGCGGACCCGCGGACCGAGCAGCGACGACGTCGCACTGAGGGCGGCCGGGACGTCACGTCCCGGCCAATCCGGCGGAGTGATCTCGATCGGCAGCGACGGCGTGTCGGCGTACAACTCGCCGTAGTCGCGCATCACGTCGTTCAGTAGTCGGAACGCCTCCGGTGCCGTTGCCGGTCGACTGGCCTCGCGGCTCCGGATCCGCTCCAACCGTTGGAGGTAGCGGCGTAACGGCGCCGCGGATTCGGCAAGCTTCCAGGCGCGTTCGGCGAGTTCACCGGCGACGTCGACGGTGCACCGCAGCTCCCCGACCCGGACGAACAGATCATCACGGTCGACCCACTCCGCGGACCATTCCGCCGGGTCGTCGAAGCCGATCAGTACGCCGGGACGAGCCGCGGCGAATCCGGAGGCGGCCGCTCGATCCCGCAGTGCGTCCCGGTCCCGCCGCTGCGACTCGGCGATGTCGTACATGATCATCTGGAACGCTCCGGACCACGCGACCGGGCGATCACCGTGGCGGAACCTGTGGAATCGATCGCGAAACGCGCCGGCCAGCCGATACACCGCGACGCGGCCGTACCGCCGAACCGTCAGCTGCTCGCTCCGCGTGAGCCGGGAGAGCATCGTCCGCGCCGCCGGCTCGGCGACGCCGAGCTCCGCCAACAGTTCGATCAGACTCGGTCCGGGCACGGCTTCGGCGCCGAAGGCACCGAACACGTAACCGAGGGCCGAGGCAGCACTGGCGGTCTGAAGCATCCCGATCCCTTCTGGTGTGCAAAAAACCTTACACTAGTAGCACGATGCACCGAAGAAGTGACATGCTTGAGCCCATGGAGAACAACACCGCGAGCGCGCCCGGGGGTGCTCGCTCCTTCGACCGCCGCTCGATGATCATCAGTCTGCTGCTGACGGCGATCTTCGACATCGGTCTGGCCATCGCGATCTTCCAGATCGCCAAGCACCAGTTCGGTGCCACGGACTTCGTGGCCTATCTGGTGGCCAGCATCGGACCGGTGGTCGGAGCCCTGGTCGGTCTCGCTCGCACCCGCAGGATCGACGGTGTCGCGATCATCATCCTGATCAACCTGCTGATCTCTGCCGGTGTCAGCTTCATCGGAAGCCACGACGCGAAGACCCTGCTGTTGAAGGATTGTGTGCTGACCGGTGGCTTCGGGTTGGTCATCCTGATCACGTCGATCCCGATCTTTCCCAAGCCGCTGATGTTCTTCTTCGGGTTGAAATTCGGCACCGACGGCACCAAGGAAGGGGCAGGGCAGTGGTATCGGCTGTGGGACACGATTCCGCAGTTCCGCCGGAGCCAGATCTGGCTGAACAACGTGTGGGGGATCGGCTTCCTGGCCGAAGCGCTGGTGAAGGCGATCTGTGTGTTCATCCTGCCGTACGGCGCCGCGTACGCGGTCAACCAGATCGCGCCGTTCGTGCTGCTGGCCGGGCTGATCTACTACAGCATGCGGTTCGGGATGAAACTGCGGCGCGAAGGTGAGGCCCGCCGCCGAGCGGCGATGAATGCAGCGGTGCAGCGTCCGAGTGAGGGAACTGCCCGATGAGTTCTGATCCGACGGTCGCGTTGCTCGCTCCGCTCGTCGGTCGCTGGTCGGGCACCGCCAGGATCGCCTGGCCCGGTAGGGATCCGTTCGAACTGACGCACGCCGAGTCGATTCAACTGGTCGGCGATCGAACCATGATCACGATCGAGGGGAATTCCTGCCGAGACGGGATCGAGACACCGGGAGGTCTTGCGATGAGGTTGCCGCTGACGTCCTGAGGTCTTGACATGGAACACGATTTCACGCAATTCTTCGTCCGACGGCGGTCGATGGCGACCGCGCGACGGAGGTTTCGCCGATGCCCACATCCCTCGCTCGCACCCGATTCGGATCCAGGGTTCTGATAGCTGCTCCCAGCCTGATTGTCGGTGTCATCATCGGCTCGCTGGTGGCCGGCCCCGGCCTGCTCACCCGTCACGAGGCCGCAGCAGAGCCCGGTGGTCCGCCATCCTTGACCGACGGCGCCGACGGCAACGCTCCCCGTCTGTCCAGTGGGGCGATGTGGCACCCGTGGTCGCCTGGGCCGGGTGAGCTCGGCTCGAATCCGATGGCGTTCACGGCTGATCATCTGATCGGCGATCGGACCGCCAAGAAGGTGTTCGTCACCTTCATGCGGAACGAGGACACACCGACCGCCGAACTTCGCAACACGAGTGCGGTGGCAGATGACAACGGCCGGGTGTTCAAGCCATACAACGGCCCGTCGACCACGTTCGGCATGACAGCGACGACTCGGTTGCACGATGGCTCCATCCTCAGTGCGACCTTCGTGCCATTGCCGCTCAGCGGAGAGCACCGGATCGGCTTCGGGATGGCTGCGTCTACTGACCTCGGCACGTCCTGGACATCCTGGACCGCGCCGTTGATCGAGAACAAGTGGAAGCTGAACTGGTATCGGGTGCACCGTGACCTGATGGAGCTGCCCGATGGCACGTTGCTACTGGGTGGCTACGGCAACGGGACGATCGATGGCGTCACCAAGGAATACAGTCTGATCTTCCAGTCCACGGACGGTGGCAAGACCTTTACCCAACGGTCGGCGGTGAACGCGGGTTCATCCTTCAGCACCAACGAGATGGGCTTCACGCGGACCGGCGACGGTCGGTTGATCGCGATGATGCGTGGCACCGAACCGAATCCGCGGCCGCCGGCGATGCCGATCACCCAGAGCTTCTCCGATGACGACGGTCGGACCTGGGGGCCGGTGAAGCGCTATCTGCCGCCGCCGGGGATGCCGGACAACGGGGTCATGCCGCAGCCGATGTTGCAGCCCAACGGTCAACTGTTGATGACCTACGGCCGACCCGACAACAACGTCGTGGTGTCACGGGACGGTACCGGGAAGACGTGGGACGACGGATCGGTGATCTACTCGCGCTACCCGGGTGAGGGAGCATTGCGGAGGTGGATGGGGTCCAGCGGCAACATGGACATCGCCCAGCTCAACGCCAGCACCTCGTTGGCCTTCGGCGACACCTGCCACGCGATCTGGCTCTGCCGGGAGTACGGTCACGACAACAAGGTGTGGACCAAGATCGTCGACGCCAAGGGGCCGGGAGTCGGCAAGATCGACCTGACGACGAAGGTCGCCGATGACATCGTGGGTCTGAGCGGCACGGTGGTCGCGCCCGATGAGAGGTTCCCTGAGCAACGACTGAAGGCAATGGTCGACGGGAGTTCGGAATACCGCGCTGCCGCCCGGTTGAAGAACTCCTCTCCGGTGACGATCAAGCTGGACCGCAATTACAACCTGAACAGGGTCGGGTTGATGATGGACCAGGGCAGACGCAACAGCGCCGTCGTCCAGGTCTCCACCGACAACAAGAGCTGGAGCAAACCGGTTGTCGAGACCGGGGCCCGAACCGATTGGGCGATGCAGTATTCCGACATCGATCCCAGCGCGGCGCGTTACGTTCGGATCACGCCCGGGAGCGAGGCGCCGTTGACGGCGATCACCGAGATCGAGCTGTACGCCGACGACACCATGACCTTCGAGAACGATGCGGTCACCTCGACACCGCGAGATGTGCGCGACACGCGGTATGCCTATGTTGCCGATGAGGGTGCCATTCCGGGCTATGACCATTCCCGGGCCCGGATGGTGCTGGTCGATGCTGATCAGTCCGCCCGGGCTGAAGCGACGTTCGTCCAGAAGGCGCCGGCCGGTGATCAACATGCGGCGTTCGGGTTCGAGGGCTACGGCTACGGCACCGGAGCGATCTGGGAGGTGCTCGGCAAGGACGCCAACGGTGAGGTGAAGGTCGCCTATCGGCTGTTGTTCTCCGGTGACAGTCCGAACGGGGCGATGAAGCTGCGCTACTGGGACGGCGATGCCTGGCAGGATGCCGGCAGTGTCGGTCCGTTCATCCCGAACAAGGTATGGATGGGTGTCACGATCGACTCAGATGCCGACGGTGCGACCGTGCGCCTGAACGGCGAGAAGCTGGCCACCGTGACGCACCGGTTGAACGATGTCAGCACGTTCACCGGGTTGCGGGCACAGACCGGGATGGACCCGGTCGACGTCGGCAACATGGAACATTCCTACGACGACGTGGTGATCGCGCCGCGCTGACGTCACGGTCCCGAGCACTCACCACTCGGCGAGCGAGCCGTCCGGCTGTCGCCACAGCGGGTTGCGCCAGGCGTGGCCCCGCTCGGCAGCCTTCCGCACCACGTTCTCGTCGACCTCGATGCCCAGCCCCGGCGCGGTCGGTCGAGCGACCGAGCTGTCGGCGAAGGCGAAGACCGCCGGGTCGACCAGGTAGTCCAGCAATTCCGACCCGGTGTTGTAGTGGATGTCCAGGCTGGTCTCCTGGATCAACGCGTTCGGGGACGCGAAGTCGATCTGCAGACTGGCGGCGAGCGCGATCGGGCCGAGCGGGCAGTGCGGTGCCAGCGCTACGCCGTGGGTTTCGGCCGCCGCGGCGATCCGGCGCACTTCGGAGATGCCGCCGGCATGGGACAGATCGGGCTGGGCGACGGCGATGCCGGAGCTCAGCACATCGCGGAAATCCCAACGGGAGAAGAGTCTTTCACCGGTGGCGATCGGGATCGTCGTACTTTCGGTGATGTTGGCGATCTGGTAGGTCAGCTCCGGGACGACCGGCTCCTCGACGAACAGCGGCTGCAGGTGTTCGAGTGCCTGACAGGCGACCCGCGACACTGCGGGGGTGAACCGGCCGTGGAAGTCGATGGCGATGTCGAAGTCGTCGCCGACGGCGTCCCGGACCGCCGAGACACGGTCCACCAGGGCGTTGATCTGGGCCCGTGACTCCAGTGCCCGCATCCGGCCGCCGCCGTTCATCTTGATCGCAGTAAAGCCCTGCTCGCGACGCTGCACAGCCTGTTCGGCCAGTGCGCCGGGTTCGTCACCTCCGATCCAGGAGTAGACCCGCATGGTCTGCCGGACCGGGCCGCCGAGCAGCTCGTGCACCGGCAGTCCGAGAGCCTTGCCCTTGATGTCCCACAGCGCCTGATCGATGCCGGCCAGTGCGCTGGACAGCACCGGTCCGCCCCGGTAGAAGCCGCCCTTGGCCAGCACCTGCCAGTGGTCCTCGATCGGGCCGGGGTCCTGGCCGATCAGGTAGTCCGACAGCTCCGCCACGGCGGCGGCGACGGTGGCCGCCTTGCCCTCGACGATGGGTTCGCCCCAGCCGGTGATCCCTTCGTCGGTGCGGATCGCCAGGAACAACCAGCGGGGTTCGACGATGAACGTGTCCAGTGCGGTGATCTTCACCCGCCCAGTCTTTCAGATCGTCAGCACGGGTCCTGAGCCTGTCGAAGGACCGTCAACTCAGCCCCTTGCCCTTCGACACGCTCAGGGTTCCTGGATCGAGCGGCGCTGCTCGGCGACCAGGCCTTCGGCGGCGAGCCGTTGATGATCTTCGTCGTCGACGGCGT
Source organism: Microlunatus soli (assembly GCF_900105385.1). Lineage (NCBI taxonomy): Bacteria > Bacillati > Actinomycetota > Actinomycetes > Propionibacteriales > Propionibacteriaceae > Microlunatus > Microlunatus soli. The sequence continues at coordinate 180,690 of NZ_LT629772.1, read as the reverse complement.
GCAGCGAGGCACCTCGGGTCTCCCGGGCGGCGAACACGGCGGCGCCGGTGATCACGCAGCAGATCAGCAGATAGATCGCGATCGGGGTCGAGGAACCGAACCGGTCCAGCAGGGCGGTGGCGATGATCGGGGCCAACGAGCCGGCGACCAAGGAGGTGACCTGGTAGCCCAGCGACACCCCGGAGTAGCGCATTCGGGTGGGGAACATCTCGGCCATGATCGCCGGCTGGCCCGAATACATCAGGCCGTGTCCGATCAGTCCCATGATGATCGCCAACACGATCACGCCGGGGATCGCGGTCTCGAACATCCGGTACGCGTAGAAGCCCCACGCAGCGGTCCAGATCACGCCGGCGGCGTACACCGGTCGGCGGCCGACGATGTCGGTCAGCTTGCCCCACAACGGGATCGAGCAGAAGTGCACGGCATGCGCGATCGCCATCAGACCGAGGATCTCGGTGGTGTCGGTCTTCACCACGATCTTGAGATAGGTGATGGTGAAGGTGACCACCAGGTAGTAGACGACGTTCTCCGCCAGCCGCAGTCCCATTGCAGTGAACACGCCACGGGGATAGCGCTTGAAGACCTCTACGACACCGTAGGACTTGGCCTTCTCCTGCTCCATTTCGGCCTGGGCCTGCTTGAAGATCGGCGCATCGGTGATCTTGGTCCGGATGTACCAGCCGATGAAGACGATCACCGCCGAGGCGAAGAACGCGATCCGCCAACCCCAGCTGAGGAAGGACGTCTCCGGCATCGCATTGGACAAGATCAACAACACGATGGTGGCGAGCAGGTTGCCGGCCGGCACACCGGCCTGTGGCCAGCTGGACCAGAAGCCGCGGCTGCGATCCGGTGCGTGCTCACCGACCAGCAGTACGGCGCCGCCCCACTCGCCGCCGACGGCGAACCCCTGGATGAAGCGCAGCACCACCAAGATCACCGGGGCGAGGTAGCCGACCGAGGCGAAGGTCGGGATGCAGCCCATCAGGAAGGTGGCGATGCCGACCATCAGGATGCTGACCTGCAGCAGGTACTTCCGGCCGTACTTGTCACCGAAATGGCCGAAGACGATGCCGCCGAGTGGCCGGGCGACGAACCCGACGGCGTAGGTCAGGAAGGCGGCGATGATGCCGTCCAACGGGTTGCCGGTGTCAGGGAAGAACTGGCTGCCGAAGACCAGGGTGGCGGCCGAGGCGTACAGGAAGAACTCGTACCACTCGACGACGGTGCCCGCCATCGACGCGGCGACCACCTTGCCCAGACGCGTCGGTGCAGGATCTGCGGACCGTTCGATGCTCATCGTGCCTCCTCGGTCGGCGGTGACCGGACACGGTGAGTATCGTCCGGCGCACCGTCGGTGGCAACGATGCCGCTCGGCGTGGCGCGATCTCCGATCAGCTCGGGTCGATGTCCGGTTCGGCGTCGGCGTCGGCATCGGCCGACGGGCTGAGCCGGGCCAGCAGGTCGTCGTGCAGCCGACCGTTGGAGGCATAGGCGCCGACGCCGTTCGGGCCCGGCGTGCCGTCGATGTCGGTGAAGCTGCCGCCGGCCTCGGTGACCACGATCGAGCAGGCGGCCATGTCGTACAGCTCCAGGGACGGCTCGCAGGCCAGATCGACCGCTCCCTCGGCGAGCAGCGTGTAGGACCAGAAGTCGCCGAAGGCCCGGGTCCGCCAGACGTCGCGGAGCAGATCGACGAAGCCCTGACCGACGCCGGAGGAGATCCAACCGTCCAGCGAGGAATAACTGAGCGAGGCATCGGAGATCTGGGCCACGTCGGAGACGTGGATCGGCGACGCCGACATCAACGACTTGCCCGCGTAGGCACCACCGCCGCGACTGGCCCACCAGCGACGCCCCAGCGCCGGGGCACTGACCACGCCGACCACCGGTTCGTCGCCGATCATCAGGGCGATCAGGGTCGCCCAGACCGGGACACCCCGGACGTAGTTCTTGGTGCCGTCGATCGGATCGATCACCCAGCGGCGCGGACCCCAGCCGGTGTCGTCCATCTCCTCGCCGTGCACGGCGTCCCGCGGCCGGGCCCGGCCGAGCGTACGGCGCAGCGCCTCCTCGACCGAGGTGTCGGCATCGCTGACCGGAGTCAGATCGGGCTTGGCGGTGACATGCAGATCGAGCGCCTTGAACCGGCTCATGGTGATCGAATCGGCATCGTCGGCCAGCAGGTGGGCCAGTCGGAGGTCGTCGGTCAGCGCGGAGTTCGGATCAGCGGGCATGAAACTGACACTACTGGTCAGTGGTGATCATCCGGCGGAACGACTCAAGTCGTGCCGCGGACAGGTCGCCGCGTTCGACGGCGGCGTCCAGCGCACAGTCCGGTGCTCCGGCCTCATGGCTGCAGTTCCGCGGGCAGTCCCGGGCGATGCTGTCGAGATCCTCGAAGGCGCCGATGATGCGATCCCGGGAGACGTGGGAGAGGCCGAACGACCGCACGCCAGGGGTGTCGATCACCCACCCCGGCTCCCGATCGGGGTGATCGGCGAGCGCCGGCAGCCGCAACGCATAGGCAGCGGTCGACGTGTGCCGGCCCTTGCCGGTGACCTCGTTGACCGCACCGATCGAGCGGTGCGCCTGCGGGATCAGGGCGTTGACCAGGGTGGACTTGCCGACCCCGGAATGGCCGACGAAGACGCTGCGTCGACCGGCAAGCCGGTGCCGCAGCGAGTCGAGATCGGCTCCGGGCGAGGTGACCTCGACCGGCACGTCCAGCGGCTGGTAGAGCGCGAGCAGTTCATCCGGGGAGGCGAGATCGGCCTTGGTCAGGCAGAGCAGCGGGTCGAGTCCGGCGTCGAAACCGGCCACCAGACAGCGGTCGATCATCCCGGTCCGGGGCGGCGGGTCGGCCAGGGCGGTGACGACCACCAGCTGGTCGGCTCCGGCGACGATCGGGCGTTCGTACGGGTCGTCGTCGTCGGCGGTCCGGCGCAGCACGGTCGGCCGGTCCAGCACCTCGACGATCCTGGCCAGCGTGCCGTCGGCTCCGGAGGTGTCACCGACCAGCCGTGCCTGGTCGCCGACGATCACGCCCTTGCGACCGAGCTGCCGTGCCTTGGTGGCGATCACCTCATGATCATCGACCAGGCAGGTGTAGCGGCCCCGGTCGATGGTGATCACCATGCCGACGACGGCGTCGCTGTAGTCCGGTCTGATCTTGGTACGCGGACGGGTACGGCGCTGCGGGCGCTCGAAGCGAGCATGATCATCTTCGCCGATCCCGCGCGGCGTCACGCCTGCCCAGCCCCCTCTTCGTGGGCGACACTGTCGGCCAACATGCCGTTCCACAGGTCGACGAAGCCGGGCATCGTCTTGCTCACGCAGTCGACGTCGTCCAGCTCGATGTCGTCGATCATCAGCCCGAGCAGCGCACCGGCGGTCGCCATCCGATGATCGGCGTAGGTCAGCCAGCGGTTGCTGCGCAGCAGTTTGGGATGGATCGTCAGACCGTCCTCGGTCTGGTCGACCTTCGCGCCGACCCCGTTCAGATCCTCTTCCAGGGCAGCCAATCGGTCGGTCTCGTGGCCGCGGATGTGGGCGACGCCGTGCAGGTGGCTGGTGTGATCGCCAAATGCCGCCAGCACCGCGATCACCGGGGTCAGTTCGGAGGCGTCGTGCAGATCGACGTCGACCGATTGAATGGTGTCGGTGCCGGTGACGGTGAGTCGGTCACCGTCCTGGCTGACGTCGGCGCCGACCAGCGCGAGCAGGTCGGTGATCGCCGCGCCCGGCTGGTTCGAGTGGGCCGGCCACCGCGGTACGGTCACGCTGCCGCCGGTCAGCGCCGCTGCGGCCAGGAACGGCGCGGCATTGGCCAGGTCGGGCTCGATCACGAACTCGCCGCCGCTGATCGGTCCGGGGGAGACCACCCAGCGGTCCGGCTCGGAGTCGTCGACCCGGACACCGCGGTCGCGGAGCATCTGCACCGTCATGTCGATATTGGGCCGGCTGGGGACCGACCCGTCGGCCTCGTGCCGCAGGTCGAGACCACCGACCATCCGGGCGCCGGCCAGCAGCAGCCCGGAGACGAACTGACTGGAGGCTCGGGCATCGATCGTCGCCACCCCGCCGGGTAGGTCGGGCCGACCGTGGATGGTGAACGGCAGCTCCGGCCCGTCCTCGATCTCGGCGCCGGCAGCCTGCAGCCCCTGCAGCAGTCCGGCCATCGGCCGGGTCCGTGCTGCGGCGTCGCCGTCGAATTCGGTCGGCCCGTCGGCGAGGGCGGCCAGCGGCGGGACGAATCGCATCACGGTGCCGGCCAGTCCGCAGTCGATCCAGCCGGCGGCGGTGAACTCGGCCGGCGGCTCCACCCGCCAACGGTCACCCTCCTCGGTGATCGCCACGCCGAGGGCGCGCAGTGCGTCGCGCATCAGCCGGGTGTCCCGGGCATCGAGACCGCCGATGATCACCGAGGGCTCGGTGGCGAGCGCGGCCAGCACCAGCGCCCGATTGGTTTCGGACTTGGAACCCGGAATGTCGACGGTGGCGTTCAGCGGGACCTGTGCCTGGGGCGCGGTCCAGGGGGTAGGCGCCGCGGGCTGGGGATCGACCGGAGGCGTCATCAGTTGTTGCCGAGCTCGATGTGTTCGCCGAGCTGGCCGCGTGCCTGGGATGCTGCCGACCGGACGTTCTTGGCGGCGTCCTCGGCGGCGCTGCGGGCTCGCTTCTGGGCGTCCTCGGCGGACTTCTGCAATGCACCGGCGGACTTGCTGGCCGACTTGGAGGCCTTCTGCACCGTCTTGCGGGTCTTCTTCTGCGCCGACTTGGACGCCTGCTTGGCGTCCTTCTGGGCCTGCTCGGCGACGGCCTTGGCCCGCTTGGCAGCCTTCTTGCGTGCCTTGCGGCCCTCCTCGACGGCTTCACCGACGAACGCCAGACCACTGCCGATGGCGGCCGTCGCGGCCTCACCGGTGCTCTGCTGCAGGGCCTTCTTCGCCGCCTTCTTGGCCTGCTTGGTGCGCTTGATCGCCAGCTCGCGGCCCTCGTTGGCGCGCCAGCCCAGACCGGGCCGGCCCTCGGTGTCCCGGCTGGCGATCACGACGCCGCCGAGCAGCCCGATGTTCTTGACGAACTGCTGCCGGTCGCGTGCCTTCTCCTCGGGATCGGTCCGGCTCCAGAACGGGTGCCGGGCCAAGGTCGTCGGGATCATCGACAGTGCCAGCAGGCCGGCACCCAGCCGGCGACCCTTGCCGGTGGCCAGGGCGACGCCGCCGGCGACCTGGATGGCGCCGTTCATCCGGACCAGGGTTGCGGTGTCCTCGGGGATGAAACCCGAGACCTGCTCCGGCGCGAACCGCTTCGCAGTCGGCACCACCCGGTCGGTCAGCGGTTGGGCGTCGGGTACGAACTCACCCGGGTTGCGGATCGCGCGAATGCCGCTGAGGACGAAGTAGCTGGACAGCATGGTTCGGCCGATGGCGCGCACAAGAGTCATGCCCCATTCCTAACACAACACCGAAGCACTCAATCGGGTCTGTCGGCCGCTGTTTGAGTGTCGGGCACAAATTTGCCGGCCGGGCGGACCGTCGGTGCCGTCGACTACCGTGAACCCCATGTGTGGCAGGTACGCGTCCTCGGCGACTCCGGAGGAGTTGGCCGAGGAGTTCGACGTCGACGACATCCTCGGTGATCTTCCCGAGCCGGACTACAACGTCGCTCCGACCGTCGAGGTGCCGGCGATCCTGGAACGCACCGACAAGGAGTCCGACACGATCCGTCGGCGGCTGACCCCGCTGGTCTGGGGTCTGGTGCCGTCCTGGTCGAAGGGACCCGGCGGTGGCGCGAAGATGATCAACGCGCGCTTCGAGACGGTCGCGTCCAAACCGGCCTTCAAGCGGGCCTGCTCGGTCCGCCGCTGCCTGCTGCCGGCCGACGGCTACTACGAGTGGTACGACCCGCAGAGTCCTGAGCCTGTCGAAGGATCCACCCGACGCAACGCGAAGCCCCGCAAGCAACCGTTCTTCATCCATCGTTCCGACGGCGACCGGCTGGTGATGGCCGGACTGTACGAGTACTGGCGCGACCCGGCTAAGGATCCCGACGACGACAGTGCCTGGCTGCGGACCTGCACCGTGATCACCACCAGCGCGACCGATGCGTTGGGCCACATCCATGATCGGATGCCGATGGTGGTCCCGGCCGACCGGTGGGCCGGCTGGCTGGACCCGAAGCTGACCGATCCCGAGGCCGCACGACAGCTGTTGACCGTGACCGACGCAGATCAGCTGGAGGCCTACGCCGTCTCGGCCCTGGTCAGCAACGTCAAGAACAACGGCCCCGAGCTGCTGCAGCCGCTGGCCGAGTCCGCGGAGACAACGTCCGCGGAGGCAACGACGGAGGACACGCTGTTCTGATGACGACGATCATCGAGGCCGACACCCCGGAGGGACCCGGCCGGTTCCATGTCGCGGCCGCCGAGGACGAGCGGGCGCTGTTGATCATGGGCCACGGTGCCGGTGGTGGCATCGACGCAGTCGACCTGTCGGTGCTGGCCAGTCGGCTGCCGGCGCGCGGAATCAGCGTCGCGCGTTTCGAGCAGCCGTGGCGGGTGGCGGGCAAGAAGGTCGCCAGCCCGCCGCCCCGGTTGGACATCGCCTGGAACGCCGCCGTCCCGAGGTTGCTCGCCGATCGTCCGCAGCCGCCGATCTACTTCGGCGGACGCAGCGCCGGCGCCCGGGTTGCCTGCCGGACGGCGCCGGAGTTCGAACGGGTCAGCGGCGTGGTGTGCTGTGCGTTTCCGCTGCATCCGCCGGGCCGTCCGGACCGGAGCCGGGCGCCGGAGCTGCTCGGTGCCGGCGTACCGCGTCTGGTGCTGCAGGGGGAGAAGGACACGTTCGGTGGCCCGGACGAGATCCGGGCCGAGTTGGCCGCTGATGATCCGGTGACCGTGGTCCCCGTCCTGGGCGCCGATCATTCGATGCGGGTGGCCAAGACCGGGCCGATCACGCCGGCCGAGCTTCGTGATCTGGTCTGCCGGTCGGTGATCGACTTCATCCTCGGCAGCTGACCTGGTCGGCAACCCGGCCGGTTGCCTTCGCCGCGGGCTGGGCATCGTTCGCGATCGGCATCGCGGGGACCGGTCGTGGCCGTAGGCTCTGCGTCGTCGGCCGGGCGGCGCGCCGATCAGCGGGTGCTCCGGCGAGTCGCGGCCGCACCTGTCGGGACCACCTGCGGCGTTGCCTGATCCGACGTGCGGGGACCGATCCGTCGCGGACCGTCCGCGCCCACCGATCGACCTCCGACCCGAGCAGCCGGTCGGCCAGCCATCCGGCAACGATGAAGAGCGCGACCGAACCGACGGTGATGAGCAGGGCAAGGACCATGCATCACATTGTTGGGACGGGCAGCCACTCAGAACAGTGGCAATAATGACTATCTGCGATAGATTATTGTCATGCATCGGGTTGCGGTCCTCACCTTTGACGGTGTCCACAGTTTTGATCTGGCGATGCCGCTGCAGGTCTTCTCCACCGCGCACGGCGCGGCGAAGGAACCGGGGGAGCTGTTCGGTCCGCGGCTGTACGACGTCCGGGTCTGCGCCGACGGGGAGGATCTCGCCGTCACCGGGGTCGGCGGTGTCGAGATGTATCGCTACACGCCGCCGTATCCGCTCGCCGCAGCGATCGACGCCGACACCATCGTCGTGCTCGGCACCGATCGCCGCGGTGATCCGCCGGCCGCGGTGCTCGAGCTGTTGCGGGAGGCGCACCGGCGGCAGATCAGGATCGCCTCGATCTGCTCCGGCGGTGCGCGGGTGCTGGCCGCCTCGGGGCTGCTGGACGGTCGCCGGACCGCGACCCACTGGTCACGGGCCGAACAGCTCGCGCAACGCTTTCCCCGGGTGACGGTCGACGCGAACGTGCTGTTCATCGATCACGGCGACGTGCTGACCTCCGCCGGCGCGGCCAGCGGCATCGACCTCTGTCTGCGGATGATCCATCACGATTTCGGATCCGCGGTCGCCGCCGACGTCGCCCGGCACATGGTGGTGCCGCCGCAGCGGGAGGGTGGGCAGGCGCCGTACATCGCCCACCCCGAGCCGGGATCGGACCACGGGGTGCTGGAACCGACGATGCGTTGGCTGCGTGAGCGGTTGGACAAGCCGGTGACCCTGGCCCAGATCGCCGATCACGCCGGTACCAGTCCGCGTACGGTCAACCGACGTTTCAAGGAACAGACCGGCAGTACGCCGCTGCAGTGGCTGTTGCGGCAACGGGTACACCATGCCCAGGAGTTGCTGGAGACCACCGATCTGCCGATCGAGACGATCGCCACGCATTGCGGCTTCGGCACCGCGCTGGCGATGCGACAACATTTCGCCAAACACATCGACACCTCGCCGACGGCCTATCGGCACGCCTTCCGGGGGCGTCCGGTCTCCTGAGCCACCGATCGTCGGTAGCCGGGTCAGCGGCCGATGCTCAGGTGGTAGGCGGGTTTGGACAGCTCGGGAACCACGAGCACCCGCGGGTCGGTGCGGAGCAGCGCGCCGGCGTCGGCCAGTGCCTCCTCGACCGTCGCCGCGGTCGCCGCGCCCATCCCGTGGGCGAGGTCGGGGCGCTGCGCACCGGCGATGATCACCGATCGGCTGTTGATCTTGGCCAGCCCGCCCATGTAGGCCATCGAGAAGGCATGGAACGGATGGTAGGCACCACCGTGGCGGTAGGCCTCGACCCAGTCGGTCCGGGTGCTGAACTCGTCCTCGAAGCGGGTCAGGTCGGCGGCCGTGTCGACGGTCTGCAGCGCGTCGTAGACCGCGACGGTGGCGGGGAACTCGTCGTCGTTGAACCAGCCGTCGCAGACCGACGCGACGATGATCACCGGATCGGCACGGAGCGCGTTCTTGGCTCGCGAGATCGACGAGCCGGCGGCCTGCATCATCAGGATCGGATTGGACCCCATCCCGTTGCCGTAGTGGAAGTTCCGCGGCATCCCGACCACCAGCACGTCAGCGGGAGGGCCGTCCAGCACCAGCTCGGTGCGTCGACCCGCAGTGGGCCAGGTGGCCTGTTCGACCTCGGCGATCGCGCCGGCTGCGACCTTCAGCTGCCGGGACGCGGCGTCCAGGACGGCGTCGACGGTGAAGAACGGCCGTGGCATCGCCGCCTCCATCGCGCGGCCGATCGCCTGCAGCTGATGGCGGAAGTGGCTGTCGGTCGAGGCGGGGACGAAGTCGGGACGCTGCATCGTCCCCGGTGAATGGTGCGAGCGGATCGAGCGCCAGCTGGTCAGCCCGGTGGCCGGCATCTTGTAGCCGCCGCTGTATCCACCGTACGGGTTGCCGCTGGTGTGCCCGAGCATGATCGACAGGTCGGCGTCCAGCAACCGCCTGTTCATCTGCACCGGGTCGCCGTGCCGGGAGGTGCCGATGTCGACCATCTGGTCGGGGTCCTCGGCGTCGTGGTTGACGATCTGGGACGGGTCGAGTCGGGACAGCGTGTCGTCGCCGAGCAGTGCGGCGAACTCGTCCTCGGTGTTCTTGCGGTGCAGGCCGATCGCGCAGACCAGGGTCACGTCCCGGGAGCTGACGCCGGCGCGTTCGAGCTCGTCCAGCAGCAACGGTACGGCGACCCGGCGATGCGCGCTGTCGTGCACCCCACCCTTGACCCGGTCGGGGAAGGCGATGGTGATCTTGCTCCGTGGACCGACGAGTTGGTCAAGCCGAGGCATCCCGACCGGGTTCTGCACGGCTTCCCGGGTCGCGGCCACCGGATCGGGCAACGGATCGGGTTCGGCACCCGACTGTCCGGCCCGGATCTCGATCGCGTCGTCGGGCAGCTCGGCATCGAGATGACCGTCGCCGTACTCGAGTCGTACCGTCGTCATGATCGCCTTTCGCTCTGCTGGACTGCGGGTTCGTCCTCGACGTCGGCGCCGATCGGATTCCACTTGATCAACAACACCGCGACCAGGCCGACCGCGGGGATCACGGTCAGCCAGCCCATGGTGCCGGCCAGGCCGAGGGAGGCCAGCAGCAACGGGAAGACGTAGAAGCCGATGATGCTGCCGACCCGGGACATGCTCTCGGCCCAGCCGGTCCCGGTGCCACGGAGCCGGGTCGGGTAGGAGAGCGCGGCCATCGTCTTACCCTGCGGCCCCGGTCCGAAGGACTGCCCGAAGACGAAGAGGGCGACCAGGCCGGTGGAGATCCAGACACTGATCGAGTCACTGCCGATCGCCAGGCCGAGCGTGCAGATGATGATCAAGGTGTAGCCGATGCCGGCCAGCAGCCGCATCCCCAGCCGGGCGGTGACCAGGGACTGCAGGACGCCGCCGATGATGCCGAAGGTGTTGATCACCAGGGTGGCCAGGATGGTGGCGACAAGATCGTCACCGAACAGCACGGCGGCGATGGTGGGGATGTAGAAGCCGACCGCGAAGTATTGCGCGGCCTGAGTGCCGGAGATGATCGACGCCAGCGCGGTCCGGATCCGGAAGCGGGGTGTGAAGAGCTCGCGGAGTCGTTGCAGCGGTGACTCGGTCGGCGCTCGTTCGGCGGCGGCATCCGGGGCGACCACGACGTTGATCTTGTAGCTGCTGCGCAGGATCGACGCAGCCTCCTGCAGCCCGAGGTTCTGAGCGGCCCACATCGGACTCTCCTCGGTGAACCTCAGGCGGAGCAGCAGCACGATCAGAGCCGGTACGGCACCCAGCCCGACCATCCAGCGCCACAGGTTCTCACTGCCCGCGAGCAGCAACAACGGCAGCGCGATGATCGCCGCACCGACCACGGCGACGTACCACATCGCCTGCCAGAAGTTGACGTAGCCGCCCTTGCGGCGTCGATCGGTGAACTCGGCGATGAAGCTGAACGAGGCCGGCATGTCGATGCCGACACCGACGCCGAGGAAGAAGCGACAGACGACCAGGAAGCCGTAATTGGGTGCCAGTCCGGCGGCGACCGCGGCGACCACGAACAGGATCAGGTCCAGCACGAACATCTTGTAGCGGCCGATCCGGTCGACCAACGGCCCGCCGGCCAGTGCGCCGACCAGCGCGCCGAGCGCCATCACCGAGGTCAGCAGTCCGACCTGGCCGGCGCCGAGATCCCATTGCTTGGTCAGGCTGCCCATCCCGATCCCGAGGCTGGTGAAGTCGTAGGCGTCGACGAAGATGCCGCCCAGGGCGATCAGGGCCAGGATCCTGGTCCGGCCGGTGCCGGTCGGGTGATCGTTGACGTAATCGATGATGTCCCGCGGGCTGCGGACGGTCAGTGACTCGGTCGGCATCAGTCCGGTCCGTTCTGTCGCAGTGTCGGCTGGTCGCGATAGGTCTCCACCACGGCCGCGGTGTCGAGATCGCCCAGCCCCTGGCGGACAGCACAGTCGGTGATGTCCTTGACGATCCGGGTCACCGGGAGGTCGCGCTGCAGCGAAGCGGCCAGTTCGGCGCCCAGCCCGACATCCTTGGCCAGCAGCCTGATCGCGAATGTCGGATCGGCATAGCGGTGCTCGGCCATCCGAGGGGCGATGTCGTTGAACAAACCGGAGACGGTCGCTGCTCCGGAGCCGCCGACCACCCGAGCGAAGACCGCCGGGTCGACGCCGGCACGTTCGGCCAGGTCGACGACCTCGGCGGTGATGGTGTTGATGCTGGCGAACATCAGGTTGTTGCAGACCTTCAGGGTCGCTCCGGAGCCCACCGTGCCGACCCGTTCGACCGCCGCGGCGATGGTGCCGATCGCGACCTCGGCAAACGCCTCGACCGCCGTCTCGTCACCGCCGCAAGGCAAGGTCCAGTTGCCACAGGAGGCCGGCCGGCCGAGCACCGGCGCGTCCAGGTAGCGGGTCCCGGACGGCTCGAGCGCGGCGGCGACCTCGCGGGCCGTGCCGGGATCGATGGTGGACAGGTCGGCGATGATCTTGCCGTCCGCGGACCGGCCGAGATCGTCGACCACCGATCGGACCACCGCCGGGGTCGGCAGTGACAGCACGATCAGGTCGGCCGCTGCGGCGGTCGCAGCGGGGGAGTCGTAGCCGACCACCCCGTCCTGGACCGCGGCGTCCAGCGCCGTCCGGACCGGGTCGTAGCCGGCCACCGGGAAACGTCGGGCCAACGCCGCCGCGGCGGGGCGGCCCATCGCGCCGAGTCCGATGACGCCGACGGTCGGCTTGGTTGACTGCACAGCACTACACCTACCGGCTGTCCGGCGGAGATCGGTGCTGAACACGCTCGGCAATGGACGATCAGACGATCTGAGGGCACGTCCTCCTGACGGCTATCCGGTCAGTCGATCCGCCTCGGCGAGCAGCAGATCGCCGAACGGCTGGAACCCGATCTGCCTGCTGTACAGGCCACTGACGACGCGATGGATCGTTCCCCACTCCCAGATCGCCGCGGCGTCCACGCCGGTGCGGACGGCCAGCCGCCTGGTCCTGTCGGCGAGGCCGTCGGCGCTGTCCGGATTGCATCGGATGATCGTGCCGAGGTCGTAGGCCGGCTCCGCGCGCAGTCCATCCGGATCGATGAGCTTGAAGGTTCCGTCTGCGGCTCGCAGCACGTTGAGATCGTGGACGTCGCCGTGCACGAGCACCGAGTGCCGGTCATCGTGAGCGCGGCGGCGGCGCACGATGCAGGCAAGGGCGTCCTCGACGGTCGCTCGCGAACACGGCTGCCCGGTCTCCTCCCACAGCCGGGGCAACAGGTCGGCATACTCGCGGGCCCTGTCGGCACCGGTCGGCAGGTCGACATCGGGGCTGATCGGAAGCCAAAGTCGGGTTGCGACATCGCACAGCACGTCGTGCCGCGTCGCGGGCTCAGGCACGGCGTCGTACAAGGCAACCCCGAGCCGTTCGAGCAGGAGCGCGCCGCGGTCGAGGTCGTCGCGGAGCAGGCGCGCGCACCCGTCACCGTCGGCGATGCGCAGCGCGGCGGCCTCGAAGGAGAGATCGCGCCGAGTCCCCGGGGCGCCGATCTTGAGGACGCCCACCGTCGCGTCGGGGAGTGTCGCCCCGACCACCAGCGCAGCATGGCCGCCGCGCAGCGTGGCACCGATCGTCAGCGACCAATCATGCGCCAACGATTCCACGATCGAGGGCAGCTCGTCGAGCCATCCGACGTCCCCGTCGGCGATGACCTTGTTCCGGACCTCCTCGGGGATATCGACCAACACGCGACTCCTGACGGCTCTGGCTCGGAAGCAGGATGAATCGAACTGCCAGGCTACTTCAGTCCGGCCATCTTGATGTTGCCGATGATCTGCCGCTGGAAGATCAAGAAGAGCACCACCACCGGTGTCGCGGCCAGCGCCGAGCCTGCCATCAGCTTGCCCAGTTCGGCCGAGCGTTCGGACCGGAAGGCGGCCAGATACTGCTGCACCTGGAACAGGTCCGGGCTGGTGATCGTCATGATCGGCCAGACGTAGGAGTTCCAGAAGGCGAGGAACGAGGTGATGCCGACCACCACCATCGGTGCCTTGGACAACGGCAGGAAGAGCCGCAGATAGATCGTCCAGCGACCGCAGCCGTCCAGCATCGCCGCCTCTTCCAGGCTGGCGGGGATGTTCAGGTAGAACTGCCGGATGAAGAAGATGTGGGCACCGGCGGCGGCCCCGGGGAGTACCAGCACTGCCAGGGTGTCCAGCATGTGCAGCTTGGTCACCACGATGAACGAGGTCAGCAGGATCGTCATCCCGGGGATGAACATGGTGCCCAGCATGATCGGCCAGATCACCTTCTTGCCGGCGAACTCCAGCCGGGCGAAGACGTAGGCCGCCATCGAATTGACCGTCAGCGAGAGCAGCGTGAACAACACCGCCCCGAGACCGGTGACCGCAAGCGTGCGGAGGAAGGCGGGGTCGGCGAGGATCTGGGTGTAGTTCTGCACCCGCCACACCTCGGGGAAGAACTGGAACGGGGTCTGCACCACCTCACGCCGCGACTTGAAGCCGGCGATCACCATCCACAACAACGGAAAGATCGCCAGCCCGATGAACAGCACGCTGACCACCGTCTGAAAGATGATCCGGCCGATCCGGCGGGCCATCAGTCGACCAGCTTCTCGGAGTTGAGCACCCTGAAGACGAGCGCTGAGATGGTGCCCAGGATGATGAACAGCAACAGCGCCGCGGCCAGCGAATAGCCCTGGTACGGGTCGTTGCGGAAGTGGTTGAAGATGAAGAGGTTGGGCAAGGTTGTGGACTCCAACGGTCCGCCACCGGTCATCACCAACGGCAGCTCGTACTGCTGCACGGCGGCGACGAAGCCGGTGATCAACAGGAACAGCAGAATGTTCTTCAACTGCGGGATCGTGATGTAGATCGTCTTCTGCCACCAGTTCGCGCCCTCCAGGGACGCGGCCTCGTAGAAGCTGTCCGGGATGTCGATCATGCCGGCGATCATGATCAGCGAGGTCAGTCCGAGGCCGATCCAGACCGCCGGGGCGGCGATCGCCGGCAGTGCGAGCCGGACCTCACCGAGCCAGGCCTGATTCTCCAGGCCGAACCGGTTGACCACGGCGTTCAGCAGACCGCCGGAGTAGTCGTAGATGATCGTGAACACGATCGAGGTGATCACACTGGAGATGATCGTCGGGATGTAGATGCTGACCTTCAGCACACCGGCCAGCCGACGTCCGACGGTCATCACGAAGGACGCGAACAGGAAGGCGATGATCAGTCCGGTGGGGACGGTCATCAGGACGAACTTCAGGCCGAGCAGCACCGACGCGCGGAACGCCGGATCGGTCAACACCGCAACGAAGTTGTGCAGCCCGACGAAGCGGGGCGGCTGGTAGAAGCTCCACTCGAAGAAGCTGAGATAGATCGCGTACCCGGCCGGCACGATCACGAAGATCGTCAACAGGATCAGCGCCGGTGCCAGCATCGCCCAGGCGACCTTGCTGTCGCGATGCACCCCACGAGGTCGCCTCGCCTCGGGGTGTGCCGACCCGGTCGTCGTGGCCGGGTCGGTGACGGTCGAGGTCAACTGCCGCCCTTCCCGGCCAGCTTGTCCCGCTTGATCACCTGGGTGATCGTCTTCTGCGCCTCCTGCAGGGCGGTGTCCGGATCGGTGCCGGTCATGCCCTTCTGGATGGCGGTCCCCATCGCCTTGCTGACGTCGTAGGGCTGATCGGTCTCCAGCACCGCGTTCGGCACCACGTCCTCGGTCAGCATCGACGCCCACGGCGCGTTGCTCGCATCCTGGTCCTTGGCAACCAGTTCGGCGACCTCGTTACGGGCCGGCACCTTGGTGAACTTGGTGTCGACGAAGAACGGCTTCAGCACCTCCGGATCGCCGGCCAGCACCCACTGGATGAACTCGGCGGCCTCCTTGGGGTGTTTGGACTTGGCGTCGATCACCCACTTGAAGTTGCCCAACGGCGAGATGTTCTTGGTCTGATCGCCGGTCGGGGTGGCCATCGGTGCCATCGAGATGTTCGGTGCGACCTCGGGGAAGTCCGCGGCGATCTGGCTCATCCCCCAGGAACCGTTGACCGACATCGCGACCTTCTTCTCACCCAACGCGCCGACATCGTTGCCCGGCCCGAGTGGCTGCTTGGGAATGTAGCCCTTGTCGTAGAGCGTCTTGAAGAAGGTGATCAACTGCTTGTACTTCGGGTCGGTGGCCTGTGCCTTGGACCAGTCGTCGCTGAGTGGCAGGTGACCGGCGACCTGCAGCTGCTGGGCGATCGAGGTCCAGGCGAAGGTGTCCGGATCGGCGGCGGTCTGCAGGCAGAACTGGCCGTTGCTCAGGGTCGGTTTGATCTTGGCGCAGGCGGCGAGCAGATCCTTCCAGGTCGTCGGCGGCTTCTTCGGATCCAGCCCGGCCTTGGTGAACATCTCGCTGTTGGTGAAGAGCACCTGCTGCGGTTCCAGCAGCAGCGGGTAGGCGTAATGCTTGCCGTCGACGCTGACCACGTCGTCGGCCTTCGGGTTGAGGTTCTCCCACACCTTCTCGGGCATCAGGCTGTCCATCTCGTGCACCTGCCCCAGGCGTACGGGGTCGGTCAGCCGGCCGGGCAGCGGATACACGTCGGGGGCCTTGCCGGCGGCCTGGGCCGCCTTCATCTTCTGATCCCAGGCGTCGCCCGGGACCGTGGTCGCCTTGACCGAGATCTTGGGATGCGAGGCGTTGAAATCGGCGACCACCTTCTTGTACCAGGCGTTCTCCGGCGTGGTGTACTCGCCCTGCCAGAACTCGACGACGGTCTTCTCACCATTGGCCTGATCGGCGGACTGGCCGGGCGTCCCGCTCCCACAGGCCGTGACGCCGGCCACCGTTGCGAGCGCGGCCACCGCGACCAGCGGCCTGCTCAGCCGCCTCATCCAGCTCCGGTTCATGATCCTCTTCCCTCGAGCGACACCGATCGTGAATTCGATTTCACCGAAGATAACCGGGACGACCGGCGGACTGTCAAGGACACGCGGCATCGATCTGAAATCGATTACAACCTCCGCCGCCGAACGGTCCCGGCTCGGCTGCTGCAGGGACGGACCGAAATGAGTAGCGGGGCGGCAGCCGGGCGACGACGATGTCCGTCGTGCCAGCCTTCGTACCTGCGTTGCAACTCGACGCCGAGTTCTACTCCGAGGTCGTCGCCCCGCTGTTGACCGGCCTGCCCCACGCGGCGGCACGGCTCGGGGACGGGTCGGAGATCCTCGGATTCGACACCGAACGGTCGACCGATCACGGTTGGGGGCCGGCGCTGCAACTGTTCACCGACCGGGCCGACGAGGTCCGCTCCAGAATCGAGGACGCGCTTCCGGAGACCTTCCACGGCTGGCCGGTGCAATACGGCTGGGACGACGTCGCGCAGGGCGCACACCTGGAAGCGACGACGCTGACGGCGTGGCTGATCGGCCGGCTGGGGGTCGATCCGCGGGAGTCACCGACGCCGATCGACTGGTTGTTGATGCCGCAACAGCAGCTGCTCGGGCTGACCCGTGGCCGCGTCTACGCCGATCCCGACGGTGCGGTTGCCGCGGCACGCTCGGCCGCGCATTACTACCCGGAGCAGGTCTGGCTGTGGATGATGTCCTGCCAGTGGCGTCGGATCGCGCAGGTGGAGGCGTTCGTCGGCCGGACCGCGGAGGTCGGCGACGAACTCGGCTCACGGGTGCTGGCCGGCTATCTGGTCCGCGATCTGATGCGGTTGGCGTTCCTGCAGGAACGCAGCTATTGGCCCTATCAGAAATGGTTCGGCAGCGCTTTCGCCCAGCTCGCGCTGGCCGCTGACCTCGGCCCGATCCTGGATGACGTGCTCGACGCCCGCGACCATCCGGCCCGCGAGCGGGCGTTGGTGACCGGATACGAGCTCCTGGCTGCCACCCACAATCGGCTCGGTGTGACCGCGCCGGTGGAGGCGACGGCCCGGCTGTACCACGGGCGGCCCTACCGGGTGATCGGGGGAGACCGGTTCGCCGACGTCCTGCGAGCTGCCGTCACAGACCAGGAGCTGCGGCCGTTGCCGCCGGTCGGTTCGGTGGACCAGTTCGCCGACTCCACCGACATCCGGGCCAACACCGACCGTACGCTCCGACTGCGGTTGATCTACACCTCCTGACCGCTGCTCGGCCCGGACGGGAATACCGGGCGCGTCGATGCGTTTCATCACGTGATGCCTACTTTGATCGAGCAACACAGCGATGAGCTTCGGCGACCGACACAGTCGCCGGTACGCTCATACCTGATGACGATTCCCACAGGCTCGCCGACGTCCGCCCCCAGCCAGGCCGAGGTGCTGGACGACGACGAGGTGCGCGCACCCGCCGAGACCGAGGCCGAACGCCGTCAGCGGTTCGAGGCCGACGCCTTGGAGTTCATCGACCAGCTGTATGCCGCCGGGATGCGGATGACCCGTAATCCTGCCGACGCCGAGGACCTGGTGCAGGAGACCTACACCAAGGCCTACTCGTCGTTCCATCAGTTCCGGCCGGGGACCAACCTGAAGGCCTGGCTCTACCGGATCCTGACCAACACCTACATCAACAACTACCGCAAGAAGCAGCGGCAGCCGCAGGTCTCCGACGGCTCCGACGTCGAGGACTGGCAACTGGCTCGCGCGGAGTCGCACACCTCGACCGGCCTGAAGTCGGCCGAGATGGTGGCCCTGGAGAACCTGCCGGATTCCGACGTCAAGGACGCGTTGCAGGAACTGGCACCGGACTTCCGGCTGGCGGTCTACCTGGCCGACGTCGAAGGCTTCGCCTACAAGGAGATCGCCGAGATCATGGGGACGCCGATCGGGACCGTGATGTCCCGGCTGAACCGGGGTCGTGGCCAGCTCCGTCATCACCTCGAGGACTACGCGCGCGACCGCGGTCTGCTGCGCGAAACCAAGCAACAGGAGGCTCGGGCATGACCGGGTACGGCAAGGACGGCACCGAATGCACCGGTGACGACTGCGAAAAGGCGTTGTCGCGGCTGTACGAGTTCCTGGACTCCGAGCTGGACGCGTCCGACGCCGACGAGATCCGTCATCATCTCGCCGCCTGCGAGCCGTGCCTGGACGCCTTCGACGCCGAAGAGGCGATGAAGAAGTTGATCAAGCGCGGCTGCGGCGACGAGCCGGCCCCCGAGCAGTTGCGGGCCAAGGTGATGGCGGTCTTCGCCAGCCGCACGACGATCACGGTCCGTCAGTCCTGACCTGTTCGGTCGGCTGCTGCCGGAGGTGTCGGCCGAGTCGGCGCAACACGTCCAGTTGGGCAGGGTTGTAGAGATCGTTCATCGCCAGGCCGATGGTTCGGGCGGCGAATTCGGCGCCGCCGGGTGACTTCTGCTGGGCCCGGACCAGGCCGGGGTGGTCGCGATGCATCGCCACGACCTGCGGCGCCAGCCGGCGCGCCAGGTCCTCACGGCTGGCCTCGTCGGCGTCGGCGGGCAGCTCATCGAATTCGACACCCCTCGGGTTGCCGACGGTATGACGTCAACATCTCACGATAGGCCTCGACGCCGTCCGGCCCGAGGACCCGGCTGAGCACCACCATCATCGATCGGTCGACCTCTGGGAGCTGCTCGGTTGCCGGCGCGAGCTCGGCCGGCAGGTCGGTCGGCAGTTCCTGGCGCAAGATCACTGCCAGCTCCGCGCGCACCCGCTGTTGCCGCTCGATGCTGGCCGCCAATTCGTCGTCCAGCCGGCGTAACGCGGCGGCAGGGTGCTCGTCGGCGTCGCCGAGCTCGGCGATCCGGGCCAGCGGAACGCCGAGCTCGGTCAGTCGACGGATCCGCAGCAGTCGGCGAAGATGATCGACGCCGTACTGTTTGTAGCCGTTGCTGCCCCGCTGCGGCTGATCCAACAAGCCGAGCTTGTGGTAGTGCCGCACCGCCTTCACCGTGGTCCCGGCGAGCTCGGCGATCTGCCGCGTGCTCCAGGCCACCAGCGTGCTCCTTCCACCTCGGCTGCGGATTGAATTCGTGCGTCTGCCCGATCGATCGGGTCAAGATCATCACACACGCTGAGGTCGGCCGGTGACCGTGTGCGGGGCAGGGAGCGTGACCGTGGTGTCAATGGAGTAGCGCCGGGTGGTGCGAAGATGTTGTGATCGGGGCATGATCAAACTCGTCGAACCCTCGCTGGACCACTACGATTCCTGGGCCGATGCGGTCCGGGAGTTCCACGGCGGTCACATCGACGGTTCGGGCCTGTCCGACGGCGCGACGCCGGACCGGGCGACCTGCGAGGTGCTGATCGAGAAGCAGCGCCAACACGCCGACGTCGACCGGCGTCTGCCGGCCGGCCTGGTGCACAGCGACTACTACTGGATCACCGACGACGAGGCTGCCGACGAGGTGGTCGGCTTCATCGCGCTCCGCCATGAACTGAACGACTTCCTGTCCGAGGTCGGCGGCCACGTCGGCTACGCCGTCCGCCCGTCCCGCCGCCGCGAGGGCTTCGCCTCCGGCGCCCTGAAGCTCGTCCTGGACCGTGCCCGCGAACTCGGCCTGGACCGCATTCTCGTCACCTGCGACGACGACAACGAGGCCTCCGCCCGCACCATCGAATCCGCCGGCGGCCACCTGCAGGACACCCAGGACCGCCCCGAGCGCGGCTACGGCCTGGTCCGCCGCTACTGGATCACCCTCTAGACCGGGTGACCCAGACGAACGCACGCCGTCACCAGACCGGGCGAGCCTCCACGACCGTACGACGGCACGGTCGCGAACGTCCTTCGGCAGGCTCAGGACCCGGGTTGGGGATGCGGACGCGGGGATGAGGCCGCGGTCCTTCGACAGGCGCAGGACCCGGCTGGCCAGTTCGCCGGCCCTTCGCACGCTCAGGACCGCCTGTGCGTCGAGGTTGCGTCCACACCGACGACGTAAGTCGCGGCACCCAGGTGAGCCGGGAGGGTCGGACATGACGTCCGGGTGTGGTGGGCGTAAAGCGAATTCCGGGCGAGCCTGCGAGCTCGGAATCGCCTCGGGCGGGGCGGCATGTCCGACCCTCCCGGCGTAGGGCAAAGAACAGCGGCAGCAAGAAGCAGGCAGCAAGAAGCAGGCAACAAGAAGCGGGAGACCGAACTCGAAGTTCGATCTCCCGCTCTGGTGCGAAGGTTCAACGCCAATCAGGCGTTGGGGCGCTTGCCGTGGTTTGCGCCCTTCTTGCGGCGTGCGCGGCGCTTCCGTCCGGTCTTGCCCATCGGTGTCACCTCTGTTCTGTCTTGCAGTCTGGCCAGCACGTCATTGTGCCACGGTTGGGAGGGAGGTAGAAATCACGGCTTGATCGGCTGGTGCACATCCGGCTGCACGGTGCCGGGGGTGTCGGCGTCGACGAAGTAGTCCGCCTGCTTGGTGATGTCACTGCCGTTGGAGACCTTGGCCGCTCGCAGGATCGCGGTCAGCACGATGGCCACCAGCAGATTCAGCAGGAACGCGGTGAAGCCGATGTAGGCCGTCTGACCGAAGATCGGCATCGCTGCCAGCGAGCTGCCGAACGGCTTGACCGTACAGGCACTGCAGTAGCCGTAGGCGACGACCGTGCCGTAGATCATGCCGGCGGCCCAGCCGGCCAACAGTGCCCAGCGGTGGAACCATCGGGTGAACAACCCGAACACGATGGACGGCAGGGTCTGCAGGATCCAGAGCCCACCCAGCAACTGGAAATTGATCGCGTTCTGCTTGTCCAGGAAGAGCACGAAGAGCAGCGCGCCGACCTTGGTCAGCAGCGAAACGATCTTGGAGACCTTGGCCTCCTGGGCCGGGGTGGCCGTCGGCTTGAAGAACTCCCGGTAGATGTTGCGGGTGAACAGGTTGGCCGCCGCGATCGACATGATCGCTGCCGGCACCAGGGCACCGATCGCGATGGCGCCGAACGCGATGCCGGCGAACCAGCTCGGGAAATGATCTTCGAACAGCTGCGGGATGACCAGCTGTGGGTTGAGCTTGCCGTCCAACCCGACAGGCTTGGTGCCGGCCTTGATCGCGACATAGCCGAGCAGTGCGAGCAGACCGAGCAGCAACGAGTAGGCGGGCAGGATGGCGGCGTTGCGGCGTCCGGTCCACCGCGACTTCGAGCTGAGCGTTGCGGTCACACTGTGCGGATACATGAACAGCGCCATCGCCGAGCCGAGGGCGAGGGTGGTGTAGGCCCAGGCGGTCTTGGCGGTGGGGATGAACACCCCGGCCGGCTTGCTCGGATCGGTCGCGCTCGGTTCGGCCATCTTGGCCTGGGCGGCGTCGAAGATGCCGTGCCAGCCGCCGAGCTTGGTCGGCAGGTAGATCACCGCGACGATGATCACCAGGTAGATCAGCCCGTCCTTGACCACGGCGATCAACGCCGGTGCCCGCAGGCCGGAGGAGTAGGTGTAGGCGGCGAGCACCGCAAACGCGATCAGCAGCGGGATGTCGCGGGCCAGTGCGCTCGAGCCGCCGATCCCGGCCACTTCCAGGACGGCCTGGATGCCGACCAGCTGCAAGGCGATGTACGGCATGGTGGCCAGGATCCCGGTGATCGCGATCGCCAGGCTCAGGCTCTTGGTCTGGTAGCGGCCCTGCACGATGTCGGCGGTGGTCACGTACCCGTGCTTGTGTGCCACCGACCACATCCGGCCGAGGAAGAAGAAGATGATCGGATACAGCACGATCGTGTACGGCACCGCGAAGAATCCGGAGACCGCACCGGTCGCCCACATCGCAGCCGGGACGGCGATGAAGGTGTAGGCGGTGTACAGGTCGCCGCCGAGCAGGAACCAGGTCACCCAGGTGCCGAACGACTTACCACCCAGACCCCATTCGTGCAGGGAGTCCAGGTTGCTGGTGCCACGCCGCCACCTGGCGGCCCGGAACCCCATGAACGCGACGATGACGAAGAGCAGGGCGAGGATGATCAGCTCGACCCAATTGACATGCTGCATGACTACTCCGCCTTCGGGTTCGGATCGGTCGCGGACTCTTCCGGTGGCGGATCACTCGGCGGTGGGCCGGTGGGCGGCGTCAACGTGCCCCCGTGGCTCCGTTGGTAGGCCCGCTGTTCGCGGCGGAGCAACACATAGCTGATCCAGCAACAGGCGGCGGCCAGGAACACCCACAGGAACTGGTACCAATAGAAGAACGGGAAGCCGAACAGGCGTGGATCGACGCGCGAGTAGCTGCTTGTCAGGAGCGGCAGCACGATCGCGGCCAGCAGGATCACGGCGACCACGATCTTGGTCGGCGTGAGCTTCCAGCGCGGATCGGCGTCAGGATTTCCTGCGCGCTCCGGGTCGGGTTGGTCATCGGTGCCCATGGGAATCAGAACTATCATGCGGTTGCCCGATCCGCGCGCATCATTCGATCGTTTTCGTAGTGTTCGATCAGTTCGCCGGTGTCGGGCACACCGGAACGTCACCCAACCCAGAAGGAGGCCGGACTATGCCGTCGATGTCGGAAGTCATCGCCGAACACACCGGCCTGTCCACCGACGACGAACACTGGCTCCGGGTGTTGGTGGAGGAGTGGCAGCTGTTGGCCGACCTGGCCTTCTCCGACCTGGTGCTCTGGGTCCCCGAGCCGGACGGGAACGTCTTCTGGGCGGCGGCCCAGGTGCGTCCGACGACCGGCCCGACGGCGCTGGTCGACGACGTGGTCGGCGACCTGATCGCGTACTCGCCGGAACATCTGGTGTCCGAGGCGTTCCTCAGCGGGACCATCACCCAGACCAGTCAGGGCAAGCTACAGGCCGGCATCCCGGTCGACGTCCACGCGATCCCGGTCGGCCGGGAGGGGCGGACGATCGCAGTGGTGGAGCAGCACACCAACCAGTTGGCGATCCGCACTGCCGGGGCGCTGGAGCAGACCTATCGACGATCGGCCGCCGAACTGGCGCAGATGGTCACCGTCGGCCGGTTCCCGTCCGGTGACGGCGGCATGATGACCGGGCTGCGGGTCGGCGACGGCTTCATCCGGACCGACGCCGACCACGAGGTGACCTTCGCCAGCCCGAATGCGCTGAGCGCCTATCGGCGGCTCGGTCTGACCGGGGATCTGGTGGATGCCGACCTGACCGAACTCACCTCAGACCTGGTGCCGGCCTCGCAGGAGCCGATCCACGACACGCTGGCATCGGCGCTCGGCGGCCGGAAGGCCCGGGAGATGGAGGTGGAAGCCGGTACCGCACACGTCACGATGCGGGTGGTGCCGCTGACCCCGGAGGGCCAGCAGACCGGCGCGATCGTGTTGTGCCGTGACGTCACCGACCTCCGCCGCACCGAACGCGAACTGCTCAGCAAGGAAGCCACCATCCGGGAGATCCATCACCGGGTGAAGAACAACCTGCAGACGGTGGCCGCACTGTTGCGGATGCAGGCCCGCCGGATCGACGCCCCGGAGGCCAAACAGGCGCTGAACGAGGCGATGTCGCGGGTGGCATCGATCGCCATCGTGCACGAGACGCTGTCCCAGGCCTTCGACGAACTGGTCGAGTTCGACAAGGTCGCCGACCTGATCCTGAAGATGGTCGGCGACGTCGCAGCGGCCGACGGGAAGGTCCGCACGCACCGCAACGGCAGTTTCGGCGTGGTGTCGTCCAGCATTGCGGCCAACCTGTCGCTGGTGGTCACCGAACTGTGCCAGAACGCGATCGAACACGGCCTGGATCATCCGGGCGACAGGTCGGCCCGGTCGGAGGAGGTGTCGGTCGAGCCGACCGTCACCGACGGTCGGCTGCGGATGGAGGTGATCGACAGCGGTCCGGGGTTGCCGGAGGGATTCTCCATCACCGATCCCCGACGCAAGAGTCTCGGGCTGTCGATCGTGGTCGGTCTGGTCGCCGAGCTCGGCGGCACCTTCGAGCTGACCAACCGCGGTGACGTCCCGGGCACCCGAGCCGTCGTGGAGATCCCCGTCACCGGCGACCGGTAGGTCCCTGAGACTGTCGAAGGGCATGAAACCTGATCACGGCACAGAAAAGAACCTGATCAGGGCATAGAAAAGCGCCGGGCACGCCGCCCGGCGCTACACAACGTTCGCTCTGTCAGGCGGTCCGGATCCGGGAGCGGGCGGCCCGACGCTTCAGCGCACGCCGCTCATCCTCGCTCATTCCGCCCCAGACACCATGGTCCTGGCCGGCTTCCAGAGCCCATTGCAGGCAGGCGTCGCGGACATCGCAACGGCGGCAGACCTGTTTGGCCTCTTCGATCTGCAGCAGGGCCGGACCGGTGTTACCGATCGGGAAGAACAGTTCCGGATCTTCATCCAGACAGGCCGCCTTGTGGCGCCAATCCATGGGCGTTTCCACTCCTCACGTGTACGGCAATCACCGCGGGTCTGCGGCAAGTAGTGACTCAACCGGGCAGCACGATCCGTGCCGTCCTCGGTCCGACGATCAAGACTGTCAAGTATTTGACGAACGCACAAGACTTGATCAGCGTTGGGTCGCTCACATTTTCCGGCCCGGTGGACGGGTCCCGCCCGCGTACTGAGGACCGGCTGAGCCGACCTACGATACGTGCTGTGAGGCAACCCGACAAGAGTCCCGATCCTTCGGACGAGACCGGCGGCACCCGAACCGGAGGCTCGGCCGCGGCCCGGACGGCACGGCCGGCTCTGTGGGCCGCAGCGATCGTGCTCTGGCTGGAGGCGATCGCGGTCGTCGGCTACGGGCTGCTGATCATCGTCAACCTGCAGAACGTGTCGGCCGGTGTCGGCTACGGGGTAGCCGGCATGTTGATCGTCTGGGGTGTGGCGCTCGCGGTGGTCGGCCGTGGAGTGGCCCTGGTACGACCCTGGTCCCGTGGTCCCGCGGTCGCTCTGCAACTGCTCCATCTGCCGCTGGCGTGGGGTTTCCGGGACAGTATCGGCTGGTTGGCTGCAGCCCTGTTCGTCTCCGCGGCGGCGGTGCTGGTCTGCCTGTTCCTGCCCGCCTCCAGCGCCGCCTTCACCGAAGGCCGCCGCCTCCCCGGCGAATAGTGTCCAGCCGCCGCGCAGCGGCCGGGACGTCGTCGCCGCCCAGCACGACTACGTCCGGACGACTCCGGTTGCGGTGAGGGCGATCAGGGCCAGGATGACGGCGATCAGGATCAGGTAGCGGCGGGTGCCGGCGGTTCGGAAGCCGATCGCAAGGCTGATCAGGCCACCGACCGGGGTGCCGACCATGATCATCATCCCGGCACGTTGCAGCCATCGCCCGGTGCTTGCTGCGCCGAGCGGGACGGCGAACGTGCCGATGATGATCACGACGACTGCGGCCACCGTGCCGCAGCGGAGCACCAGTCCGAGCCGGCCGGCGTTGCGACGATCCCGGTGGTCGAGCGCGTCCCGATCGCCTCGCTGTCCGATCTGCGAATCACTCATCGTGCGCCGACCGCGTTCATGATCATCGGCACCGCCAATCCCAACAGGACAAGGAAGAACAGGACGCGGAGCGGCCCGTTCGGGATCCGGACCAGGACCCGCGCGCCGATCGTCGAGCCGAGCACCGACCCCAACACCACCGGCACCGCGTAGCTCAGGTCGACGCCGTCCTGCAGCACGGCCGCGGCCGCCGTCCCGGCCGCCGTGACGCCGATCATCAGGCTGGCGGTCGCCGAGGAGACCTTGATCGGGAGTCGGAGGGCACCGTCCATCGCCGGGATCTTCAGCACCCCGGAACCGATGCCCAGCATCGAGGACAGCAGACCGGCGCCGAACATCGCGCCGAGCCCCACCGGCACTCGGCTGACCCGGTAGGGCAGGCTGACATCGCCGTCCCGAACGCTGCCGTCCAGCCGCCAGCCGTTCGGCTTGGTGTCCGGCGCGGTCACCGGGGCGGTGCGTCTGCCACGGGCCAGTTGTACGGCGGAGACGAGCAGCACCAGGGCGAAGACGCCGTACAGCAGCCGGGTCGGCAGTCGATCGGCGAGCAGCACGCCGGCGATCGCGCCGCCGACCGTCGGCACCTCGAGCAGCACGGCCAGCCGCAGATTCGGCAGGCCGGCGGTCAGGAAGGCCGGTGTTGCGGCGCAGGAACTGGCCACCACGGCCACCAGGCTGATCGCGACGGCCGACGGCCAGGGCAGGTGGGCGACCGTGGTCAGCAGCGGGACGATGAAGACCCCACCCGCCATGCCCAACGCGCCACCCAGCGCGCCGGCCACCGCGGCCGCGGCCAGCAGGGCGCCGGCATCCAGTGCGGTCACCCGGGCAGGCTGCGGTCGAGCCGGGTCGCGAAGCTGACGGCGTCGCCGCGGTAGTGCAGGACCTCGTGGTCGATCGGGCGTTCGTCGGCTGTGCGCGAGGTGCGTTCCACCCGCATCACCGGATCCCCGACAGCCACCTGCAGTGCGTCCGCGATCCGTTCCGGCGCTGCCACCGCTTGCAGGCGGTAGTCCGCCTCCACCAGCGGCAGGTCGTACTTCTCTTCCAGCAGGGTGAAGATCGGCTGCCGTTCGAGGTCGTCGCGCGCGATCGCCGTACCGACGTCGGTCGGCAGGTAGGTGACGTCAAAGGAGACCGGGCGGCCGGCCGCGAGCCTGATCCGCTCGATGAACGTGACCGGCGTACCCGCCTCGAGTCGCAGGGCATCGGCGACGTCGTGCGGCGCCGCGATCGTCTCGTTCGTGACCAGTCGTGCGGTCGCCTCCAGACCAGCAGCGGTCATGTCCTCGACGAAGCCGTTGACGGTCCGCAGTGACTGTTCGATCCGAGGTGTGGCGACGAACGATCCGCGGCCCTGGATCACGTCGACCAGACCACGGGTCGCCAGGTTGGCTACCGCGCGACGGACGGTGATCCGACTGACACCGAACACGGTCATCAGCTCGCTCTCCGACGGCAATCGATCACCGGGTTGCAGGTCGTCGGCGATCCGTCGGGCGAGCGCGGCCTCGACCTGGGCATAGAGCGGTTCCACCAACTCATCATAACAACATAATGAGTCGCGAACCGAAGGTGCCAGGAGGGAGCTGCGCCAGCCAACTAGGTTCGGCCGACTCCGGGGTTGTGGGAGCGGTGGCGGCGGAGGACGCGGCCGGGGCGGGCGCCCGTCGGGGTGCCGTCGGTCAGGACCGGGGTGCCGGCAACCAGCAGGTCGGTGACGCCGGTGGACAGTTGCCAGGGGTTGGCGTAGTCGGCCGGGTCGTCGATCGCGGCGGCATCGAACACCGCCACGTCGGCGACGGCACCGGCGCGCAGCACGCCGCGATCGGTCAGCCCGAGTCGGCTCGCCGGCAACGAGGTCATCCGCCGGACGGCTTCGGCCAGATCGAGCAGACCTCGTTCGCGGGTGTAATGACCCAGCACCCGGGTGAAGGTTCCGAAATTGCGCGGATGTGGGTGGCCGACCTGCCAGCCGGGATCGTCCGGACCGGCCATGATCCAGCCGTCGCTGGCCACCGCGGTCAGGCGATGCCGCAGCACGGTGCCGACATCCTGGGCGTCCATCCCGTGATTGATCACGCTCACCGCGCCGTGTTGTTCCTGCAGCACCTGGCAGGTCGCCTCGGCCGAACTGATGCCACGCTCAGCCGCGATCGCGGCCAAGGTCCGGCCGAACACCGTCCCGGAGGCGATCGTCACCCGATCGGCCGACAGGCTGCCGCGTTCGGCGCTGGTCAGATCGGCGACCAGCCGCGCCCGCTGCTCGGGATCGGCCAGCCGGTCCAGCAGCGCCGGTACGCCGCCGTCCATCGCCCAGCCAGGAAGCCGGGCGGTCAGGGTCGTACTGGAGGCGTCGTAGGGATAGACATCGCAGCCGACGTCCAGCCCGTCCTGGCGGGCGAGCTGGATCCGATCGAGCGCGTCGACGACCCGTCCGAAGTTCCGCGGGCCGACCGCCTTCAGATGCGAGATCTCCAGCCGGGCGCCACCGCGCCGGGCGGCGCCGATCGCCTCCTCGATCGCCGGCAGCAGGTCGTCGCCCTCGTTGCGGACATGGGTGGAGTACAGCAGGCCGTTGGCCCCGGCCTCGGCGACCAGCGCGTCGACCTCGGCGGTGTCGGCGTAGCGGCCGGGCGCATAGATCAGACCGGTGGAGAAGCCGAAGACGCCCTGTCCGGCCGCCTCGCTGAGCAGCCGGCGCATCCGGTCCAGCTCGGGCCGCGTCGGCTCCCGCTGATCCTCGCCCAGCACAGCCAGCCGGAGGGCGTTATGGCCGACCTGAAGGGCGAGGTTCACGCCCAGACCGGTCCGGTCGTGGACCTCGGCATAGGACGCCGGATCGGTCCAGGACCAGTCCAGACCGTCGGCGCTGAGGAACGACGTGGCCCCGATCAGGCGATCCTTGTCCAGCACCGGGAACGGGGAGAACCCACAGTTGCCGGTCAGCAGTGTCGTGACACCCTGATGCAGCTGCGAGACCGCGCCGGGCGATCCCTGGATGGTGAAGTCGGCATGACTGTGCAGATCGATGAAGCCGGGTGTGATCATCGAGCCGCCGGCGGCGATCACCCGATCGGCGGGCAGCCGAGCGTCCGGCGGCAGCACGGCGGTGATCAACCCGTCCTCGATCAACAATCCACCGGGCTGTGGTGCCGTCCCGGTGCCGTCCGCGACGACGCCGTCGGTGATCAACACGGACTCAGCCACAGTGCTCCTTCAACTCGGGATTCATGATCGAACAGCGGTGTCAGGTGGTGATCAACAGGATGACGGCGTACATCAGGCAGGCCGGCACCAGCAGCAGCCAGCCGGTGATGATCATGTTGCGCAGACTGTTCGACCGCGCCAGTCCCATCGCGCCGACCATGTTGGCGTTCGGGAACGGGCCGTAGGTGTCGGCCTTGGAAGCAAACAGCAGGACGGTGACCCAGGCACCCGAACCGACGCCGACGCTGGAGGCCAGGTCGCCGAACACCTTGTCCAGCAGGACGACCTGGGCCGCGGTCGCGCCGGGTACGCCGACCCAACCGAGTAGCGCGACCAGTACCGCCACCAGGAACGGCGACACCGATCCCAGTTGATCACCGACCAGATCGAGGATCACCTGGAACGGCTCCAGCTGATCGATCAGCGCGAACAGTGCGGCGAGCAGCCAGAACAGCAGCAGGATGCTGATCAACTTCGCGCCGCCGCGATACATCGCCTCGGCGATCTGCCGGGCGGACAGCCGTCCGGCCAGTCCGGTCGCGATACCGAGCACCGGCAGCGCGACCAGCGGGAAGCTGGTGGTCGCGCTGCTGATCGTCGCGTACACCACGGCGGTGAGCAGCACCACGACGAACACCGTGGTCGCAGCCTTGGCGTTGCGTGGGGGTGTGGAACCCTCGGCGACCAGTTCGCTCAGGTCGTAGTCGTCGCCGCTGCCGGTCGTGCGTCGCTGCAGGAAGGCGACCACGAACGGTCCGAGGATCATCGACAGCACCGCGATCGGCAGCGCACCGTGCAGCAGGTAGGTCAAGTAGTTGACCTCAGCGGCGGTCATGATCGCCACGTTCGACCCGGCGAACGGCGCCAACGCCAGCCCGGCGCAGCCACCGATGAACAGCATCGCCGCGGTTGCCGACCGGGTGTAGCCGAGCCGGGCGGTGATCGGCAGCACGATCGGGGCGGCGACCGCCAGCGCGCCGGCGAGGGTGCCGAGACTGCCGACCAGGATCAGGCAGGCGAGCATCACGCCGATGGACACCGCCGCGCGGTTGTGTTCGCCGGTCAGCCGCAGCACGCCGTGGACGATGGTGGTCGCGACGCCGGTGATCCTGAGCACCTCGCCGACCCCTGCGCCGAGCACGATGATCAAGCCGATCATGGTCACCGAGTCGGCCAGCGAATCACCGAGCAGTTCGCCGATCGCGACCGGCCCGAGGCCGGCGATCAGGATCCCGGACAGCACCGACAGCACGGTCCCGACGACGATGTCCATGCCCAGCAGGCAGAGCACCGCGTACAGCACGATCGGCAGCAGCCCCCACAGGGTCGGGCCGTCGGAGACGATGCCGCCGACGATCGAGGCAATCAGGCCGGCGGCAGCGAGGATGATCAACAGCCGCTGCCGCGCCGGGCTGATCGTGGTGGCGTAGGCGTTACTGCTCGGGTCGGTCTTCTCGGCCCCTGTGTCGGTCTGTTTGGCCTCTGGGTCGGTGTTTTCGGTCCCGGGCGTGGCGGAGGGAATGACGGGGCTCCTCGGGAGTTGATGATCAGAACGAGATCGACTCGATGCTGTGCTCGGCGATCAGTGCGGTGTCGACCTCGTGGCCCAGTCCGGCACCGGTCGGGACCCGGACCACGCCGCGATCGGCCACCACCTCGGGACTGATGATGTCACGGGCGTAGTACTTGGCGGAGGCGGACACGTCGGAGGGCAGGCTGAAGCCGGGCAGGCTGGAGATCGCCACATTGGCGGCCCGGCCGATGCCGAATTCGTGCATCCCGCCGCACCAGACCTTGATACCGTCCTGGACGGCCCGGTCGTGCGCTGCTCGGGCCGGGGTCAGCCCGCCCATCCGGGATACCTTGATGTTCAACACCCGCAGCGATCCCAGTTCGATCGCGGTCTCCAGGTCGTGCACCGTCTCGACACTCTCGTCCAGGCAGATCGGGGTGTCGATCGTCGCCTGCAACCGGGCATGGCCGAGCAGATTGCGGGGCGCGAACGGCTGCTCGATCATGGTCAGGCCGTAGTCGTCCAACGCGGTCAGGGCGGCCAGGTGCTCGGTCGATTCGGAGTAGGCGCCGTTGGCGTCGACGTGCAGGTCCAGATCGGCGAACTCCTTGCGGACCGCCTGTACCGGCTCGACGTCCCAGCCGGGTGCGATCTTGAGCTTGACCCGCGGATAGCCCGCATCGGTGTGCAGCCTGACCTGTTCCAACAGATCGTCGATGGTCGGCTCGATCCCCAGCGAGACGCCGGCCACGACCTCGCGCCGGGTACCGCCGAGGGCCGCGCTCAGCGACATCCCCTGTGCGGCCGCCCACAACGTCCAGACCGCGGCGTCGACGCCGGACTTGGCGAACTCGTTGCCGCGCACCCGACGCCAGTTCTCGACGGCCTGCTCGGGGTGCTCCCAGTCGGTGCCGATCAGGGCGGGCAACAGATATTGGCTGGTGATCTGCCAGCAGGTGTCGGTGGTCTCCGCGCAGTAGTACGGCCCGCTGGGAGAGGCGACCTCGCCCCAGCCGACCCGGCCGTCGGCATCGTGCAACTCGATCAGCAGGTGCTCCAGATAACTCTTCTGGTGTGAGCTGGTACGGAACTCGTGCACCAGCTGCTGTCGCACCCGGTGCATCCGCGCGGACACGACCCGCATGATCAACTTCTCCGTTCGTCGTCGGGATGGAACCGGATATCGGGACTCGACCGTACCCGTGTCAGGCAGCTGCCCGGAAGATGTAGTAGGCGGTGTGCCCGACGGCGGAGCAGGAAACGGCCTGGTAGCCGTCGCCGAAGATCGTCACCAGCGTGTGCCGGAGGGTGATCGCCAGATCGGCCGCCCGGATCGGATCGTGGGACCGCAAGGCGGTGAGGTCGGTGGGCAGCGGCAGCAGGATCCGATCGCCGTCGGTGATCGGTTTGCCCCAGGCATCGGCGCCGGGCCGGGCCGCCGGCTGGGGCAACGGCTCGGCAGCCCGGTGCGGGCCGGGTTCGACGCTGAGGTCCCAGTTGATCATGATCCGGTCGCTGCCGGGCTCGCCGTACAGCTCGGGATGGAACGACACCCCACGGGCACCCAGCACATCGAGATTGAAGTGGGCGTTGCGGGTCAGGATCGGGTCGTAGGCCCAGCGCATGGTGCTGATACCGGTGGCCAGAGCGACGTCGCGCTGAGCGAGCTTGAGCCGGCGGCCGAGCCCGCGACTCTGATGCCCGGCAGCGACAACCGCCGCTTGGGAGTAGTGATAGGTCTCGGTGCCGTCGGTGCCGAGGAACCCGTAGGCGAACCCGCCGAGCCGGTCCTCGTGGTCCAGCGCCCCGACCACCGAACCGCCGTTGGCGATCAGGCCCGCCAGCAGCCGCGGATTGATCCCGTAGGACGGATGGTCGTAGCCGAACACCGACCGATACAGCTCCGCGGCCTGCTGACGCTGCGCCGCCGTGTGCAGGGTGACGATCCGAAAATCAGGCTGCTGGTGCGCCTCATGAGTCACCGGGTACGCCTTCCGTCGGGGATGGTCGGGTCGAGGCCTGCCGGCTCGGGGACTTGCCCTCCTGCAACGCGGCCAGCGCATTGGCTGCCTGGGCTTCGGCATCGGCCTCCTGGCGGACCCGGCGCAGGAACGACCTGGTGCGGTCGTGCTGCGGGTTGCCGAGCACCTGCGCCGGCGCACCCTGCTCGACGACGACCCCGCCGTCCATGAATACGACGCGGTCGGCCACCTCGCCGGCGAACGCCATCTCATGGGTGACCACGATCATCGTCATCCCGTCGGCGGCCAGGTCCCGCATCACCCCGAGGACCTCGCCGACCAGTTCGGGGTCCAACGCGGACGTCGGCTCGTCGAACAACATCAACTCCGGCCGCATCGCCAACGCCCTGGCGATCGCCACCCGTTGCTGCTGGCCACCGGACAACTGGGAGGGGTAGAAATTCGCGCGGTCGGCCAGGCCGACCCGGTCCAGCAACTCGATGGCCTCTGCGGTCGCCACCCGCTTGGACATCCCCTTGACCTGCCGCGGCGCCTCGATGATGTTCTCCAACGCCGTCTTGTGCGGGAACAGGTTGAACCGCTGGAACACCATCCCGATCCGGGCCCGCTGCCGGGCGATGTCGCGATCCTTGCGGACGTAGAGCTTGCCGTTGCGCTCGACGTAGCCGAGCAACTCGTCGTCGAACCAGATCCGGCCGCCGGTCAGGGTCTCCAGTTGGTTGACCAGCCGGAGCAGGGTGGTCTTGCCCGAGCCGCTCGGGCCGAGCAGGCAGACCACCTCGCCGCGTTGCACCTCGAAGTCCACCCCCTGCAGGACCTGGTGCCCGCCGAAGGTCTTGATCACGTTCAGGGCGCGGACCAGTGGCGTCGCCGCCGGCGTCGTACTCAATGTGCACCTCCGGCCTGCAGCCCGATCGCGGCCTGATCCTTGGCCGACGCCGCGCGACTGCCGAAGCCACGACCGAAGCGCCGTTCCAGATAGCCCTGGCCGATCATCAAAATGCTGGTGACGATCAGGTAGTACAGGATCGCGGCCAGGTAGGACGGGACGATGTTGAAGGTCCTGGTGGCGATGTTCTGCACCTGGAAGAAGAGCTCGGTGGTCAGCGAGCCGAGTCCGATGATCAACGAGGTGTCCTTCATCATCGCGATCGTCTCGTTGCCGGTGGGCGGCACGATCACCCGCATCGCCTGCGGAAGCACGATCCGCCAGGTGGTCTTGCGGCTGTTCATCCCCAACGCCTGGGCGGCCTCGCGCTGGCCCTGGTCGACGCTGAGGATGCCCGACCGCGCGATCTCCGACATGTACGCCGCCTCCGACGCTCCGAGCCCGACGACTGCTCCGAGGAAGCCGCCGAACAGGGTGTTGGCGTCGAAGTGGGCGAACCGCCAGTCACCGTGCAGCCCGAGGAGCTCGATGATCTTCCAGTCGAACGGGACGCCGAGCGCGATCCCGTCCTTGAAGATCGCCCCCATCCCGGCGCCCAGGAAGACCAACAGCACATACCGCGGTATCGACCGGAAGACCCAGGTGTAGACCCAGGCGACACCCTTCAGGATGGGGTTCGAGGACAGCCGCATCAACGCCAGCACGACACCGCCGAGGATGCCGACGATCATGGTCAGCAGGGTCAGCAGCAGGGTGCCGATCAGCAACCCCTTGATCACCGTCTGCTGGTTCATCACCTCCAGCACGAAGGGCCAGTCGAAGGCCGGGTTGAAGATGATCATGTTGGCGAACATCAGGGCGCCGATGATCACGATCACCGCCATCACCCAGGTGCCGTAGTGCCTGACCGGGACCGCGTCGATCAGTCCCGGGCGCTCCTGGGAGCCCGCCGGGGGATCGCCGGCCGGGTCGTCCTTGACCACGTCGGTCATGATCAGCTCACGGACGGATTGACGGTGGGGTTGTCGATCTCACCGGTGGTGATGCCCCACTTGGCCATCGCCGACTTGACCGCGCCCTCCTTCTGGACCTCGGCGAACGCGTCGGCGATCACCTGGGCGTACTCGGTCTGGTCCTTGGCCGTGATGATCCCGTACGGCGCCGTGGCGTACACATCGCCGACGGTCTGGATCTTGCCCTTCTGCTGCTTGGCCGCATACTGCGCGACGGGGGAGTCGGCCAGCATCGCGTCCGCACGGCCGGAGACCACGGTCGTGGTCACGGTGTCCTGGCCGTCGAAGTGCAGGACCTTGATCTTGTTCGCGCCGCACTTCTTCTGCCGGACCGGAAGGTCGTCCAGTTCCTGGGTGGTGCCGGTCTGGACGGCGACGGTCTTGCCGCAGGCGTTGTCCGGATCGATCTTCTTCGGATTCCCCTCGGCGACCGCCCACTGGGTGCCGGCGGTGAAGTAGGAGGTCATGTTGACCTGCTTCTCCCGGGTCGCGTTGACGGTGAAGGAGGAGATCCCGGCGTCGAACTTGCCGCTGCTGACCGACGGGATGATGGTGTCGAACTTGGCGTTCTGATACTCGGCCTTGACCCCGAGCTTCGCCGCGATCGCGTTGAACACGTCGATGTCGAAGCCCTGGATCTCGTTGCCGACGGTGAACTCGTTCGGCGCGTAGCTGGCGTCGGTGCCGACCAGGATCGTCTTGTCCTTCTTGATGTCGTCGGGCAGCCGCTCGAACAGTTTCTGATCGGCCTGGACGCTCGGCGCCGAGCTGGCCTGGTCGCCATTGTCGCCACTCAGCGAATTCGAACACGCGGTGCTGGTGAGGGCCAGCGCGGCGGCGACGATGCCGCCGATCAGGTATTTGGGTTTCACGGCCTTGCTCCCTTGCGTCCCTGGGGTCTGTCGTCCGACGAGCGGTGTGTCGGGTCTCGGCACTACCTTCCTTGATCGGTGTTGCGTTCAGGTTTCAGCTTGACACTTCGAGCCGTCGGGCACCGGCAGAAGGGTAGGCCAGGAAGTGCGCGGGGGCGCCGAAGCCGGCCTCGGCGAACGCCGCCTTCACCGCGCCGGCGACCTGGTCGCCGGTTCCGCTGGGCACCAGCGCGATCACGCAGCCGCCGAATCCGCCGCCGGTCATCCGGGCGCCGATCGCGCCGGCCGCCCGCGCGGTCTGGACGGCGAGATCGACCGTCGGCACGGTGATCTCGAAGTCGTCGCGCATCGAGGCGTGCGACGCATCCAGCAGCGGGGCCAGCGCGGCGAGTCGGTCGGCCATGCTGCGGCTCTGGTCGCCGAGGACCTCGCGGGCCTGCAGCACCCGGGCGTCCTCGGTGACGACGTGGCGGACCCGTTTGCGCATCAGTTCGTCGGGCAGCACGGCCAGCGCCGCGTCCAGGTCCTCGACATCGCGCAAAGCCGGCACGTCCAGCCGGGCGGCGGCCTTCTCACAGGTCCGGCGCCGCTCGGCGTACTCGCCGTCGACGTGGGCGTGCGGTGTCTTGGTGTCGATCACCAGCAACTCGAGTCCGGCGGCCCGCAGATCCAGCGGCACCTGCTGGTAGGAGTGCGTCCGGCAGTCCAGGAACAACGCGTTGTCGGCCGTGCACAGGGTGGAGGCGGCCTGATCCATCAGCCCCGTGGGAGCACCGACGAACTCGTTCTCGCAGCGGCGGGCCAGGATCGCCCGCTCCAGCGGCGGAATGTCCAGGGTGTAGAGATCGACCAGTGCGATCAGGACCGCGCACTCCAGCGCCGCGGAAGAGGACAGGCCGGCAGCGACCGGGACCGTGGAGGAGATCGTCAGCTCGGCGCCGGCGACCGGATGGCCGGCCTCGCGCAACGCCCAGACGATGCCGGCGACGTAGGCCTGCCAACCGTCCAGACCGGCGTCCAGCTCGTCGGGTCCGAAGGTGACGGTCTCTGCCATGTCCTTGGAGTGCACGGTCCACACGTCGCCGGCGACCGGCGTCGCCGCGACCAGAGTCTGCTCGGCCAACGCGAACGGCATCACGAAGCCGTCGTTGTAGTCGGTGTGCTCGCCGATCAGATTGACCCGGCCGGGCGCCGCCCAGACACCGGCCGGACGGTGGCCGAACTGTTGGGTGCTGGTCCGGATCAGTCGTTGGGTTTGGTCCACCGGCACATCCTGACAGAGACCGCACCGGACAGCCTCTCGACGGTCCCTGAGCCTGTCGAAGGGCATCGGGCCGGACCGCTCGTAGAGTGACCGGCATGCTTGCCGCGTACGCAGCCCGGACCGATGCCGACCAGCCGTTGAACGCCCTGCAGGTGGGGGAGTTGGACGTTGCCAGCACACCGGGAGGGCAGCAAACACCCGATGACTGGGTGGAAGTCGAGCTGCGAGCGGCCGCGTTGAACCACCACGATCTGTTCTCCCTGCGTGGGGTCGGGCTGTCTGCCGATCAGTGCCCGATGGTGCTCGGCTGCGACGCCGCCGGCATCGGGCCGGACGGTGCGGAGGTGATCGTGCACGCGGTGATCAACGCACCGGGATTCAGCGGTCCGGACACCACCACCGACCCGCGTCGCAGTCTGCTGTCCGAGCGCTGCCCGGGGACCTTGGCCGAGCGGATCCGGGTGCCGGCGGCCAATCTGATCGCCAAACCGGCGGAGCTGTCGTTCGCGGAGGCGGCGTGCCTGCCGACCGCTTGGCTGACGGCGTACCGGATGTTGTTCGTCCGGTCCGGGGTGCGGCCCGGCGACACGGTCCTGGTCCAGGGCGCGGGCGGCGGCGTGGCGACGGCGTTGATCCTGCTCGCGCGGCACGCCGGGCTGCGGGTCTGGGTCACGTCGCGGTCCGCGGAGCGTGGCGAGCGGGCCGTCGGGTTGGGTGCTCACGCCTGGTTCCCGTCCGGTGAACGGTTGCCCGAACGGGTGGACGCCGTACTGGAGTCGGTCGGTGCCGCGACCTGGTCGCATTCGATCAACGCGCTGAAACCGGGCGGCACGGTGGTGATCTGCGGTACGACATCGGGTGCCGAGCCGAGCAAAGCCGAGTTGACCAAGATCTTCTTCAAGCCGTTGCAGGTGGTCGGATCGACGATGGGCACCCGGGAGGAGTTGGTCGGTCTGGCCGCGATGTTGGTGGCCACCGGGCTGCGACCGGTGATCGACAGCACGCTGCCGCTGACCGCGGCCGCCGACGCGTTCGCCCGCCTGGAATCCGGCGCCGGCTTCGGCAAGATCGTCCTCACGGCAGGGCGCAACTGATTGACAGCCGATAAAGATCGGATGTTTACTTCGGTCAGGTCTTCTCCCTTCACCGACCTGGAAGGTGCCCGTGCCCAGCAGCTCAACCGAACGTCCAGCGACCCCGATCAGCGCTGAGACCTTCGACGTCCGCTTCCCGACCCACGAGACCCTGGCCGGTTCGGACGCGATGAATCCTGATCCGGACTACTCCGCGGCCTACCTGCGGCTCAACACCGATCAGGGGGCGGGACACGGCTTCACGTTCACCATCGGTCGGGGCAATGACATCCAGGTCGCGGCCATCGAATCGGTGGTCGCCCAGCTGGCCGGTGCCGACATCGATGTGCTGTTGTCCGACATGGGGCAGACCTGGCGCCGACTCGTGCATGATTCCCAGTTGCGCTGGCTCGGTCCGGAGAAGGGCGTCGTGCACATGGCGATCGGCGCCGTGATCAACGCGCTGTGGGATCTGCGGGCCAAGCGTGCCGGCCAGCCGTTGTGGTTGCATCTGGCGACCTTGAGCGTGGACGAGCTGCTGTCCCTGGTCGACTTCCGCTATCTGACCGACGCGCTCACCGTCGAGGACGCCCGGGCGATCCTGACGTCGGCCGAGCCGGGCCGGGCCGAGCGGATCGCCGAGCTGCAGCGGGTCGGCTACCCCGGCTACACCACCGGGCCCGGCTGGCTCGGCTACGACGACGATCTACTCGCCAAGCTGTGCCGCGAAGCGGTCGCCGACGGGTTCGCGCAGATCAAGTTGAAGGTCGGCGGCAACCTGTCCGACGACAAACGCCGGCTGCAGATCGCCCGGGACGCCGTCGGCCCCGACGTCCGGATCGCGGTGGACGCCAACCAGCGCTGGGGTACGGCCGATGCGATCACCTGGATGCGCGAGTTGGCGCCGTACGACATCGCCTGGATCGAGGAGCCGACCAACCCCGACGACGTGCTGGCCCATGCGGCTATTGCCAGGGCGCTGGCCCCGATGCCGGTGGCAACCGGCGAACACGCGGCCAATCGGGTGATCTTCAAACAGTTGATGCAGGCCGGCGGCGTGCAGATCGTGCAGATCGACGCGACCCGGGTCGCCGGAGTGAACGAGAACATCGCGATCCTGTTGCTGGCCGCCAGGTTCGGACTGCCGGTGTGTCCGCACGGCGGTGGCGTCGGGCTCTGCCAGGCTGTCCGGCATTTCTCGTTCTTCGACTACGCGGCGGTGTCCGGGTCGATGGACGGGCGGATGATCGAACACGTCGACCATCTGCACGAACATTTCGTGGAACCACTGGAGTTCCGTGCAGGGCGCTACCTGGCACCGAGCGTGCCGGGTGCGAGCACCGAGATGCGCCCGGAGTCTCTTCAGCAGTACCGGTTCCGCAGCTGACCGAACAGCACCAAGGGCCCGGTCAGCCGATCATGCTCACGGTCGGAAGACCATCAGCACGATGATCACGACGAAGATCAGTCCGACGACTCCGCCGGCCGCGGCGACCCTGCCTCGTACGCTGTTCGGCGACTCGCCGTTCTTGATCAAGGAGGTCGCCTTGTCCAGGCCGGTGGAGACCACGCCCCAGGCGAGCCCGACACCGATCAGCCAGAGCAGCAACGACAGCCAGACCCAGGTGTCGGTGAAGCTGCCGACCGGCTTGCCGTCGTAGGGCGAGTCCATCGACAGCAGCCCGAAGCCGAAGATCACCACCAGCACGCTGCCGATCGCATAGATCTTGATCATCCGTGACCCGGCGGCGGTGGCGACGGCGTCGGCGGTGCGGACTCCCCGGACCGCGGTGGTGGCGGCGTGCAGCAGCGGGCCGATGGCGCCGACGGCGAAGATCAGATGCAGGGCGAGAAAGATCTTGAACACACCCCGACAATAGCTCTACCCCGAGGGAGAAGAGCGGCACGGAGGCGATGCCGTCGGCGTCCGCCGCCTCAGGACTGCTGATCGGGCCCGGTCTCGGAGTCCGGCGACGGCGGATGGAACGGCTTGGTCAGTGACCAGACGATGAAGATCGCGGCGATGATCAGCTGCCCGATGCCGGACCACAGATTGACGTTGATGCCGCCGGCCTTGGTGCTGTCGGCGGCGGAGAAGTCGATGATGCCGGTGATCAGACAGACCGCACCGTAGATCAGGAACAAGGTGCCGATCACCGTACGGATGTCGAACAACTCGGCGAGCCGGAGCTGCGACTTGTCGTTGTCTGTTGGCTGAGTACTCATGCTGGGCTCCCGGGATCAGACGATGCTGAAGAGGATGTAGAAGAACACGACCAGGCCGAGCGCGACGGCGGCCAGCAGGACCGGAGACTGGTACCAGACCTTCACCGCGACCGCGGTGTCGGCCTTCGGCGTCACGCTGCGGACCAGTCCGACCAGTTCCTCCTCCGGCTTGGGTTTGGTGCGGGCCGAGACGATCACCGCGACGATCACCACCAGCACGCAGGCCACCGCGCCGCCGAGGAAGCTCGAGCCCTGGCCCGGCAGATGCAGCACGCCGACCTCATTGAGCACGAAGACCGCCACCGCGCCCGCGGTCCCGGTGACCAGACTGGTCCAGCCGGCGGTGCCGGTCATCCGCTTCCAGAACAGGCCGAGGATGAAGATCGCGAACAGCGGCACGTTGAAGAAGGAGAACAGCGTCTGGATGTAGTCCATGATGTTGCTGAACCCGGCGGCGATGAAGGCGGTGCCGACAGCAGCCGCGGTGGCCAGTACGGTCACCACCCGGCCGACCTTGAGGTAATGCAGGTCGGGCATGTTCGGCTTGATCCAGTCCTGCCAGATGTCGTAGGTGAAGACCGTGTTGAACGAGCTGACGTTGGCCGCCATGCCGGCCATGAAGGAGGCCAGCAGGCCGGTCAGTGCCACCCCGAGGAACCCGTTCGGCAGCAGTTCGCGCAGCATCAGCGGCACCACGTCGTTGTACGTCGCACCGGTCTCCGCCCCCGACTTCAGCCCGGCGATCGCCGGCACCAGCACGGTGGCGATCATGCCCGGGATGATGATCACCAGGGCGACCAGTGCCTTCGGGATCGCCGCGATCAGCGGCGTCCGTTGGGCGGCGCCGGCGTCACCGGCGGAGAACGCCCGCTGGACCTCGGTGAAGTTGGTCGTCCAGTAGCCGAAGGAGGTGACGAAACCCAACCCGGCGACCACACCGATCACCGAACCGACGCTGCTGGTGATGCCGGTCAGCTGCTCGGCCGGGAACGGGGTGAGCATCTGGTGACCGTCCGGCCGTGCGGTGATCTTGCTGACCAGACCGTTCCAGCCGCCGACCCGGTGCAGGCCGACCAGAGTCACCGGGATCATCGCCGCGACGATCACGAAGAACTGCAGAACCTCGTTGTAGATCGCGGCCGAGAGCCCACCCAGGAAGGTGTAGGCCAGCACGAAGACGGCAGCGACGACGATCGCCACCCAGGTCGGCCAACCCAGCAGCGCGTGCACGACGATCGCCATCGCGTACAGGTTGACGCCGGCCAGCAGGATCGAGGCAGTGGCGAACAGGACCGCCTGAATGCGTTGGGTGGTCCTGTTGAAGCGGCGGTGCAGGAACTCCGGAACACTGCGGACCTTCGAGCCGTAATAGAACGGCATCATCACCAGGCCGAGGAAGACCATTGCCGGGATGGCGCCGACCCAGTAGTAGTGGAACGCCTGTTCGCCGTATTGGGCGCCGTTCGCCGACTGCCCGAGCAGCTCGGTCGCGCCGAGGTTGGCCGACATGAACGCCAGGCCGGTCACCCAGGCCGGCAGCCGACGGCCGGCCAACAGGAAGTCGACACTGCTGGCGATACCCCGCCGGGAGATCAGACCGATGGCGATGATGATCGCGAAGTACACGGCGACCAGAACGTAGTCGATGGGGTCCGCGTCGATCCGCAGGACGCTACCTTCGAGCGCCGGGATGGTGGGCTGCACAGTCGCTGCCTCCTGTCGAAACTTTCCAAATTCCGCCGAAAGTTAGCACGACAATGCGAGCTGGTCCAGACAAGGGGCTCTCTACCAATGGCCAGTTCGATGACCGGCGAATGACACGACAGGTGCAGGCGACAGCGTCGCGCCGCCCGATACCGATGGACGGCGCGACGCAGGAAGGTTCAGCAGCTCTGGGTGAGCCGGATCCCCTGGTGGAGTCGGAGGTCAGCCGCCCTCGACCACCGGATAGGTACGGTCGGGGAGGAGTCCGTGTGCCTCCTTGTGGACCGCCGCGGCGGCTTCGGCCGACGGTGCTTCGACCAGGCAGAAGACCTTGCCCTCGGCCTCATCGACCCAGTATGTGCGGTAGTCGACGCCGTACTGGTCCTGGATCGCCAGGTCCTTCTTGTGTGCCTCGGCGACATCGGCTGCGGTGACCCCGGGCAGATTGTCATGCACGTCCATGAAAAGCATCGGATGCTCCTTGCGGTGGTTGCTGAACTGTCAGACTGAGTCTTGTGTGCGCGGCACGGATCGACCATGACCGCGTCCCCACCGGACCTGACCGCAACACCACGCTTGTCGAGATGCTCGGCCGGATGCATCTGCAGGGGGCGGTGTTCCTGCGCGGCCGGTACACCGAGGCGTGGGCCTACCGGTCACCGACGCCGGAGGCGACGGCGGCGCTGCTGAGTCCCGGTTCGGCTCGGGTCGCGTTGTTCCATCTGGTGGCCACCGGGCGCTGCTGGACCGCACTGCCGGGCGGCGAACGCCACTGGGCGCGTGCCGGTGACGTGGTCGTCGCGCCGTACGGGGACGTACACGTCATGGGCGGCGCCGCCGACACCGAGGTGGTCTCGATGGAGGATCTGCTCGAACCGACTCCGTGGCGGACCCTTCCGGTGATCACGTTGGGTGCCGGCGGGCCGCGGACCGATGTGGTCTGCGGCTACCTGAGCAGTGATCATCCGCTGTTCGACCCACGGCTGCGGGCGCTGCCGCCGCTGTTCGTGGTGAGTGTCGGATCGGGTCCGGCCCGGGATTGGGTACGCGCCAGCATCGACTAC
Source organism: Microlunatus soli (assembly GCF_900105385.1). Lineage (NCBI taxonomy): Bacteria > Bacillati > Actinomycetota > Actinomycetes > Propionibacteriales > Propionibacteriaceae > Microlunatus > Microlunatus soli. Next base: position 138,159 of record NZ_LT629772.1, on the reverse strand, counting down.
GCGCTGGCGCAGACGGCTCCGGCGTCGGCAGGCGGATTGCAGGGACCGACCGAGTTGCCCGAGTTGGTCGTTCGAGAGGTGTTGCGGACCCATCTGGCGAGTGCGCCGGACATCGAGGGTGGCTGGTTGGCTGCTCTCGGCGATCCGGTGCTGGCTCCGGTGCTCGCGGCGATCCACGGCGCGCCGCAGGAACGGTGGAGCGTGCAGCGGCTGGCCCGATTGAGTCTGGTGTCGGTCTCGTTGCTGGACGAACGCTTCCGGAGCCGTTTGGGGATGCCGCCGATCCGCTATCTGGCGGCTTGGCGGATGCACGTCGCCGGCGATCTGCTGGGCTCGACGACGCTCGGCGTCGCCGCCGTCGCGCGTCGGGTCGGTTACGAATCGGAGGAGGCGTTCAGTCGTGCCTTCAAACGCCACACCGGCCGGTCGCCACGGGACGCTCGGTGAGTCGTCGCCCGATCGGCGGGTGGAAACACCATCACGTCGCCATACACAAATAGAGGAGCCGGTCGCGTCGGCGACCGGCTCCTCTGTTCGGTGGTTCAGTTGTTCTTCAACGGCGACTGAAACGGCGCTTCATCAGCATTTCTTCGATGAGCTCGTTGTGCCGAATCATCTTGACGATCGGGCTGGTCAGAATCCTTCTTTTCATCGGATTGCCTCTTTGCCGGGAAGTGGATCGTTCACATTCGATTATGCGGCCAGAGTGGACGCGTTGCGCAGTTTGGCGATGGCGTGTCGTTCGATCTGCCGGACCCGTTCGGCGGTGATTCCCCAGACCGCACCGATATCGGCGAGTTTGGCCTGGCGACCGTCGACCAATCCATAACGGCGGCGGACCACATCGGCGGACCGGTCGTCGAGTTGATCGAGCAGCGCCTCCAGACGCTGGTGTTCCTCGGCGTCCAGGAAGACCTCGTCCGGACCCGGCATCGGCTCCCGGGCGATCAGGTCACCGAGGGCGGTGTCACCGCCCTCCTCGACGGGCGCGTCCAGGCTGACGTGGTCACGGCCGTACCGCATCAGGTCAAGCACTCGGTCGACCTCGACACCCATCTCGTCGGCGATCTCCTCCAACTCCGGGTCGCGACCGAGGCGGCGTTCCAGTGTCCGGCGTACCGCGCCGACCTGGTTGACCTGCTCGGCGACGTGCACCGGGAGCCGGACGATGCGCCCCTGCTGGGCGATGCCACGGGAAATGGATTGCCGCACCCACCAGGTGCCGTAGGTGGAGAACTTGAATCCCTTGGTGTAATCGAACTTCTCCACCGCGCGGATCAATCCGGTATTGCCCTCCTGGACCAGGTCCAGGAGTGGCATCTGGGCGCGACCGTATTTGCGCGCGACCGAGACGACCAGTCGGAGATTGGCCATCACGAAACGGCGCTGGGCCTTCTCGCCGAGATCCACCAGTTGCTGCAGTTCCTCGTCGGTGGCCTGGACCGCTTTCTTGCCGCGCTCCTTGGCTGTCACCCCATCCGACAGCAGGGCAGCTGCATAGAGACCGGCCTCGATCCGCTTGGCCAGTTCGACCTCTTCCTCGGCGGTCAGCAGCGGCGTCTTGGCGATTCCATCAAGGTAGAGACCGACAGCATCCTTGCCTTCGATGCCCTCGGTCGTGCGGGATGACGTTCTGGTTGCCACGGTGCGGCCCCTTTCGTTGCCTTCATAGGACTCAACGCACGAGAGGCCGTCCGGGATTCCTTCGGCACCCTGAAGAGTCCCTGAGATGGGACCCGGGGATTCTGGGGTCGTGAACGGGTGGTTCAGGGCCGATTCGGATCGGCCCGATCCGGATCGGGCACGGCGCGTGCGGCCAGTCCGTCGATCAGCAGGTCGAGCCCGATCGCGTACCCATCCCGTTGGCCACTCATCGCGGGCGCCAGCGCAACGAGGTACGGGAGTCGTCCGGCCGGCACGATCTCCAGGTATTGGCCGATCCGCGCGATCCGTTCGGTCGCTTCCGCTGTCGCGCCGGCACTGCTGCGCAGGCCCTGCTCGTAGCCGCCGGCCGCGGTGTACAGCGCGAGGATGTCGCCGGCGAGCAGGGCGTCGTCATCGCTCAGCCCGCCGGCTTTCAGGATCCCGAGCATCCGGTCCATCAGGTTCAGCATGCCCGGGGTGGTGGGAATCAACGTTTCCAGGGCGATCCGCGCAATGCCAGGGCGGGAGGCGAGCACCGTGGTCAAGCGGTCCGCCAGTTCCCGGAGCTGTTCTTTCCAGTGCAGCGGGTCGGGATCGGGGATCTCGACGGTCGCCAGTACCGCGTCGAGCATCAGCTCATGCAGCTCGGCCTTGTCCCGGACGTGGGCATACAGCGACGCGGCACCGGTGCCCAGGCGCTGCGCCACCTTGCGCATGGTGACCGCCTCGAGCCCGTCGCCGGCGAGCAGATCGAGCGCGGTGTCGACGATCAGTTGCAGGCTCAGTTGGCGTCGTTGACCTCGCCCTGAGCGGAGCCAGGGTTGCGGGGGAAGCGGGTCAGGGTCCATCCGAACACTGTACTGGTAACGAACAGCGTTCCGAGATAGAACTGTGTTCGTCAACAACGAACGCCGTTCGTTCAGCTTCAAGGAGTGCACCATGATTGATTCGTCCACCGATCGTTCGCAGCCGCTCGTCGAGCAGGTTCCGGTGCTGGTGGTCGGCGCCGGTCTGGCGGGCCTGTCCACCGCGATGTTCCTCGGCATGCACGGGATCACATCGTTGGTGGTCGAACGCCACGCGACCACCGCAACCCATCCGAAGGCCCGCGGTCAGATGCCGACGGTGATGGAGGCCTTCCGGGTCGCCGGCATCGACGATGCCGTGCGGAGGGCGGGGTATGACACCAGCCTGCCGATGGAGATCGTGATCGGTCCGAGCCTGTTGGGTACGCCCTACAAGACCTTGGTCGAATCCTTCGACTTCGACCTGACATCGATCAGCCCGACCGGAATGGGAATGGCCAGTCAGGAGGCAGTCGAGCCGATCCTGGCCGACCGGGCCGGTGCCTGGGGAGCGCGGGTCCAGTTCCGGACCGAGCTGGATGGGTTCACCGTCGATGACGAGGGTGTGACTGCCGAGTTGATCGACCTGCAGACCGGCGGTCGGCGTACGGTCCGGGCGGACTATCTGGTCGGCGCCGACGGCTGGCGGACGACGACCCGGGGCGCGGTCGGCATCGGCGCCCACGGTCACGGCGCGCTGTCGCATTGGGTGAACACGATCTTCCGGGCTGATCTCGGTGCGCCGATGGAGGGTCGCGAGTTCGCCCTGGTCTATCTGCAGAATCCCGAGCTGCAGGGCGGCACCGGGGTGTTCGGGGGTACGGACGAACCGGGCCGCTATGTGCTCAGCTTCGCCTTCGACCCCGAGCAGGGCGAACAGTTCTCCGATTTCACCGAGGCCGACTGCATCGAACAGATCAGGATCGGGATCGGTGATCTGGATCTGGAGGTCGAACTGCTCGACCGGGCCGAGACCGAATTCGCGCATCGGCTGGCCGATTCCTACGTCGCCGGTCGCGTCGTCCTGGCCGGCGACGCCGCCCACGTGATGCCGCCGACCGGAGGCCAGGGTGGCAACACCGCCGTGTTGGACGGCTTCGATCTCGGCTGGAAGCTTGCCATGATCATCAAGGGCGAGGCCGGCCCCGGGCTGTTGGCCAGCTATGACGTCGAGCGCCGGGCGTTCGGGGAGTGGATCGCGGAGTACCAGTATCAGAATCTGTTGCAGCGGATGACTCCCGGCGGCGCGGAGAAAGACGGCGGGGAGGCCGGACGGGATCCGCTCGATCTGATGTTCGGCAGCCGGGTGGTCGATGGCGCGGTCTGCCCGGAGCCCGATGATGATCATGAACTCGTCGAGCACGTGGTGACGGCGGACAGCAGGCCGGGATCACGGGCTCAACATGTCTGGTTGCAGCGGGACGGTGAGCAGATCTCCACTCGTGACCTGTTCGGTCGATCGTTCGTGATCTTGGCAGCGGACCCTGCCTGGCGGCAGGCCGCCGGTCAGGTCAGTGATCAGCTCGGGGTGCCGCTGGATGTGCAGGTGGTCGGTGGCGATGATCTTGTCGACCCCGCAGCGCAGTTCGCAGCCCGCTACGGCGTCGGGGAGGACGGCGCGTCGCTGGTCCGTCCCGATGGCTTTGTCGCCTGGCGCACCGAGGGCGCCGCGGATCCGGCCGCTCTCGCCGATGCTGTCCGCCGGGTTCTGAGTCTGTCGACGGTCGGTTGACGCTGTCCGCGGCTGGTCCGGACGGTGTTCGCCCCGGGCGCTGGTTGCATCGCAAAGTGCACTTAGTACACTAAGTCGTATGACCAGTCGTCCGGGGCGTGGACCGCTCTACCGCGCAATCCAGAGCGAGATCCAGCGCGACATCCTGAACGGGACGCTGAAGCCCGGAGACTGGTTGCCGTCGGAGAGTCAGCTCCGGGCCCGTTACGGCGTGTCCCAGACATCGGTCCGTCGTGCCTTCCAGGAACTGCAGCGACTCGGCCTGGTGGAGCGGTTCCATGGGCGCGGCAGCATCGTCGCGTCGAACGAGATCCGGGCGATGAGCCCGATGCTCGGCCTCGGCCGGGAACTGCGCCATCGTGGCTTCACGATCCGGCCCGAGCTGCTCAGCAACGCCGAACAGGCGGCCGACGAGGAGATCGCCGGAGCCCTCGACATCCCGGTCGGCGCGACCGTCGTACACATCGAGCGGCGCTACTGGATCGGTGACGACCCGTTCGTCTTCCTTGATCATCATCTGACCCCGCAGCCGGGCATCGACTTCACCGAATTCACCGGCGACTCGCTGTACGCCTTCCTCACGGTGCGTGATGCCCAGCCCACCCATGCCCACGAGCGGGTCAGCGCGGTGAACCTGTCCGCGGCCGAGGCCGAACAGCTGACCGTCGAGCCGGGCACGGCAGCAATGCTGCGGCAACGGACCTCGTTCGGCGCCGACCAACGGCCGACGGAGTTCACCCGCTACATCCTGCGCGGTGATCTGTACCACCTGGACATCGACCTGCGGAACGAGCTGTGAGCATGATCGACGATCATCAGCCGGGAGGCCGGCTGGTCGTTGTCGGCGACGCCAGCATCGACTACTTCGTCCGGGTCCCACACATCGCCGGCAACGACAACAAGGCCATCGGTTCGCTGGCCGGGGTGTATGGCGGCGGGATGAGCGCCAACCTGGCTGCCGCTGCCGCCCGGCAGGGCATCGCGGTCGACCTGATCACCAAGACCGGCGCCGGACCTGACACAGACGTGGCCCTGGACGAGTTGCGCCGGCTCGGGGTGTCGCTGGAGCATTCGCTGCGCGATCTCGATCACCCGACCTGGATGTGCTTCGTGCAGCTGGATCCGAGCGGGGAGAAGGCGCTGACCGGTGCGGACACCGGGATCAAGCTGCCGACCATCGAGGAGATCGACGCCTCGATCATGACCGGAGCCGAGATCGTCGCACCGCTGGCCGACGATCTGACGTGGGCGACGGCGGTCGCCGAGCTCGCTCATGATCATGGGGCGCGGGTTGCCGTTGACCTCGAACCGGACGCGTTCGAGCCCGAACAGCCGCAGTTCGCCCGGCTGATCGAGCTCAGCGACATCGTCTTCCTGAATGCCTCCTCGGCGGCCAAACTGGCGTCGACCGGGGCACCGGCTGCGGCCGGTCGCCTGCTCCAGCTCGGAGCGAGCCTCGTGATCACCAGTGCGGGCGCGAACGGCGCCTTCAGCCTGGATCGCGACGGTGTCCTGCACCGGGCCCGACTGCGACAGCCGGTGATTGCCGTCGACACCACCGGCGCCGGAGACGCGTTGGCCGGAGCCTTCCTCGGGGCGCTGCTCACCGGTGCCGACATCCACGACAGCCTGCGCCGCGCCGTGGCGCAGGCGACCCGCTGCGTGACCGCCGTCGGCGGTCGGAGCTATCTGTCCGACTCGCGGCGCGGCGAGCGGTTCGAAGACCTGATCACGATCACCACTGAGAGGTAACTGCTTTGCCGTCCCTGCTGCATTCCAAGATCCACGGCAGTCTCGCCGCCGGCTGCCTGGCCGACGCACTCGGCGCTCCGACCGAGGAACTGAGCCGCGATCAGATCCGAGCCGCCTTCGGTGGCTACGTCACGGAGTTCCACGCACCCCTGCCCGGTGCGCCGTACGCGAACGGCCGGGCTGCCGCGCAGATCACCGACGACTCCAGCCAGATGATCATGCTCGCGCGGCTGCTGACGCGGACCGGTGCCGCGCTGACGCCGGAGGACATGGCACAGCTGCTGATCGAGTGGTCCAAGAACGAGAACTACTTCCCGCATTTCGCCGGTCCGACCACCCGGGAGGCCATCGCCCGGCTGGAACGGGGCGAGGACCCGCGGCAGGTCGGACGACAGGGAACGATCATGACGCAGGGCGCCAGCAACGGTGCCGCGATGCGGGTCGGGCCTGTCGGACTGTTCCACCACGGCGACCCGCAGGCCGCGGTCCGGACCGCCTTCACCACCTGCGTACCCAGCCACAACACGCCGCCCGGGGTGGCCGGTGCCGCGGCGATCGCAGCCGCCGTCGCCCGGGCCTGCACACCCGGTGCCGAGATCGTCGACATCGTCCGTGCTGCCACCGACGGTGCGCGAGAGGGCGCTGAGCTCGGCCGGGCCGAGGGCCGCGATGTACCGGGCGCCTCGGTCGAGCGCCGGATCGATCGCGCGGTCGCCCTGGCCGTCACCGCCCGCGACGACGAACAGGCGATCGATCTCATCTCCGACGAGATCGGCGTCGGCCTGCCGGCGGCAGAGGCGGTGCCGGCAGCGATCGGATTCTTCGTCGCCGGCGCCGGCGATCCCGTCCGCGTCGCCCGGCTGGCCGCGAACGCCGGCGGGGACAGCGACACCATCGGCTGCATGGCGGCCGCGATCGCCGGAGCCTTTCGAGGCATCGAGGCGATCGACGAAGCCGCCGTCGCGACGGTCGAACGCGCCAACGATCTTGACCTGTCGGCGCTCGCCGACGAACTGCTGGCCGCAGCCGAGCGCTGAACGGCGCCGGCACACTGCACCTGACCCCGAGAGATTTGGCCCGATGATGAGCACACCGAACGAAGAGTTCGCCACCGTGACGTGGAAGGAGCGGCTGTCCTTCGGCGCCGGTGATCTTGCCACCAACATCGCCTGGGGTGCGCTGTCCACCTACGTCGTGTTCTTCTACACCGACGTGATCGGGGCGGCCGCTGCCGCAGTCGGCACGATCGTGCTGCTGGCCCGGCTGTTCGACGGATTCGTCGACGTCGCGATGGGAGCGGTGGTGGACCGGACCTCGACCCGCTGGGGTAAGGCGCGCCCCTGGGTGCTGTGGGCGGCCGGGCCGTTCGCCGTCGCGTTGATCTTGGTGTTCGCCGTGCCAGGGCTGAAGCCGACACCGACGCTGATCTACATCGCGATCACCTACATCCTGATGAACATCGCACTCAGCGCGGCCGTGATCCCGTACGGCACGCTGAACACGCGGATGACCCGCGACTTCACCGAACGCTCCCGGCTGAACGTCACCCGGATGTTCGGCGCCACCCTGGGCGCGCTGATCGTCACCGTCCTCACGTTGCCGTTGGTCGGAGCGCTCGGTGATGATCAACGAGCCTGGATCATCACCTTCGTGATCTTCGGCGTGCTGGCCGCGGCGCTGTTTCTGATCACCTTCCGCAACACCCGCGAACGCATCGTCGACACGGCGCCGCCGCGCGACCAACCCGGCGTGCTCGAGTCGCTGAAGCTCGCCGTCCGCAATCGTTACTGGCTGTTGCTGTTCGCGATCTTCATCGTGTTCAGCGTCGCGGAATCGCTGTACACCGGGTCGACGGCCTACTTCGCACGGTACTTCCTGGGCGATGCCGGCTTCGCGGCATTGATGTCGTTCATGCTGTACATCCCGGCATTGGTCGGGATGCTGTTCATGCAGCCGATCTATCAGCGCTTCGGCAAGATCGTTCCGATGATCGTCGGTGCCTCGGTGTTCCTGGCCGGTTCCTTGATCATCGCCATCGATCCGACCGATATCAGGCTGGCGGTCGCCGGGTCGATCCTTCGAGGTGTCGGTCGGATCCCGATCTTCGGCGCCATCTGGGGGATGCTTCCCGACACCATCGAATACGGCGAGTGGAAGAACGGGCGCCGGCTGGAGGGCGTGCTCTACAGTGCGGGCAGCATGGGGCAGAAGCTGGGTTACGGACTCGGAGCTGCAGCGCTCGGCTGGATCATGGGGGCAGCAGGCTACAACGGCCTGAACCAGACCCAGCCGGAGTCCGCCTTGACCGCGATCACGGCACTGTTCGTCTACGTCCCGATGGCACTGTTCGTGGTGTTGATCATCCTCTTCGCCGCCTATCGGCTCGAACGGATCTATCCGACGGTGGAAAAGGACCTGGCCGAGCGTCGATCGATGGCGCGGTGAGCTCGCCGTCCACGTGACGCCCTGGGTCGGGATTCATCGATCGGCGTCGGGGCGGTCGGCGGCGAGGATCTGTTCCCGCAGGATGTCTGCGTGGCCAGCATGCTGGGCAAGCTCGCGCAGGACCTGAAGATAGAGCGCCCAGACGGTTCGCGGTCCCCGGCCGTCGACGACATCGGCCAGCGACAGGTCCGCCATCCGGCGTCGCGATGCCTCGCATCGCCGGCGGTGGGTCTCGCGGATCGACGCAATGGTGTCTGCCTTGGTCACGGTGAAGGAACGATCCGGAGTACTGGCGATGCCGACATCGGCGTAGGACCGGCCGGTGACCGCTTGGTCGAACCAGACGCCTTCGACATAGCAGACGTGTTTGAGCAAGCCGAGCAGCGTCGTCTTCGACGGCACCAAGCGGCGACGTGCCTGCTCCTCGGTCAAGCCGTCGAGGCTGGCTGACAGAGCCGTGCGATATTCATCGAGCAACTCGTCGAGGCGCCGACGGAGGTCATCGTTCTGGGCTGGCGAGGCGGCAGTGTCCATGTGACCAGCCTGGCATGGGCGACGGCGCCGGCGCAGTGATCAACGGGTGCGTGGGGCGTACATGATCACAGCGACGCCGGCAAGACAGAGCAGGGCACCGATGATGTCCCAGCGGTCGGGCCGGTAGCCGTCGACACCCATCGCCCAGATCAGCGAGCCGGCGACGAACACGCCACCGTAGGCAGCCAGGATCCGGCCGAAGTGGGCGTCGGGCTGCAGGGTGGCGACGAACCCGTAGATGCCGAGGGCGATCACGCCGGCGCCGATCCAGGCCCAGCCGCGATGCTCGCGAACCCCCTGCCAGACCAGCCAGGCGCCGCCGATCTCGAAGACCGCCGCGACGACGAACAGGATGATCGATCGGACGACGGTCATGACGCCGCCCCGCCGAACACCTGCGCGAGCTTGGCGGCAGCCTCCGGCGGCGCGGACACGGTCAGGTCGAACTGCGATCCGTGCAGGTCGAACCCGATCCCGAAGAACGGACAGCACTGTTGCTCGGCGACGGCGAGCTCGGTCGCGGTCGGCAGCAACGAGACGGGGAGCCGGAATCGCAATCCGTCCTCGGCTGTGCTGGCCGGGGCGTCGGCGATCAGCGACCGCCAGCCGGCAGCGCGTTCGGCGTAGCCGTCGCCGTCCAGAGTGCAGGCGATGTCGACGGGTGGGTCGATCGTGATCATGAAGGGCTCCGTCGCGGTCGGGGTGGTGGGCGGGTCGTTCAGGAACGAGCAGTCCGCATCGCAGGGTGCATCACGATCGGGGATCGTGTCCAGGTGCTGTTGCGCGCCGGTGATCATGGCCTGCAGGTCGCGGAGTTGATCAATGCGTTCCTGCACCTGTTCGGCGTGCTGTGCCAACAGCGGCCGATACCGCGTGCGGATCGCGCGACACGGCTCGGCGTCCCGAGCGGTCACCAGATCACGGATCTCGCTCAGCGGCAGCGAGAGCGACTTGGCCTGGGTGATGAACGCCAATCGGCCCACCGCCGATTCGTCGTACACCCGATAGCCGTTGCCGGCCCGCGAAGCCGGCAACAGTCCTTCGGCCTCGTAGTAGCGCAGTGTCGAAACCGGCACACCCGAACGCGCGGCCAGCTGCGAGATCCTCATCCCGTCCATGACAGCGACCGTAAACCCTCGAGTCGACTGGAAGGTCAAATTGTCCGGGGCAGCGGTGTCGGGGCGGTCCAGTAGCGTCGGGCGGGTCGAGTCGATCGGCCTTGTGAGCGCGATCGGGGCGACCGCACCTGTGACCGAGGGGAGATCGAACGTGCCGATCAGCAACGAGCAATCCGCCGACCTGCGGATCGTTCCGGCGAACCGGGCGACCGCCGCCGATCTCGATGCGATCTACGGGACTCGCGGTCCCGGTGCCGGCTGCCGATGTCAGCGGTACAAGCTGGGCCGGAAGGAGTCGTTCCGCTCGGTGACGGTCGCCGGGCTCCGGCAACGGCAGCTGCAGCAGGCCGGTTGTGACACGCCGGGCCAGGAAACGAGTGGCCTGGTCGGCTACCTCGACGATGAGCCGGTCGCCTGGTGTGCGATCGAACCGCGCCCCGACTACCAGGGACTGGTCCGTGTCTTCCGGGTTCCGTGGGACGGACGCGACGAGGATCGCACCGATCGGTCGGTGTGGGCGATCACCTGCCTGTACACGAGAGTCGGCTTCCGGCGGCGTGGGATCAGCGGCGAGATGGCCGCCGCTGCCGTCGAATTCGCCCGGGAGCACGGCGCTGCCGCGGTCGAGGGATATCCGATCATCAACCGATCCCTGCCCGATGAGGGCAACGTCGGCACGCCGGACGTGTTCCGCTCCGCCGGACTGTCCGAGGTGCATCGGCCGTCGCTGCGTCGGCTGGTGATGCGGATCGACTTCGACCGGTCGTGAATCTGCCCGAAGTCCGCGCAACGCTCGGTCCTTCCGAGAAGTGTCGCCACAGGGACGCGACCTGCAGTAGGTTGCTGGTGGGTTCCTCCAGGACCTCCCTGCAGAAGTGGGCGCCATGCCGCCCCGACGATGTACGGGAGGTTCGCATGACATCGCAGGAGTTGAACGGGTCGGATGACCCGGAGTTCGATCGCAGAGCAGGACTCGGGCTCGATCCGAATCTGTTGCCGTCTGATGCCGACGCTGCGCGGTTGTTGATCAAGGTCGGGGTGCGTCGCCGCGATGTGCCCTTCGTGCTCGGTACGCGGCCCGACCCCGAGCGTGACCCCGACGCCTGGCGAGTGCTGGATCGCGGCTATCGCCTGTTGACGGCGAGCATGGGACGCCCACCGATCGGACATCGTGGGTGGCCGGCAGTTCGCGATGCCGGAGTGGTCGGCGCGTTCGCCTACGTCTGGGCGTTCCTGACTGTGGTGCCGACCGTCCGCGCCCACCATGTCGCGTTAGGACTGACCGATGACGAGTCGTGGGATTCCCTGGCGGCCCGATCCCGCCGGCGGCAGTGACAGCATCGATGGATCGAGCACTCGGGCTCTCCGAGCGGGCCGCCGCCTTCTGCTGCCACTCCTGGCTAATGGATCCTCAATTGATCGATCTGCTGCCGGCCGACAGCAACATCGTCCGGTTCCAGGCACGCTTTGATCACTTCACCGACTCCCGGATCGATGACGCCGATCCGATTCGGCATGTCTTTCGACGGGCGGTCGGCGGGGCACAGGTATCGTCCGGCTTTCTTGATCAACTTCCGCAGGACACATCGTTACAGCGCGGCATCGTCTCGGTGCTCGGATCGGGACGGCACTGGTACGTCCGCACGGGGTGGTTCCGGGTGTCGGATCCATCGACAGGCCTTGCACCACTGGCAATGCCTGCGAACGCCCGCGAAGCGGAGAACGGGGAAGCGTGATGCCGGGACGGTTGGAGTTCACCGATTCGGAGAACCCGTGGTCGCCGGTCGACACCATCACCGAGATCAACGCGCGAATCGGTGCAGACCTGCAACTGATCGGGCTCGACGATCAGACCGGAGGAACGAGCAGCGCTGCCTACGCGCGGCATCGCGGTACCGGCGTCGAGGTGGCGATCACCCGCACCACGGCTTCGTTCACCGAGATGTCGCTGACCGCCGAAGTGCTGGAGTTGGCGCGGGCGGCCGGCTGCCCGGTGCCACGCCACGAGCAAACGGTGCAATTGGCCGACGGCTACGTCGCCGTCGTCCAACAACGTCTGCCGGGGCGGCGTCCCGGACGCGTCGATGCAGCCACCATCGATGCCATGGTGGCTGCCAACGACCGATTCGCCGGCCTGCTGGCGGATCGGGCCGACATACCGGGACCGTCGGCCTTCGCGTCGACCCGGGCCAACGGCTGGGACGGCACGCTCGGCACCCACCGTTCGATCGCCAATCGGTTCCCGGCCCGCCGAGTTGATCAAGATCTTGATCAGGCGGAGCGGCACCTGACCTGACTCACCTGCGAGCGGTGGCGAGTCGGCCGCGCCGTATCGTATCGACGCTACGTCCCGGCGATGTCGTCACCCAATTGTCGCCGTACGGTGATCGGCCGCAGCCCACGTTCACGTCACCGTGGACGCAGTCAGCCCGGACGAACCTGGGAGATGATCCAGGCGTAGTCGAAGGCGGTTTCCTTCCACCGTTGGTAACGGCCGCTGGCGCCGCCGTGTCCGGCTGACATCTCGGTCTTCAGCAGGATCGGACGATCCGGGCCGTTGGTCGCGGTCTGGCGCAGTGCCGCGATCCACTTCGCCGGTTCGGTGAAGAGCACCCGGGTGTCATGCAGGCTGGTGGTGGCCAGGATCGCCGGATAGTCCTTGTGGGCAACGTTCTCGTACGGGCTGTAGGACTTCATGTAGGCATAGACCGAGGCATCGTGCAGCGGGTCACCCCATTCTTCCCACTCGGTCACCGTGAGTGGCAACTCGGGCATCAGGATCGAGGTCAGCGGATCGACGAACGGCACCGCGGCGTGGATCGCCCGGAACGCGTCCGGGGCGAGGTTGGCCACCGCGCCCATCAGCAGCCCGCCGGCGCTGCCGCCACGAGCGGCCAGTCGATCGACACTGGTGTAGCCGGCGTCGACCAGATGCCGGGCACAGGCCACGAAATCGGTGAAGGTGTTGATCTTGGTCCCGGTCTTGCCCTGGTCGTACCAGTGCCGGCCGAGCTCACCACCGCCGCGGATGTGTGCGATCGCGTAGACGAAACCACGGTCCAGGAAGGACAGCACCGGGATGGAGAATTCCGGATCGATCGGGATCTCGTAGGAACCGTAGCCGTAGATCACGGCCGGCGCCGTGCCGTCCAGTGGGGTGTCCTTGGCCCGCACGATCGAGATCGGCACCTTGGTGCCGTCCGCGGCGGTCGCCCAGTCCCGAGTTTGGACGTAGTCGTCGGAGCGGTAGCCGCCACGGGTCGGATGATCAAGGACCGGTGTCACCTTGCGCAAGATCAATTCGCGGTCAGCGACGCGGTAGTCGTAGATCGAGTTCGGCGTCACCATCGAGGTGTAGGAGAGCCGGATCGACGGGCTGGCGTAGTAGCTGGAGGCCGACGGGTAGACGGTGAACAGCGGCTCGTCGAAGTCGATGTCCCAACCCTCGCCGAGCTCACCGCCGGCGTCCCGGCCGATCACGTGGATCCCGGTCAGTCCGTTGCGCCGCAGACCGACGACGACATGACCGGCGTAGGCGTCCACCTCCTGCAGACGGACACCGGGCTGATGACCGAGGACCGGTCGCCACTGATCATGGTCGGTGGAATCGAGCGGAGCCTGGGCCAGGGCGAAGTCCTCGGCACCGTCGTTGTGCAAGATCAGCAATCGGTCACCGGCCGGCTCCACCTGATACTCCACGCCCTGTCGACGGGGTGCGACGATCCGCGGCTCCGATTCCGGATCGTTGCTCGGCAACAGCCGGACCTCGCTGGTCAGCTTGCTGCCGGCATCGATCACGATCCAGTCCCGGTCCCGACTGCTGCCGACACCCACCCAGAACCGTTCGTCCGGTTCGGCGAACACCTCGGCATCGTCGCCGGCGTCGGTGCCGAGCCGATGCCGCAGCACCTGGAACGGTCGCCAGGCGTCGTCGGCCCGGGTGTAGAACAGATGATCATCACCGGCCCAGGCCGCGCCGTAGGCGACGTTGTCGATCACCTCGTCGGAACGTTTGCCGCTCTCCAGATCGAGGAACCGCAACTGGAAGCGTTCGTTGCCGGTCTCGTCGACGGAGTAGGCCAACAGCTTGCCGGTGGGGGAGACACTGAACGCACCGAGCGAGAAGAACTCGCTGTCGCCGGCCTCGGCGTTGGCGTCCAACAGCACCTGCTCGCCGGCGATCTCGCCGTCCACGTCCGGCGGCTGCAGCGGATCAGCTGCCGCGGCTCGGCAGAAGATCGGATACTCCGAGCCATGCACCGTGCGGGTGTAGTACCAGTAGGCCGATCCGTCGGTGTGCTTGCTGAAGCCGGGGACGCTGAGGTCGGTCTCCTGGGTGCGCGACCGGATGTCGTCGAAGATCTCTTCCCGTAGGCCGGCCAGCTGGGTGGTCATCGCCTCGGTGTAGGCGTTCTCGGCCTCGAGATAACCGATCACCGCCGGATCGTCGGAGTCCCGCAACCACTCGTAGGGATCGTTGACCTGGTCGCCGTGATGGGACCGGGTGAACGGGCGGCGTTCGGCGATCGGGGCGACAAGGTCGGTGCTGGGATGCTGATCGGTGCTGGGATGCTGAGCGGAATCGCTGGTCACAGTCCGACCCTAACCAACGCGCCAACCGAGTATCCGCCCCCAGGTCATGGCATCGGGCGGACGGTCAGGATCTGTTCGGCGCGGCCGACCGGGCCGGCGGCGTCGTACAGGGTGGTCGAGGTCAGCCCGACACCGGACGGTCCCCAGATCGCCCGTGCATCCAGCCCGACCCGATGATCATCTTCGGCGAACCGCGGGGTCCGGAAGAAGTGCAGGGTCAGGTCGGTGTTCGGGTAGAGCCACTCCTTCGGCGGCTGCCGGGCGGCGATGCCGTTGGCCGCATCCACCAGCGCGGTGAAGCGGGCCAGATCGGAGGACGGCTCTCCCTCGACCAGGTCGATCTCGGTGCTCAGCCAGGCCCGGCAGCTACCGGGCTCCGAGGCCGGGTCGATGTGGAAATCCAGGCTGTCGATGTAACCGCCGGACCAGAAGGTCGAGATGTCGCTGCTCGGCCAGGTGTTCGGCGCCGGAAGCGGTTCGGGCTGCCCGCCGGCGACGGCTGCGGTGTCACCGATCGCCAGCCGCCAACCGGTCGCCCGGACCGCGGTCCGGCCGCCGATGATCATCCGAGCCTCCAGCATCTCGATGGTTCGCCCGGGTCGGACCACCTCGACCTCGACGGTGGACTCGTCGGCTGCGATCACGCCGAGGATCTCGTAGCTGATCCGGCACAGTTGCAGATCCGGACGCGGACTGGTCGTCTCCAGCGCGTGGGTGAGCAATCCGGAGACCGGACCCATGTGTTGCTCGGTCTCCCGCCAGGCGCCCTGGACATGTTCGGTCGGTGCGAACGTGGTCGGCGAGGTCCGTCGGTAGTAGCTGGTTGCTGCAGTCGTCACCTCGGCGAGCATACGGAAGCCGGCGTGGTAGGGAAGGATGGCGGGTATGGGAGATGAGGTTGAGGCGCAACAGTTCACTCGCGCCGACCGGACCCGGTATCGGGAGAAGATGCGGACCGACCTGGACGTGCTGGCCCGGATGCTCACCGAGGGCCGCTTCGAGGCGATGAGTCCGATGAGCGGCCTGGAGATCGAGCTGAACCTGATCGACGACCGGTTCGAGCCGGCGATGCGGAACGCCGAAGCGTTGGCGGCGATCGCCGACCCGCAGTTCCAGACCGAGCTCGGTCGCTTCAATCTGGAGATCAACGTCCCGCCGCGGCGGCTGGAGGGCAACGGTCTGGGCGACTTCGCCGACGCCGTACGGGCCGCACTGGACTCGGCCGAACAGAAGATCAGCGGTGCCCGGCTGGTGATGATCGGGATCCTGCCGACGTTGCGTCCCGAGCACACCGACAGCGAACACCTGTCGGCCAATCCGCGCTACGCGATGCTCAACGAGCAGGTGCTGCAGGCCCGCGGCGAGGACATCGCGATCAGCATCGACGGGGTCGAGCAACTGCGACTCAGCACCGATTCGGTGATGCCGGAGGCGGCGTGCACCTCGACCCAGATCCATCTCCAGGTCGGGCCCGACGACTTCGCGCCGTACTGGAACGCTGCCCAGGCGATCGCCGGCGTGCAGGTCGCGGTCGGCGCCAACTCACCCTTCCTGTACGGCAAGAGACTGGTCGACGAGTCACGGATCCCGTTGTTCTCGCAGGCGACCGACACCCGCACCGACGATCTGAAGGCCCAGGGCGTCCGGCCGCGGGTCTGGTTCGGCGAGCGGTGGATCGACTCGGTGCTCGACCTGTACGAGGAGAACACCACCTACTTCGCCGCGCTGCTGCCGGTGGTCGGCGACGCCGACCCGGTCGCCGAACTGGACGCCGGCCGCAACCCGCAGTTGGACGAGCTGCAGCTGCACAACGGCACCGTCTATCGGTGGAACCGGCCGGTGTACGACATCGCCGGCGACCGGCCGCACCTGCGGGTGGAGAACCGGGTGCTGCCGGCCGGTCCGTCGGTGATCGACACGATGGCCAACGTCGCCTTCTTCGCCGGACTGGTCCGGGCCCTGGCCGAACAGGACCGGCCGATCTGGACCGAATTGCCGTTCGAGGTCGCGGCCGCCAACTTCGCTGCCGGCACCCGGAACGGGCTCGCGGCGACGGTGAACTGGCCCGGCGTGAACTCGGCCGCCGCAACCCCATCCGCCCCGGCCCGGGGACAGCAGGTCGGCGAGACCGCGGTCACCGATCTGGTGCTGCGCAAACTGCTGCCACTGGCCGCCGACGGGCTGCGGCGCTGGCAGATCGACAGCACCGAGGCCGATCAACTGCTGGAGATCATCGAACGTCGTTGCCTGACAGGGATCAACGGCGCCACCTGGCAGACCTCCGCGGTGGCAGCCAGGGAACGGGCGGGGGAGAGCCGGGACAGCGCGCTGCACGGCATGCTCGGCGACTATCGCCGGCTGATGGCCGAAGGGCAGCCGGTACACACCTGGCCGGTGTCGTGAGCCGCCGGCCGTTCGGGGCTAGGGTCTGCCTCAGAGATTCGTTCAGGAGTCGGATGTCCCAACCGGTTAAGGTGGCCGCAACGGTCGACGGCGGATGGAGGACGGCATGACGGACAGCGGGACAACCTCAGGCGCCGCATCGACGTTGGTGGTCGGATATTCCGCCAAGCCCGAGGGCCGCGCCGCGCTGGCCCGAGCGATCCGGATCGCCAGGACCAATGACGCCAAGGTGGTCGTGGTGCACACGTCCGCCGACGACGAGGTGACCGATGTGCAGGACCTGATGGAGTCGACCGGTCTGCAGTTCGACATCCACCAGGCGCCCGACGTGCTCGACCCGGCCGAAGAGTTGATCAAGGTTTCGGAAAGCTCTCCCGATGCCTTGATCGTGATCGGGCTCCGGCGCCGGTCCCCGGTCGGAAAACTCTTGCTGGGCAGCAATGCCCAGCGGGTGCTGCTGGACGCGTCCTGTCCCGTGCTGGCGGTGAAGGCGGAGGCAACTGCACCGTCGTGACCGCCGACGACCCGGGGCGTACCCGGGTGATGGGTCGTGTCGGCGGTGATCGCGATCGGCGTTTCGACCCCCTCGATGCATCAGGATTTGGAGAGTCGTGCCAGAATACTTTTCGGACCAGGGGTTGACTTCCGACGGCCTGATCCTGCCCTAAAATCAGAAGCTTCCGAGAAGCTACTGCCCAGCCCGACCCGATGCATTCCGTACCGGTAAGCGAGAGGTTCTTTGTGACACCCACCTCCAATGCCCGTCCGGCCGACGGACGCGTGTCCGCTGCGACCAGCAGCGCAAGCAAGATCGACGCGCCCGTCAAGAAGGCCCCTGCGAAAAAGACGTCGAAGTCTTCGACGAGGAAGGCGCCCTTGAAGGCTGTAGCGGATCCGACCGTCGAGGAGGCGGAGGAGACGACCGGGCCGGCGAAGAAGGCCGCGGCGAAGAAGACCGCCGCCAAGAAGGGTGGTCGCAAGACCAAGGCCGAGACCGATGTGTCGGTCGAGGTCGACGGCTCGGACGTGGTGCTGACCGTCGGCGGCAAGAAGCGCAGCCTGGACGATGTCGACGAGTCCAAGTTCGACCAGAAGGAAGAGGGCAAGCTCGAGAAGGAGCTGACCGAGGACCAGGGTTTCAGCCTCTCCGATGCCGATGACGCCGACGAGCCCGAGCAGCAGGTGCTCGCCGCCGGCGCCACCGCCGACCCGGTCAAGGACTACCTGAAGCAGATCGGCAAGGTCGCCCTGCTGAACGCCGAGCAGGAGGTCGAGCTCGCCAAGCGGATCGAGGCCGGTCTGTTCGCCGACGAGCAGATCGGCTCCGACGACGTCAAGCTCCGCGAGTCCAAGCGGACCGACTACGAGTGGATCGCCGAGGACGGCCGGCGCGCCAAGAACCACCTTCTCGAGGCCAACCTGCGACTGGTGGTCAGCCTGGCCAAGCGGTTCACCGGCCGCGGCATGATGTTCCTGGATCTGATCCAGGAAGGGAACATGGGCCTGATCCGTGCGGTCGAGAAGTTCGACTACACCAAGGGCTACAAGTTCTCCACCTACGCCACCTGGTGGATCCGGCAGGCGATCACCCGCGCGATGGCCGATCAGGCTCGTACCATCCGGATCCCGGTGCACATGGTCGAAGTGATCAACAAGCTGGCCCGGGTGCAGCGCCAGATGCTGCAGGATCTCGGCCGCGAACCCACTCCGGAGGAGCTCGCCAAGGAGCTCGACATGACCCCGGAGAAGGTCGTCGAGGTGCAGAAGTACGGCCGCGAGCCGATCTCCCTGCACACCCCGCTGGGCGAGGACGGCGACTCCGAGTTCGGTGACCTGATCGAGGACTCCGAAGCGGTCGTGCCGGCCGATGCCGTCGGCTTCACCCTGCTGCAGGAGCAGTTGCACGACGTGCTGGACACCCTGAGCGAGCGCGAGGCCGGCGTGGTCTCGATGCGCTTCGGCCTGACCGACGGCCAGCCCAAGACGCTGGACGAGATCGGCAAGGTCTACGGCGTCACCCGCGAACGGATCCGGCAGATCGAGTCCAAGACGATGTCCAAGCTGCGGCACCCGTCCCGGTCCCAGGTCCTCCGCGACTACCTGGACTGACCTCGTACGTGAATCGGCCCCGCTCCCTCCTTGGGAGCGGGGCCGTTTGCGTCTCGGCCTGTATCGGCCCCGAATGTGAGCTGATGGCTGTCACTCCGTTGGCCTGACAGCCATCAGCTCACATTCTGTGCCGGCATCCGCCGCCCGTGTGGATAACTCGGTGGGCAGGGCTGGTGCGGCCGCGATGCTGAGGGGATGGCAGGGACTGCGCGCGAGCTCCGGCAGGTCGAGGTGCCCCGATCGTTCCGGGAGCTGACGTCGGCGGGAGTCACACGAGCCGTCCTCCGGGGTC
Organism: Microlunatus soli; assembly: GCF_900105385.1. Lineage (NCBI taxonomy): Bacteria > Bacillati > Actinomycetota > Actinomycetes > Propionibacteriales > Propionibacteriaceae > Microlunatus > Microlunatus soli. Next base: position 118,692 of record NZ_LT629772.1, on the reverse strand, counting down.
GTCGGTGGCGCCGGACCGAACGCGGCTTCTACCTGCCGGCCGACACGATGTCGGATTCGCCTGGCCAGCGGATCGCCGAAGCGTGGGCCGCCGTCGCCAGTGGCGGCGGCGTGATCGGAGGCTGGGCCGCTGGCTACCTGCACGGCGCGGGCTGGCTGGACGGCAGGAGCCGGGACTCCGACGGCACTCTCGCTGTCGACGGCATCGGCCCGAGGAGGCTTGACAGACCGACCGTGCGCTACCGCGCGACCCGGGTCTCCGACGACGACACCTGCCTGCGGTACGGAATGCGAGTCACCACACCGGTCCGGACGACCTTCGACGGTGCCCGCTGGGCGCCGACGCTGTCCGAGGCGGTGGTCTTCGTCGACGCCATGCTCACGCAGGCTGCAGTCGACCCGCGTGCGCTGCTCGACTACTGCCGCCGCCATCCGAGGATGGGCGGGGTCCGGCAGGCCAGGGCGGCGATCGCGCTCGGCCGGACCGGCGTCCGCAGCCCTTGGGAGTCGATCCTGCGAGTCTGCTACCTCCACGACGCCGGGCTTCCGGAGCCACTCCTGAACGTGCCGCTGTTCGACGGCGAATCGTTTCTCGGCCAGCCCGACCTCTTCGATCCTGAGGCAGCGTTCGCAACCGAGTTCGACGGCAAGCAACACCGCGACCGTGAACAGCATCGCAAGGACAACGTCCGCGAGGAGAAACTGGAATCGGCCGGCGTGACCGTCAGTCGCTGTGACAGCCTCGATCTGACCCGCCATCGCCCTCAGTTCGTCGCCCGGCTGCAGGACGGCTACCGTCGCGGACAGGCCCGGGACCGCAGCCGTGACCGGTGGACCCGGGCACAACCCGACTGGTGGGGCTACCGCTGACAACCCGACCGAATGTGAGCGTATGGCTGCAGCACCGAGCGATCCGGCAGCCACCAGCTCACATTCGGTTGGATGAGCGGTAGCGCGCGAGCAGGCGGTCGCGGGGAGCCAGGCCTCGTAGTCGGATGCACGACCGCCGCGGTCCCGGGAATCCCCGGGAGCGCGGCGGTCGAGGTGAAGTGCGATGGGCCGTACTGGGAGGTTTCTCCGGTCCGGCCCGGTCAGCTCAGCTGATCTTCGACGTCTCGTCCTGGATCTTGAGCGCGACCTGCTTCAGCTTGTCGGCGTGCTCCTTGCCGTGGTGTGCGCAGAACAGGAGCTGCGAACCACCCGGGAGCGTGACTCGTACATAGGCCTGCGCGCCGCAACGGTCGCAGCGATCGGCCGCAGTCAGGGCTGCGTCCTCGATAACTGAAGTGCTCACGATAGGCCTCTCTTTCCCCAGATCCAGTACTAGGAACTTCGCGGATCCACCAACGGTTCATCTGTCTTCGAACCTACACACCAGTCAACCGCGAACGACCGCTGGTTTGTTCCGTTTTGCCAACTCAACATCATGAAAGTTCTGTTACGACGATCACACGGTCACCCGGTCCGCGACCTGCGATGACGCCGATCAGAAGCTTCATGCCTCAACGGTACCCGGCCAGGGGTACAGCACACGTCGCCACGCCCGACAGGTGAGCCGATCCTGACGGTCTGGTGCGGTCCCGTCGCGCCTCCGCAGAGCACCCGGCCGATGCGAGTAACCTCGCCAGGTGCCCACTGCGAAGAAGACGAGTCCGGCCGGGGAGAGTCGGGACTACGAAGCGCGTCACCTGCTCGTCCTGGAAGGCCTGGAAGCCGTCCGCAAGCGTCCCGGCATGTATGTCGGCTCCACCGACACCCGCGGTCTGATGCACTGCGTCTGGGAGCTGATCGACAACACCGTGGACGAGGCGCTCGGCGGCTTCGGCGACAAAGTCGAGGTGTTCCTGAACGCCGACGGCAGCATCGCCGTGCACGACCATGCCCGCGGCATCCCGGTGGACAAGGAACCGCGGACCGGACTGAGTGGTGTCGAGGTGGTCTTCACCCGGCTGCACGCCGGCGGAAAGTTCGGCGGCGGCTCGTACAACGCTGCCGGCGGTCTGCACGGCGTCGGGTCCTCGGTGGTGAACGCGCTCAGCTCGCGGCTCGATGTCGAAGTCGACCGTGGGTCGGCGACCTGGGGAATGTCCTTCCAACGCGGCGTACCGGGCGAGTTCGCCGGACCGGGGGAGAAGGCCAAGTTCACGCCCGGCGGTGGCCTGAAGAAGCTGCGCCGGGCCAAGAAGGGCGTCACCGGCACCCGGATCACCTACTGGCCGGACAAGCAGATCTTCCATCCCGGCGCCGAGTTGTCGTTGGAGGAGTTGAAGGGACGACTGCGGCAGACCAGCTTCCTGGTGCCCGGGTTGTCCTTGACCGTCACCGATGCCAGGAACGGCGAGCCGGAGGTCGAGACCTTCCTGCACGACGGCGGGATCAGCGAGTTCTGCGAGTACCTCGCGCCGGACGAGGCGGTCACCGACGTGATCCGGCTGCAGGGCAGCGAGCAATTCACCGAGACGGTGCCGATGTTGGACGACGACGGCCACATGACGCCGACCGATGTCGACCGGGATCTGGACGTCGACATCGCGGTCCGCTGGGGCAAGGGCTATGAGACCACGCTGCGGTCCTTCGTCAACGTGATCGCGACCCCCAAGGGCGGCACCCACGTGCAGGGCTTCGACCGGTCACTGACCCGGACCTTCGGCAAGGTGCTGGAAGGCACCCGACTGTTGAAGAACGGCGAGGAGGTGATCAAGGACGACATCCTGGAGGGGATGACCGCCGTGGTCACCACCCGACTGGCCGAGCCGCAGTTCGAGGGACAGACCAAGGAGGTGCTCGGCACCCCCGCAGTGGCCCGGCTGACCGGCAAGGTGGTGGATCGGGAGTTGAGCGCGTTCCTGACCTCGACCAAGCGGGACGCCAAGGCCCAGGCCCGTACGGTGCTGGAGAAGGTCGTCTCCGCGTCCCGGGCCCGGGTCGCGGCACGGCAGCACAAGGAAGCCCAACGCCGCAAGAACGCGCTGGAATCCTCCAGTCTGCCGCCGAAGCTGAAGGACTGCCGCAGCAACGATGTCGACCGCTGCGAACTCTTCATCGTCGAGGGCGACTCCGCGCTCGGTACCGCGCAGGCCGCCCGGAACTCCGAGTTCCAGGCGCTGCTGCCGATCCGCGGAAAGATCTTGAACGTGCAGAAGGCCTCGGTCGGCGACATGTTGAAGAACGCCGAATGCGCCTCCATCATCCAGGTCGTCGGTGCCGGCTCCGGTCGCAGTTTCGACCTGGACGGCGCCCGCTACGGCAAGATCATCTTCATGGCCGACGCGGACTCCGACGGGGCCCACATCCGGACCCTGTTGGCCACTCTGTTCTTCCGCTACATGCGGCCGCTGGTGGAGGCCGGACGGGTCTACTCCGCTGTCCCGCCGCTGCACCGCTTCGAGCTGTCCAATCCGAAGAAGGGGATGGACAAGTACCTCTACACCTACAACGACCAGGAGTATCAGCGGAAGGCCGCCGAGCTCACCAAGAAGGGCGTCAACTTCAAGGAACCCCAACGCTACAAGGGGTTGGGGGAGATGGACGCCCATCAGCTGGCCGAGACCACGATGGACCCGAAGCATCGGCTGCTGCGTCGGCTGACGGTGGACGACGTCGCCGCCGCGGAGACGACCTTCGAATTGTTGATGGGCAACGATGTCGCGCCGCGCCGGGAGTTCCTGATCGACGGCGCCTACCAGTTGGACGCCGCCACCATCGACGCCTGACGCAAGCGTCCTGAGCTTGCAAGAGTCCTGAGCTTGTCGAAGGACCGGTAGCCCCTACCGAGTACCAGCCCTTCGACAAGGTCAGGGCTCTGGTAGCAGGATCTCGCATGTTTTCAGCGGATCCACCCCTCGTCACCGCGGGGCGCTGCGTGACACCATGTCGATCATGACGACATTCATCGCCGAGGTCGACAACGCCACCACCTCCTATCAGAGCCAAGGTGTCGTCCAGGTCCGTGGATTGATCGGTCCGGACGAGATCTCCCGCATCCGCGACGTTTTCACCGAGCAGGTCGAGCGGGACAACTCCTTCGGCCACGATGATCACGTTGCCGAGGACGACATCCTGCGGCGATACCCGCGATTCGTCCACCCCCATCGGCATCCGGAGATGGAGGCCGGCCGGATCGCTCGCGAGCTGATGATCGATCGGCGGATCTTCGATGTCGTGGAGTCGCTGATCGGCCCGGCCCTCGCCGCCCAGTCGATGTTCTACTTCAAGCCACCGACCGCCCGCGGTCAGGCGATGCACCAGGACAACATGTTCCTGCAGGCTCATCCGGAGACCTGCATCGCCGCCTGGATCGCAATGGACCGGATCGCCGGCGACAACGGTGGTCTGAAGGTGGTGCCCGGATCACACCGGATCCAGCTGCTCTGCCTGGAGCCGGCCGATGAGTCCGAGTCCTTCACCGATGCCCAGGTGCCGCTGCCCGACGGTGTCGAGATCGTCCAGACCGAGATGGAGCCGGGCGATGTGCTGTTCTTCCACGGCAGTCTGGTGCACGGTTCGCGGCCGAACACCAGCGATCGGTTCCGGCGTTCGCTGATCTTCCACTACATTCCGCAGGCCTCGCAGGAGGTCGCAGCCTTCTACAATCCGCTGATGACGCGAGCCGGCGACGAGATCAACATCAACGAGGCGTCCGACGGCGGTGCCTGTGGCGAGGGCTGGGAACCGGGTCCGCACTGATCACGGTGGATCTGCTGATCGTGCGGCCGACCCGCCGGCAGTGCTCGCAGATCAGCTCCGGCTTCGGCCGTTAGGCTGGCGCCGTGACTGCCGCCGATGCAACGTCCGAAGATCTCGACCTGGCCGCCCAGCTCGTCCGCGACGCCGGCCGGCTGGCCGCCTCGATGCTGGCCGAAGGGCTGGAGACCCATCACAAGACGTCGATCTCCGATGTGGTCTCTGACGCCGATCATGCCGCGGAGAAGTTGATCAGCGAACGGTTGATCGAGCAGCGTCCCGACGACGGGCTGGTCGGTGAGGAAGGGGCCCGACGGCCGGGGGAACGGACCTGGTACATCGATCCGGTCGACGGTACCTACAACTTCCTGTCCAAGATCGGCATCTGGTGTTCCGCGGTCGGGCTGACCGACCCCGACGGGCTGGTGCTGGGCGCGGTCTACCATCCGGTTGCCGATGAGCTGTGGGTCGGCGGCCGCGGCCACCGCACCACCTGCAACGGGGTCGAGGTCGACGAACTGGCCGATGCGCCGCTGGCGGAGCTGTCGATCGGCAGCTACCTGCCGCCGGCTCGGCTGAAAGCCGACACCATCGGCGGTCTGGCGCCGCTGTTGAACGCGATCTCCGGCGCGGCCACCGTACGGGTGATCGGCTCGGGTTCGATCGAACTGGCCTCGGTGGCCGGCGGCCGGATCGGAGCCTCGCTGCATGTCGGGACGCTGCCCTGGGACTGGATCCCCGGCGCCGCGCTGGTCGAGGCCGCGGGCGGCGTCGGTCGGGTGGTCGAACAGGGCGGACACAGCTGGTACGTGGCCGGCAACGCCCAGGCCGTCGACGAGATCACCGCCGCGATCCAAGAATCCTGAGACGGCCCATCATCCTGAAACGGTCCATCGACGGAGTCGGTGCGATTGCCCCCGTCGTCACTGAGTCCTGAGCCGGAGTAGCGCAGGATTGTTGCACGAAAGTGACGGAAAGTAGATCAAACGAAACAGTAGCGTGCAACCATGATCCCAGTTACGCTCCCAGGGTTTGGGAGCGTTCGGGTCGAAGGACCGGGCGCAGCCGGGACGGACGACTCATGAGATTGGGAGGACGATGGCAGCGGTCGAAGTCGGGGTCGCCCCGCGTGCAGCGGGAGCGGTGCCGGTCCTGCGGAAGATATGGCGGAACTACGTACTGAGGCGAGTGCTCCGGGCGATCTTCGTCGTCTGGGTGGTCGCTACCGCTGTCTTCTTCATGGTCCGACTGCTCCCCGGTAACCCGGTCCAGGTCTACATCAACCAACAGATCGCGCAGTACGGCGTGAGCTACGCCGACGCGGCCGCCTCGGCCAGGTCGTACTTCAGTTTCGACCCCGAGAAGCCCGCGCTGCTGGCCTACTTCGACTACCTCGGCGGCCTGGTCCGGGGCGACATGGGGATGTCGATCTCCAGCCGCGGCGTGTCGGTGATCGACATGATCGCCACCTATCTGCCGTGGACATTGTTCAGTGTCGGCATCGGGATGCTGATCGCGATCGCCATCGGGCTGCTGCTGGGGATGGTGATGGCCTACCGGCGCAGCGGTGTCATCGACCACGCCGTGACCGCGATCGGCAGCATGCTGCACGCCATCCCGAACTACCTGCTGGCAATCATCATCGTCGTGATCGGCGGTGCGCTGCTGCACCTGTTCGACGTCGCCTCGATGCGTGGCACCGTGACGCCCGGCGTCGACCCCTCGTACGGGTTGGCCTGGGTGTCCGACATCTTCTACCACGCCTCGCTGCCGATCCTGACCTACGTCTTGACCACGGCCGGCACCTGGGCGTTGATCATGAAGTCCTCCACCACGCAGATCCTCGGTGAGGACTACGTCACCGTCGCCCGCGCCCGCGGTCTGACCGACGCCCGGATCCGGACCGCCTACGTCGGGCGGAACGCGATCCTTCCGTTGGTCGCCCAGATCGCGACCCAGGCGGGCTTCGTGGTGGGCGGAGCGATCTTCGTCGAGCAGACGTTCAAATACGACGGCATCGGCATCACGCTGTACAGCGCACTGCAGACCCGCGACTACACCGTGCTGCAGGGAATCCTGTTGGTGATCACGGTGACGGTCGTGTTCGCCAACCTGATCGCCGACCTGATCTACAGCCTGCTGGATCCGCGGATCCGTACCGACGAGACGAAGGACTGACCCGATGGCACAGGCAACCGTCGAGCAAGCAGGGCTGCCGGCGGCCGCGGGCCGGAGCAGCATGCGCGGCTCGGGGCTCTTCGCCCAACTCACCCGGAGTCCGTCCGGATTCGCCGGGCTGATCCTGGTCGTGATCATCGTCGCGGTGGCGCTGATCGGGCCGCTGGTGGTCTCGGCCCCCGCCTCGGACACCCAAGCGATCTGGGTCGGGCCCGGTGCCGGGCACCCGTTGGGCACCAACGGCAGCGGTCAGGACGTGCTGGCGATGATCATGCGCGGGGGTGCGCCGGTGATCCTGGTCGGGTTCGGCGCCGCCGCGCTGACCACGGTGATCGCGGTCGCCATCGGCGCTCTCGCCGCCTACTTCCGGGGCCGGTTCGATGCGGTCATGCTGCAGATCACCGACATCGTGATGACGATCCCGCAGATCGTTCTGCTGGCGGTGCTCGGCGCGTTCTTCCAGTTGAACTCGCCGTTGGCGCTGGCGGCGCTGATCGGCGGTCTGTCCTGGCCGGTGCTGATGCGTTCGATCCGCGCCCAGGTGCTGTCGCTGAAGGAGCGCGAATTCGTCGAGGCGGCACGGCTGCTGAATCTTGGAACCATGCGGATCGTGTTCGTCGAGATCGTGCCGAACATGGCGAGCTATATCTTGATCAACTTCATCATCGCGATCACCAATGCGATCTACGCCCTGGTCGGTCTGTACGTCCTCGGTCTGGCGCCGATGGCCGGGAACAACTGGGGCATCATGATCAACGACGGCTGGACATCCGGAGCGATGTTCAATCCCTCGGCGATGAGTTACATCTTCTCTCCGGTAGCGATGATCGTGCTGCTGCAGCTCGGGTTGATCATGCTCAGCCGTTCGCTGGAAGAGATCCTCAACCCGCGGCTCCGCGATCGCTGACCAGGCTGGAAGGACTGAGCAGATGAACAGCAATACTCCGATCCTCTCGGCCGAGGACCTGGTGGTGCGCTATCAGACCGGGTCACGCCAGCATGTCGATGCGGTCCGCGGCGTCAGCTTCGATCTGTATCCGGGACAGTCACTGGCTCTGGTCGGCGAGTCCGGCTGCGGCAAGACCACCCTGGGCCTCGGCCTGCTCCGGCTGCTGCCCCGACTGGGCAGCGTCCCGCACGGGAAGCTGTCCTATGTCGGCAAGGACGGCAAGACCATCGACGTGCTCAAGCTGAGCCGGCAGGCGCTGCGGCGTTGGCGATGGGAAGAAGCGGCGATCGTCTTCCAGGGTGCGATGAACTCGTTCAATCCGGTGATGCGGATCGGCGATCAGATGGCCGACACCATGCGCGCCCACCAGGTCGGCGGCGTGAAGCCGACCAAGGAACAGATCGCGGAGAAGAGCGCGGAGACCCTGCGGCTGGTCCGGCTGGAGCCCAAACAGGTGCTGCCCAGCTACCCGCACGAACTGTCCGGCGGCATGCGACAGCGGGTGCTGATCGCGATGAGTCTGCTGCTGGACCCGCGGTTGTTGATCTTGGACGAGCCCACCACGGCGTTGGACATCCTGACCCAGCGGGCGATCGTCGACGTGCTGTCGGAACTGCGGGAGAAGCTCGGCTTCACGATGATCTTCATCACCCACGACCTGGCGCTGGCCGCGGAGTTGGCCGACCGGGTGGCCACGATGTATGCCGGCCGGATCATCGAGACCGGCAGCGTACGAGACATCTTCTCCTCCGCCCGGCACCCCTACACCGCCGGTCTGATCAACGCGGTGCCGCCGGTGACCGGGGATCTCCCGACCTTGGCGTCGATTCCGGGATCGCCACCGTCGCTGGCAACACTGCCGGCCGGCTGCGCGTTCCGGGATCGCTGCGAGTACGCGATCGACGACTGCGCGACGACCGATCCACAGCTGGACATGATCGAGGGGCGGGCCGAAGGGCTCAGCCACACGGCCGCGTGCCTGCGCTGGCAGGACGTGGACAGCAAGCGAGAGGTGGTGACGGCCGATGTCTGAGCAGCTCGGTGCACGGACGGATGCTCCGCTGATGGAGCTGAAGGGCGTTTCGCAGATCTTTCAGACCAAGCGCGGCGAACGGCCGGCGGTCCGTGACGTCTCGCTGACCGTGAACGCCGGCGAGGTGTTGTGCGTGGTCGGCGAGTCCGGCTGCGGCAAGACCACCACCGCCCGGATGGCCGCCGGCCTGAGCAAGCCGACGGCCGGCACGGTCGAGTTCGGCGGCCGGGACATCTGGTCGATGAACAAGGAGACCTTCGCCGACTTCCGGACCGCGGTGCAGTACGTCCATCAGGATCCGTACGCCTCGCTGAACCCGATCCGGAGCGTCTACAAGTCGCTCGCCGCTCCGCTCCGCAAGCACGGTCTGGCCAAGTCCAACGACGCTGCTTGGGAACAGAGCGCCGAGCTGCTGCGGCGGGTCGATCTGACACCGCCGGAGAGTTATCTGCCGAAGTTCCCGCATCAATTGTCCGGTGGCCAGCGACAACGCGCGTCGGTTGCCCGGGCGCTGTCGCTGAATCCGAAGTTGATCATCGCCGACGAATCCACCTCGATGTTGGACGTGTCCATCCGGGTTGCGATGCTGAACATGCTCGGCCGGCTGCGGGACGACCTCGGTGTCGGATTTCTGTTCATCACCCATGACCTGGCGATCGCCAAGTACTTCGGCTGGCAGGGCCGGACCGCGGTGATGTATCTGGGCCGGGTGGTCGAGTACGGCCCGACCCAGGAAGTGATCAAGAACCCGCAGCACCCGTATACCCGGGCGTTGTTGGACGCGGTGCCCGAGCCGGATCCCGATCTGGCCGCCAAGAAGCTGCCGGGTGGCGGATTGCGCAGCGCGGAGATTCCGAGCCTGGCCGCGCTGCCCAGCGGCTGCACCTTCCATCCGCGGTGCCCGATCAACGAAGAGGGGTTGTGTGAGGTGGAGGAGCCGCAGCTGGTCAGGATCGGAGAGCGTCGGGAGGTGTCCTGTCACGTGGTCGCCCGGGAAGCCGGGGAGCATGAGCTCGACGATCTTCGAGGTGTCAGGACCGAGCCGGCTTCGGCATCGGGGTCGGGACAATGATCAGTCTGGTGATCAGGGCAGCACTCAGCATGGGGATCTTGTTGGTGCTGACGTCGGTGTTGCTGTTCCTGATCGTCAAACCCGGCAGTAGTCAGTTCGTTGTCACTATCATCAATTTGATCATGGGGGGAGTCATGATCGGTGTAGCCATCCCACTCGCCCGTCGACAGTCCCGCCGGATGTCACCCAAGGAGAACCAATGAGTGAACCAAACGGAGTTTCACGTCGGAGTCTGCTGCAGTTGGTCGGGCTCTCGACCGTCGGCATCGCCGGCGTCGGTGCCGCGACCGGTTGCGCGCCGGCTGAGCCGAAGAGCGGCGGCAAGGGCGCGTCGGGTGGTGCTGCCGGTGGCGGCGAGTATCGCGGTGCGTACCCCTATCTTCCTTCTCCACAAGGCAACTACAACGCCGTCGGCAAGCCGTTGGTCGGGTCGCCGAACGCGATCCTGGCCGGGACGCCGTACACCGATCTGTTCCTGCTGCCGAGCGGCATGTACCACTGGAAGGAACAGACCTGGGAGTTGTTCCTGGCCGACTCCTACGAGCTGGACAAGAAGACCAACACCTACACCGTGAAGGTCAAGTCCGGGCTGAAGTGGAGCGACGGATCAGCGCTGACCGCCAAGGACTACGTGACGACCTTCTGGTGCCACTGGATCCTGAACTCGCCGCTGTGGAGCTACGTCGACAAGATCGACGCGCCGGACGACACCACGTTCACGCTGCGGATGAATCAGCCGGCGATGGTGGTCGAGCGCTACCTGCTGCGCAGCAACATCGTCGCCAGCTCGGTCTACGGCGAGTACGCCGACCAGGCCAAGTCACTGAAGGAAGCGGGCAAGGACTCCGATTCCAAAGAGGTGACCGCGCTGAACAAGAAGTTGATCGAGTTCGCGCCCAAGGAGTACGTCGTCAGTGGGCCCTACAACATCGACTACAAGACGATCAACAACACCCAGTTGACGATGGTCAAGAACAAGACCGGATTCGGCGCCGACACGGTCAAGTTCGACAAGTTGGTGATCTACAACGGGGAGACCCCGACGGTCACGCCGCTGGTGCTGAGCAAGGACATCGACTACGCCACCCACGGCTTCCCGGTGGCGTCGGAGAAGCAGTTCGAGAGCATCGGCTACAAGATCCTCCGGCCGCCGACGTACTCCGGCCCGGCGTTGTTCATGAACTTCGACAAGGCCGAGGAGTTCGCCGATCCCAAGGTCCGGCAGGCACTCAACTTCGCCATCGACCACAAGCAGAACGGAACCGTCGCGCTCGGCGAGTCCGGCGTGCCGACCAAGTTCTACACCGGCTTCTCCGACAACCTGATCGACATCTGGATCGAGAAGGCCGATCAGTCCAAGTTCGAGCCGTACGCGTTCGACCAGGACAAGGCGGCGAAGCTGTTGGAGGGCGCGGGCTGGAAGAAGAGCGGTAGTAGCTGGAAGCTGCCCAACGGCAAGCCTGCTGCTTACCAGTTGCTGTATCCGTCCGACTACGCCGACTGGAGTGCCGCGTCGAAGGATCTCAGCGAGCAGTTGACGAAGTTCGGCATCAAGATCACTCTGCACGGCGTGGTCAGCACCCAACAGCCGATCGACGTCGACAAGGGCAACTTCCAGCTCGCGCTGCAGGGTTGGGGCAACTCGACCCAGCCGTATCCGTACTTCTCGTTCGTGTCGGCCCTCTTGACGCACAATTATCCGATCGCCAAGAACAGCGGCGGCAAGGGAATGAACTTCCCGTTGGCCCAGACGGTCGAGGGCTTCGGCAAGGTCGATCTGCAGAAGCTGATCGATGCCAGCGGTAGCGGCATCGACGAGGCGGCCCTGAAGAAGAACATCACCAAGCTGGCCCAGATCTTCAACAAGACGCTGCCGATCATCCCGCTGTTCGAACGGCACGGGAACACCCCGACGCTGAACGGCGACCGGGTCAAGCAGTTCCCGACCAACGACGACCCGATCACCCAGAACTCGCTGTACGCCGACAACGAGGTCGCCCTCTGGATGCTCACCGGCAAACTCCAGCCCGCCTAACCCACCCGCCGACCCGTCAGTTCCTCCCCGCTTTTCGCGGTGTGTCGCGGAGGAACTGACGGGTCGGCGGCGGTTGGTGGGGTGATCAGGCATCAGCGTCCGGTTGTCGGCTTTGAATCAGGAGCTACCGGCCGGCGGCGGAACCGGACCTCCGGGCGGCTCGGCGCAGGCCGGCACGGAGTTGGTTGCCGACCACGTTGGCCCGACTGTGGTAGACCTCACCCCGTCGGAAGTGGTCGACGATCCACCCGTCGGCAGCGAGATCTTCGTCGCGTGCTCGGTCGGCGGCGACCTGTTCCTCGGTCGAGTGCCAATCGTCCCCGTCGTACTCGGCTGCGTAACGCACCCGACGGATACCGAGGTCCAGCCGATAGCGTTGCCACCGGCCGGTCGGAGACACGACGATCTGCAGTTCGGGCGACGGCAGCCCTTCGTCGATCCAACGCAGTCGCAGTGTCGATTCGCCCATCGACTCGGACGTTCCATCGGCCCAGCGAACCAACTCGCGAAGCTGAACGACGCCGCGGTAACCGCGAAACCGCCGCACCTCGCCGATGAGCTCCTGTTGATCGAAATTCCCATGGCGCAACATCGCATCCAGGGCGCCGATCGCGTCGTCACGGGCCATCAGCCGGCCGAGATCGCATGCCGTACGGAGTGGCGACGTCACCGTGATCCCGTGGACGATCTGAATGTCGCGTTCGGACAGGGTGCGTTCGCCGCCGTTCACGGAGGGACGACGGACGCGGCTGCGACCCGGTGGGCGAAAGCAGTGCACCTCCGGCTCACGCAGGTGCGCACCACGGGGCCGTACGTCGGCGCCGTACAGCCAGGCCGCCGTGCTGTCGGTGACGATCGCATCGCTCGGGATCGCCAGCGAGATCGCCTGGGACCGGAGACCGATGCCGTCCGGCACGGCGTTGTCGACGTAGACGCCCCGCAGGACGCGTCGCAGCACACCTTGCCGGACCAGACGGGTGAGCACATTCGGTCCGATCCCGTAGCCGATCGCCATCGCCCGGGTGAAGGGTATTCCGGCGGGCAGGTCCAGTTGGTCGATCTCGGGGAGCGGAGACACCAGCGTCTCCGGCCGGCCCTGCGCGGATTCCGCTGCCGTGTGAGTGGTCCTCATACCCACACACTCGGCCGAATCCGACCGGCCGGTCCTGCCTGTGGACAGTGCTTCGAACAGCTCCCGACCCGGGTGCGTTGTCCACAACCCGCCGAGCCGTCAGTTCCTCCCCGACACGCCGACGAAAACGGGGAGGAATCGACGGGTCGGTGGTTAGGGGATGGTTCGGGTGGCGGCGGCGGTGATCGGCTGGGAGGCGGGGACACCGGAGCCGTCGCGGCGGCCGTCGGCTTCGGGGAGCTCGACGGGGGCGCCGCTGTCGGCGGTGGCGATCGCCGGCGTCGGACCGGCCCAGGCGAACAGCAGGGTGTCCTCGCCCTTCAGGAAGCGATGACAACGGACACCACCGGTCGCCCGGCCCTTGCCCGGATACTCCTCGAACGGCGTCACCTTGATCGCGCCGGCGTCGGTTCCCGGCAGCGCATCGGCACTGCCGGAGACAGTGACCACGATCGCCTCGCCGGCGGGCACCGCACCGAAGAAGGCGACCGATCGTCCGGCGCCGAGCTTGATGCCGGCGATGCCGCCGCCGGAGCGGCCCTGGGGTCGGACACCGGTGGCGGCGAAATGCAGCAGCTGGGCGTCGTCGGAGATGAACACCAGTTCGGCGCTGTCGTCGGTCAGCTCGACGGCGCCGACCACCCGGTCGCCGTCGTCGAGGCGGATGATGTCCCAGCTGTCCTTGTTCAACAGCTCGGGGTTGACCCGCTTGACCACACCGTTCCTGGTGCCGAGGGCGATCGTCGCCGCGTCCTCGCCGAGTCGCGTCAGGGCGATGATCTTCTCACCCGGCTCGGCGGCCGCGATCAGCTCGGTGACGTGCGCACCGCCCTGCAGGTTGGGTGCGTTGGCCGTCACCGGGACGGTCGGCAGGTCCAGCGCGTTGCCCCGGATCAACCGGCCGTCGGTGGTGATCAGGCCGTAGTCGCCGCGCGCCGTCGTCCGGATCGCCGAGACGATCACATCGTGATTGGCCCGGCCGCCCTCGGCGGGCAGCGGATCGGCGTTCTCGGTGCGGGCCAGCAGGCCGGCGGAGGACAGCAGCACCCAGCACGGATCGTCGGGCACCTCCAGCGGTGCGGCACTGGTGGTCGTGCTGACGCCGCTGGAGGACAGCAGGATGGTGCGTCGCGGCGTGCCGAACTGCTTGGCGACATCGGCCAGCTCGTTGCCGACCAGCGTCCGCAACAGGTCCTCGTTCTCGATGATCTCGGTGAGTTCGGCGATCTTGGTCTGCAGCTCGTCCCGCTCGGCGTCCAACTCGATCTTGGAATACTTGGTCAGCCGGCGCAGCTGCATGTCCAGGATGTAGTTGGCCTGCACCTCGGTGAGCTCGAACACGTCCATCAGCTTGGACCGCGCGGCGGCCGCATCGTCGGCACCGCGGATGATCGCGATCACGTCGTCGATGTCCAGGATCGCGATCAACAGGCCCTCGACCAGGTGCAACCGTTCGGCGGCCTTGTCCCGGTCGTAGGTGGTGCGGCGCAACACCACCTCGAGGCGGTGCTTGAGGTAGACCTCCAGCATTTCCTTCAACGACAGCGTTCTGGGCTGCTCGTCGACCAGTGCGAGTGCGTTGATGGAGAATGAATCCTCCAGCTTGGTCTGCCGGTAGAGCTGCTCCAGCAGTGCGTCGGGATTGAACCCGTTCTTGACCTCGATCACCAGCCGGGTGCCGTTGGTCAGGTCGGTCAGATCCTTCAGATCGGCGATGCCCTGCAGCTTCTTCGACCCGACCAGCGACTTGACCTGCTCGATGATCTTTTCCGGTCCGACGCTGTAGGGCAGCTCGGTGATCACGATGCCCTTACGTCGCGGGCTGACCTGCTCCACCCGTGCGGTCGCCCTGATCTTGAACGATCCCTTGCCGGTCTCGTAGGCATCCCGGATGCCTTCCAGGCCGATGATCTTGCCGCCGGTCGGCAGATCGGGACCGGGTACGAAGCGCATCAACGTGTCCAGAGTGGCGTTCGGGTGCTTGAGCAGATGGCGCAGCGCTTGGACGACCTCGACCAGATTGTGCGGCGCACAGTTGGTCGCCATCCCGACCGCGATCCCGCCGGCTCCGTTGACCAGCAGGTTGGGGAACGCCGCCGGCAGCACGACCGGCTCGGTCTCCTTGCCGTCGTAGTTGGCCTTGAAGTCGACGGTGTCCTTGTCCAGGCCGTCGGTCATCGCCAGCGCCGGCGGCGCCATCCGGCACTCGGTGTACCGCATCGCGGCCGGGCCGGCGTCCAGCGAACCGAAGTTGCCGTGGCCGTCGACGACCGGCAGCCGCATCGCCCACGGCTGGGCCATCCGGACCAGGGCGTCGTAGATCGCGGTGTCGCCGTGCGGGTGCAGCACACCCATCACCTGGCCGACGACGCGGGCACACTTGACGTGCGGACGATTCGGCAACACGCCCATGTCCCGCATCGAGTACAGGATCCGTCGCTGCACCGGTTTCAGACCGTCCCGCGCATCCGGCAACGCCCGGGTGTAGATCACCGAGTAGGCGTACTCCAGATAGCTGGTCTCCATCTCCGACGAGACGTCGATGTCGACGATCCGTTCGACGATGTCGTCCGGTGGTGGCGTCGTGGTCTTCCGTGCTGCCATCGTGTGCCTATCACTCTCCAAGGTCGGTGCCGGGCCATTGTCCCTCCTCGGGCGCGTGATCCGGCGAAGCCTCGCCGTTCAGGGGTCAGCCAGGCTGAGAGATGAGTGTCAGAGCCCGTGGGCGCGTTTGGCGATCCGTTTGGCCAACCGGCGACGCAGCGCGGTCTCCTGGGCGTGCAGCACGCCGAAGGTGAAGCCGTTGCGTCCGGGGATGCCACCGAGGTCGCGGAGCAGCACCGAGGCGACCCGGCTGTCCTGGTATTCGCCGAGCTCGTCGGTGAACTGCTGATGCAGTTCCACCAGCCGGTCGGCGGACGGGCCGAGGACCGGGGCCGCGGCCTCGACGGCGTATCGATGCCGTTTGCCGACCCGGCGTGCGGTGTGGATCAGCTCGTCGCTCTCGGGGTCGTCGGCAGCGATCGCCAGCGCGGCGGTCCGGAGCCGGCGGCCGAGCTTGCTCTCCGACCGTTTCAGGAACTTCTTGATCTTGGTGGCCGGCTTCGACGCGTCCGGGACGAAGGCCGGCTTGCGTTGCCAGGCGGCGAGTTGATCAAGAAGATCGGCGTACGGTTCGCTGTGTACGGCGTCGCGCAGTTCGGCCAGCGCGATCTGCCGTCGGTAACCGATCTGGATGATCAACTCCTGCCGGGCGTCGTGCAGGATCAGATCGGCATCGAGCCGGTCCATGGACCGGGTGAGTCGTTCGCCGAGCACGTCGAGATCGCGGACCGCACCCATCCGGGACGCGAACCAGCCGGCGTCGTCGGACAGCCGTCCGCTCTCGGGGACGGAGAAGAATTCCTCGTACACCTTGACGATGCTGCGGATCCGGCGGCACCCGGACCGGCCGTCGTGGATCCGCTCGGCCGACAGCGCCGGTTCAAGATCATCCTGGAGTGCCGCCTGCAGGTCGGCGCCGACCGCCTGCACGGCAGCGCACTGCTCGATCAGATACGGCCCGAGCACATCGGCAACCGTGGGCCCGTTGGTCTTCTTGCTCACGCCACCGTCCCGTTCACAACCCCGAAGCTACTCGAAGTCCTGGGCGTAGAACTCGAACTCGCCACGCTCGCTGCGGGACTGTTCGGCGTTTCGTAACTCGACCCGACGGATCTTGCCACTGATCGTCTTCGGGAGTTCACCGAACTCGATGATCCGGATCCGCTTGTACGGCGCCAGGTGCTCGCGGGCGTAACCCAGGATGTCGCGGGCGACCTCGGCCGTCGGCTGGTGATCACCGGCCAGGATGACGAACGCCTTGGGCACCGCCAGCCGTACCGGGTCGGGGTGTGGCACGACGGCGGCCTCGGCGACGGCCGGATGTTCGATCAGCACCGATTCCAGCTCGAACGGGCTGATCCGGTAGTCGCTGGCCTTGAAGACGTCGTCGGAACGACCGACGTAGGTGAGGTAGCCGTCCTCGTCGACGCTCACCACGTCACCGGTGTGGTAGACGTCGCCGGCGAAGGCGTGTTCGTTCTTGCCGTCGTCGAACTGGTCGGCGCGTTGCTTGTAACCGGTCATCAACGGCAACGGTCGGGGCTGCAACTCCAGACACAGCTCGCCCTCATCGGTCCGAGTCTCGCCGGTGGCCGGATCGACCAGCCGGACCCGGTAGCCGGGCAGCGGACGGCCCATCGACCCGAGCTTCAGCGGCACCCCTGGCGGGTTGCCGACCTGTGCTGAGGTCTCGGTCTGGCCGTAGCCGTCCCGGATCGTCAGCCCCCAGGCCGTCTTGACCTGCTCGATCACCTCGGGGTTCAGCGGTTCACCGGCGCTGAACGCCTCCCGGATGGAGGTCTTCGCCGACCCGAGGTCGGTCTGGATCAACATCCGCCAGACCGTCGGTGGGGCACAGAACGTCGTGACACCGGTCTGCTCCAGCACACCCAGCAGTCCCCGTGGTGCAAACCGCTGGTAGTTGTAGACCAGGATCGTCGCGCCGGCCAACCACGGGGCGAAGAAGCTGCTCCAGGCGTGCTTGGCCCAGCCCGGCGAGCTGATGTTCAGATGGACGTCGCCCGGTCGCAGCCCCATCCAGTACATCGTGCTCAGATGGCCGATCGGGTAGGAGGTCTGGGTGTGTTCGACCAGCTTGGGCAGCGCGGTGGTGCCGGAGGTGAAGTAGAGCAGCATCGGGTCGTCGGCCCGGCTGACGCCGGGGAAGCCGGCCTCACCGACAGCGTCGGTGGTGACCGCCGCGTAGTCGTGCCAGCCGTCCGGCACCGGTGCACCGGAGCCTGCTCCGTCCACCGCCACCTTGCCGTACTCGACCTCCAGCGCGGCGAACTTCTGCTGATCGGCGACGTCGGCGATCAACAGCTTGGCCTCACCACGATCGACCCGGTCCGCCAGGTCGGCCGGCGCCAGCTGCGGCGTGGCCGGGATCACCACCGCGCCGAGCCGGATCGAGGCGAGCATGATCTCCCACAGCGGCACGCAATTGCCCAGCACCAGCAGGATGCGGTCGCCGCGGCGGACGCCGAGGCCGCTCAACCACTGGGCGGCCGCGATCGAGCGGTCCCGCAACTCGGCGAAGCTGAGTTTCTGTTCGCGGCCGGCGGCGCCGTCCGGTGCGGCGTCGATCACCCACAGCGCGGTCTGATCCGGTGATTCCTCCGCCAGCCCGTCGAACCAGTCGGTGGCGAAGTTGAACAGCTGCAGGTCCGGCCAGCTGAATCCGGCGTACGCGGTGTCGTAATCGCTGCGATGCAGCAGCAGGAAGTCCCGTGCTGCTCGGACCTGGGGATGAGTCGCCATGAGCCGACGCTATCGCGAGCGGTTGGTGATGTCCCGTACGACAGCGGTTTCGGAGGCTGTCGCGGTCGTATCCGACGACCGTTCCCGGGCAGCGTGCCAGAGCAGTTCCCAGGCGGGGCCGGCGGTGGCCAGCAGCCGGTGCGCGTCGGAGGGATCGACGTCGGGCAGCCGGAAGCTGCCCGGACTCGCCGCCGAGGTGGCGACCAGAGTGACCAGCCCGAGCCGGCGTTGGGCGGGGGACTGACGCAGGTTCCAGCCGAGCAGACCGCGGCGCCGCAGGATGTTCGTCCGCCGGAACACCGACCCGCTGCGCAGCACGACGTGCTCGGGTGTGATCAGGTGACCCAGGCCGGCGATGTTGTCCCGGCACAGCCACCAGCTGATCGGGATGCCCAGCAACGCCAGCACCGCGACCAGCCACCACAGGTCGGCCGAGCCGCGCAGCGCGGACCACAGGATCGCCGGCACCGCCGCCATGATCAGGACGGCGATCAACGCCAGCAGCGACCAGCGATAGCGCCGACCGGCCGCAGCGTGTGGATGGGACTGCAGACTCGTCGGTGGATCGGCATCGAGGATCGCCGCGGCGACACCGACGGCGACCTCGCGCGGTGCGGCCGGCACGATCGTCGTGCTGTCCTCCTTCTTGGAGCCGTCCTCCTTCGTGGTGTCCAGCCCGACCGCGACCACATGCAGCTTGGCCGCGCCGACCCGGCGATAGCCGATCGGTTCGTCCAGCCCGACTCCGCGGATCCGGGCGCCCTGATAGGAGCTGGACCGGCGGACGATCAGGCCACGCTGCAGATGCAGGGTGCCGTCGGGGTCGCGGTCGAGTTGGTAGCCCCACCAGGACTCGACGAAGAACAGCAGTGAGCCGACGATGCCGACCAGGACGGCGACGACGAGCAGAATCAGGATCCGGACCGGGATCGGCAGGGCGCCCAGGGCGTCGTTGAAGACTCCCAGCAGCCGGGGGACGGCGTTGAACCAGTCGGCCACCTGGACGATCGCACCGAGGGCGGCGATGCCGATCAGCGGGGTGCCGAGGCTGACCGGTGCGTACCGGAGCCAGGACGGGTCGAAGGTCGCCAGTCGCCCGACCCGGTCACCGGTTGCGGCGGAGCGTTCGCCGAGGATGGCGGTCCGCAACGCCTCGGCCTGTGTCCGGTCGATGGCGGTCAGTTCGAAGCGGCTGCCGCTCTGATCACCGGTCCCGAGCCGGACCGATGCCAACCCGAGTCGACGCTGTGCCAGATCGGCGTTGATGTCCACGGCGCGAATCCTGCGCAGCGGCAGCGAGCGGGTGCTGGAGGCGAACAGGCTGACCCGCAGGTCGATCCGATCCTCCCGCAGCCGAAACCGGCTGGCTCGGACCCGGAGCGCCTCGAAGACCGCGATCGCGCCGGTCACGACGATGATGCCGCCGACCACCCAGAGCGCGATCCAGCCGATCCCGACACCGCCGAGCAGCAAGCCGATCGCGACCGGGACTCCCGCGCCGACGACCCCACCGAAGGTCATCGCCGTGCTGGCCAGCACCGTACGAGGGTGCAGTCGTTGCCACGGCTGCTCGACCTCGCCCGGCTCTCGCTCGCTCACGGTCGGCTCTTCCTCGTTCACCTCGGGCTCTCGCTCGCTCACGTCGCGTCCCGGTCATCGGCGCCCTGCTGCTCGGCGGTGCCCTGGGTGCGGACGGTCAACTGCTGCACCAGATCCTCGGCCTCGGCGGCGTCCAGCGCCTCGATCTTGACCGCTCCCTTGGCCGATGCCGTCGTCACCGTGACGGTGGCCAGCCCGAAGCCGCGTTGGATCGGGCCGCGGACCAGATCGACGGTCTGCACCCGGGACAGCGGGGCGGCGCGCCATTCCCGCCACAGCCAGCCCGATCGGACGTAGACCGCGTCGTCGGTGGTCTCCCAGCGGTGCACCTGATACTGCACCCGCGGCGCAGTCAGCGCGAGCACCAGACCGGCCGCGAGGAGGACGGCGGCGGGCACCAGGAACCAGATCCGAGCCGGCGGGATGAGCAGCCCGAGCCCCGCCAGCACGATCACGGCGGAGCCGAACAGCACAGCCCATTGGACCGCCCACCAACCGCGGCAGCGCGGATCGACAGGGGACTGTGGTGGACGAGGAGCGGGGAGAACGGGACCAGAATCTGACCGCATGGTCAAATAATAGGTCGATCGGTCAATTCGGGCAAAGGGTTTCCGATTCGAGCCTGCCTGCACGTGTCACCAGCGGCACCCATCACCGGGCAGTCGCGAGCCCGACGTATACGGTGACTCCGTGGAGCATGATCACTGCTGTGCGCCCGGCCGACCGGTCGGCCCGTCGACGCTGCCCACCGCCGAGCCGGCTGCGACCGCCAGCACGGACGACCTGGGCGACCGGATCGCCTTGCCGGGTGGCGAGTTCCTGATGGGGACCGACGATGCCGAGGGGTTCCCCGACGATGCCGAGGGACCGATCCGGCTGGTGCACGTCGACCCGTTCGCGATCGGTGCGACGACGGTGACCAATGATCAGTTCGCCCGTTTCGTCGCCGCGACCGGCCATCACACCGAGGCGGAATCATTCGGCTGGAGCTTCGTCTTCGCCGGGTTCCTGCCGGCAGCGATCCGCAAGATCAGCGCGCGTCCCGAGGTCACCCCCTGGTGGTGTGCGGTCGAGGGCGCCACCTGGGACCATCCTGAAGGGCCGGGATCGGACCTCGACGGGCGGGCCGACCATCCGGTGGTGCACGTCTCCTGGAACGACGCCGTCGCCTACTGCGACTGGGCCGGCGGCCGGTTACCGACCGAGGCGGAGTGGGAGTACGCCGCGCGGGGCGGACTCGAACAAGCCCGCTACCCGTGGGGCGACGAACTGACCCCGGGCGGTGATCATCTCTGCAACATCTGGCAGGGCAAGTTCCCGGTCCGAAACGTTGCCGACGACGGGTTCCGGGGGACCGCCCCGGTCCGCAGCTACCCGGCCAACGGCTTCGGGCTCTACGAGATCGTCGGCAACGTCTGGGAATGGACCGCCGATCACTGGGGCACCGATCACCAGACCGCCGCGCCCGGACAGCCGATCATGAACCCGTCCGGCCCGCCGAGCGGACCGCAGCGGGTGATGCGCGGCGGCTCCTATCTGTGCCACAAGTCCTACTGCAATCGCTATCGGGTCGCCGCCCGCAGCCGCAACGAACCCAACAGCGGCGGCGGCAACAACGGCTTCCGCTGCGTCTGGCCCGCCGGTTCCTGAGCTTGTCGAAGGACCGGTGGCGATGATCAGCTTTCTTGCCCCTTCGACAGGCTCAGGGTCGCGGTCAGCCCTTGATGCCGCTGGTGGCGACGCCCTCGATGATGTAGCGCTGCAGGACGACGTACAAGATCAACACCGGGATGGAGGCGATGGTGGCGCCGGCCATCACCACCGGATAATCGGTCGACTCCGCTCCCTGCAGGGTCGCCAGGCCGGGCGCCAGGGTCAACCGTTCCGGTGAGAAGAGCACGAAGATCGGCCAGATGAAGTCGTTCCAGTTGGCCAGGAACGCCAGCACCGTCAGGGTGACCAGGGCCGGCTTGGCCAACGGCAACACGATCCGGGTGAAGATCACCCAGGAGTTCGCGCCGTCGATCAACGCGGTCTCCTCCAACTCCCGCGGGATGGACAGGAAGAACTGCCGCAGGAAGAACACATTGAAGGCACCGGCGGCCCCCGGGACGACCAGCGCCCAGATGGTGTCGGTCCAGGACAGCGTGTCCATCAGCAGGTAGTTCGGCATCAAGAAGACGAAACCCGGGATGAACATGGTGGCGATCAACACCACGAACAGCACCTTGCGACCCCGGAACTGCATCCTGGCCAGTGCATAGGCCGCCAGCGACGACACCGCCAACACCAGCACACAGTGCAACGACGCCGCTACCAGCGAGTTCAGGGCCCAGCGGAGCACCGGATTCTCGCTGTCGACAAAGACGAACCGGTAGGCCCGCAGGGTCAACTCGTCGGGGATGAACTTCACCGGGATGGTCCGGGCGTCGGCCTCGGTCCGGAACGAGGTCAGATACATCCACAGGATCGGCACCACGAAGATCAACGACAGCAGCACGATCGCGATCCAGAACAGCGGTCCGTTCCGATCGCGGCGATAGGCCCGACGATGTGGTCCGGGCGACCGGCGATCGGTCGTGGTCGAATCGGTGGCAACCTCTCGTACGGCGGTCATGATTTCCGCTCCCGCAACAGTCCGAAGTTCAAGATCGAGATGATCGCCAGGAAGATCGCCAGCAGGTACGACATCGCCGACGCCGTCCCCATCTGGAACCGGCGTAGACCTTCCTCGGTCATCACCATCAGTGCGGTCCGGGTGCTGTCACCGGGGCCGCCGTTGGTGACCAGATAGGACTGGCCGAACATGTTGGCACTGGCCAGCACGGTCATCGTGATCACAAAGACGAAGATGTTCCGCAACCCGGGAATGGTGATGTAGCGGAACTTCCCCCAGGCGCCGGCCCCGTCCAGTTCGGCCGCCTCGTAGTGTTCCTCCGGCAGCGACTGCAGCCCGGCCAGGTAGATCACGCAGTTGAAGCCGAGCGTCCACCAGACCGTCATGCCGACCATCGCCGCCCAGGCCGCCGGTTGCTCCTGGGTCCAGCCGACCGGATGGATCCCGACCAGGCCGAGGACGGCGTTGATCAACCCGAACTGGGTGTCCAACAGGTAGTTCCACAGCAGGCCGACGATCGCAATCCCGAGGACGAACGGCGCGAAGATGATCGCCCGGAAGACGTTACGACCGGGGAACTTCCGGTTCAGCACCAGCGCGACCACCAGCGGGCAGAGCACCAAGAACGGCACCGACACGACGGTGAAGATCGCCGTTGCCCGCATCCCGTGCCAGAACGACTCGTAGATCACCGACTCCGGATTGAACAGGTCGCTGTAGTTCTTCAATCCGATGAACGGCCTCTCCGGCAGCATGTAGTCCCAGGCGTGCAGGCTGATCCAGATCCCGAACACCGCGGGGCCGATCACGAACGTCAACAGCAGCAGCACGAACGGGAGCACGAACAGGTACGGCGTGATCGGATGGTGGTAGCGGATCTTGCCGCGGGTCGGCTTACCAGGCGTCGTGGTCGCGACCCCCGTCACCGACCCCGGCGCGGTCGCGGTGGTCATCCGTACTTCTTCTTGTTCTGCTCGAGGATCTTGTTGCCCTTGGCCTGGGCAGCTTCCAGCGCGGCCTTGGTCTCCTTCTTGCCGAGCATCGCCGCATTCACCGCCGGCGCCCAGTCGACCAGGCAGTCGGTGATGCCCGGCACCGGCGGGGTGAAGTGGATGTAGTCCAGCTGCTTGGCGAAGTCGACCACCGGTCCCTTGTCGGCGAACTTCGCGTTCTCCCGGACATCGTTGCGGGCCGGGACCTGGCCGGCATCGGCCCAGTCCAGAGAGTGTTTGGACAGCCAGTTCAGGAACACTCGGCCGGCCTCGGACTTGTTCTCGTCGCCGCCCTTGTTGGCCGGTAACACCATCTGGTGCGATCCGGACCAGACCGCCTGGGTGCCGCCGATGTTGGGCACCACGGTGGCATCCCATTCCAGCTTCTTGACGTCGTTCAGCGGTGTCACCATCCAGGAGCCGTTGAACATGAACAGCGACTTGTCGTTCTGGAAGGAGACCACATCGCCGTCGGCGGCCGCCTTGGCCGGGCTGTAGCCCTCCTTGATCAACATCTTCAGCCAGTCGACGGCCTGCACCCCGGCGTCGGAGGCGAATTCGACCGCCGAGCCGTCGTCGGCGACCATCCTGCCGCCGAACTGGTAGACCAGCGTCTGGGCCAGCAGTCCGGAGGCGCTGAGGGCCGACACCCACATGCCCTGGATCCCCTTGGACTTCGCCTTGTCCAGGGCGTTCAGGTATTCGTCGGCAGTGGTCGGTGGCTGCTCCGGGTCGAGACCGACCTTCTCCATCGTCTTCGTGTTGTAGTACAGCCCGGCACAGTGCACATCGAGCGGAACGCTCCAGTGCTTGTTGTCGTACTGACCGCCGCGCCAGGCGATCGGGACGTAGTCGCCCTCACCGAGTCCGAGTGCCTTGTTGACGTCGTCCAGCGGCTGGATCACCTGCCGGGCGGCGTTGGTGGCCACCCGGTCGATGTGCATGATCGCGATGTCCGGGCCCTTGCCCTGGCTGACCGCGGCCGGCAGCTTCTCGTAGTACTGGTCCCAGGCGATCGCCTGCTGTTTGATCGTGATCTTGGGGAACTCCTCGGTGAAGCGGTCGGTGAGCTGCTTCATGATCGGGCCGTCACCACCGGTGAGGCCGTGCCAGAAGGCGAGCTCGACAGCCGGACCGTCGTAGCCCTGGGCGCCGCCGTCGCCTTCCTTGGGTGCGGTCTGTTGGCCGGGTCGCCCGGCCGAGCCCGGGCTACAAGCAGCGGCTGTGAGGCCGAGTCCGGCGGCGAGTGTCCCGCCGAGAAGTGTCCGACGCCCGATGGCCGGCGCAGTATCGCGCTCGGTGTCGATCGGGCTCCTGCCGGCAGGGGTATGGGGTCTGATCATGACTTCCTCCTTGAAGTCTGCACATCGGGCTGCGCGGCCCGTGCAACGATTACGGCAGACCGTAGTGCCCCTGTCCAGCAGGAAGCGCAATTTTGGTTCAGGCCTTTACAACCTTGTAATCAATATGCCAGGGTCAGGTGTCCGGTGCGGCCTCTGGGTCGCCGGACGTGAGCAGCTGTCTGTTTCCACCGTCGTGAGCAGGAGGCACCGATGGACGCGGGTCCCGCGGCCAGCAGCAAGATCAAGATCGATCCGATGTTCGTTGTCGGGGGACTCAACCGCAGGTTGTTCGGGTCCTTCGTCGAGCATCTGGGCCGATGCGTTTACACCGGCATCTATGAGCCCGATCATCCGACCGCCGACAGTCACGGCTTCCGGTCCGACGTCGCGGAGTTGATCACCGAACTCGGACCCACGATCGTCCGTTACCCGGGTGGCAACTTCGTCTCCGCCTACGACTGGCGGGACGGGATCGGGCCGAAGCAGGATCGACCGGTCCGCTACGACCTGGCCTGGAACGTCAAGGAGACCAATCAGGTCGGCACCGACGAGTTCCTGCAGTGGAGCGCCCGGCTCGGACTGGAGCCGATGATGGCGGTCAACCTCGGCACCGCGGGTGTCCGGGAGGCCGTCGAGCTGTTGCAGTACGTCAACGCCGAGCCTGGCCTGGCGCTGTCCGACGAACGCGGCCGCAACGGGCAGGTCGAGCCGTACGACGTCCGGGTCTGGTGTCTGGGCAACGAGATGGACGGCCCCTGGCAGATCGGCTTCAAGACCCCGGAGGAGTACGGCCGGTTGGCCGAGGAGACCGGCCGCGCGATGAAACGCTTCGACCGCGATCTCGAACTGGTCGCGTGCGGCTCCAGCGGCCGCGGGATGCCGACCTTCGGTAGCTGGGAACGGATCGTTCTGGAACGCTGCTTCGACCACGTCGAACACATCTCCGCGCACGCCTACTACGAGCCGACCGACGGTGACGAGCAGTCCTTCCTGGCCAGTGCCGAAGACATGGACCGCTTCATCTCGTCTGTGGTGGCGACCGCCGATCATGTCGCGGCGACCCGCAAGTCGGACAAGAAGATCACCATCAGCTTCGACGAGTGGAATGTCTGGTTTGCCGAGCGCAATGCCGATCATGAGCCGGGCACCGAGGCCGAGGAGATCTACGACGTCTCCGAGGCCGTGGTGGTCGGCAGCCTGCTGATCGAACTGATCCGGCACACCGACCGGGTCGCCGTGGCCTGTCAGGCCCAGTTGGTCAACCTGCTGGCACCGATCCTGACCCGGCCGGGTGGGCCGGCCTGGCGGCAGACGATCTTCCATCCCTTTGCGTTGACCAGTCGGCATGCCGCCCCGGTGGTGCTGGCCGAGGCGGGCGACGGGCCGGTGATCAACACCGCCCGCTACGGCGCGGTCGATCAACTGCACAGTGTCACCACCCACGACCCGGACACCGGCGCGGTGGTGATCTTCGCGGTCAACCGAAGCATCGACACGCCGCTCGGATTCGAGGTCGACCTCGGCGGCTTCGCGGTCGAGCAGTGGCAGCTCGTCGAGCACCTGGTGATCACCGACCAGGACCCGCATGCCCGCAACACCGAGACCGAACCGGACAGGGTCCGTCCGGTTGCCGGCAATGCCCGTCTCGCGGACGGCCGGCTGATCGCCGATCTACCCGCCATTTCCTGGCACTGCATCAGACTGGCTCCGGCCTGAGCCGAGCGCCGGCTCCCGTCCTGCGTCCGTCATCGATCAACCCCCGAGGTCGTCCATGATCAATCTCCGCCAACTGCTGATCATCGCGGTAGCCGCCGCGTCCATGATCAGCTTTGCGCTGCTGCCGGTCGCGGCAGCACCTCCCAGCGGTCCCGCGTCAGCGGCAGCGTCGACCTATCGCAACGCCGTCAGCGATGCCTTCTCCGACACATTCGCCGATCCGTCGGTGATCCAGGGCAAGGACGGCTGGTGGTATGCGTTCGCCACCGCCGACCCGCTGTACGAGGGGCAGCCGTCCGGTGCCATGCACATCGCGCGGACCAAGGACTGGTCGCACTGGGACTACCGCGGCACGGTCTTCGACGACGACAACCGGCCGTCCTACGCCGAACCCGACGCCGGGCTCTGGGCACCGGACATCCGCTACATCGACGGTCGCTACGTGCTCTACTTCACCGTCACCGACACCACCCTGAACGACGGCGGCGACCCCGGCGTCGGCGTCGCCACGGCCGACTCCCCGGAGGGGCCGTGGCAACCGACCGACGAGCCGATCATCGCCCCGCGGGAACGCGACGACGGCAGTTTCCTGGGCACCATCGACCCGGCGGGTTTCACCGACGTCGACGGCCAGAACTATCTCTACTTCGGCGGCTACAACGGAGGCTTCTGGGGGACCAAGATCAGTTCCGACGGACTGACCACCGAGTCCGGCGACTACACCCAGGTGACGGCCACCGACCGCTACGAAGGCGGCTACGTCGTGCGGCACGACGGGTGGTACTACTTCATGGGCTCCTCGGCCAACTGCTGCGCCGGTCCGGCGACCGGCTATACCGTCTACACCGGACGATCGCGATCGCCGCTCGGCCCTTTCACCGACGCCGAGGATCGGTCGCTGACCGATCCGTACGTCGGTGGCACCAACCTGATCAGACAGAACGGGAACCGATGGATCGGCACCGGTCACCACGCGATCATGACCGATGCGGCCGGACGGGATTTCATCGTCTACCACGCCATCGATCGCAAGAACCCGTGGCTGAATCAGCCGTTCGGGGTGAACCGGCGACCGATGCTGATCGATCGGATCGACTGGATCGACGGCTGGCCCCGCGCTCGTGCCGGTGCCGGCCCGTCCGTCACCGCGCAACCGGCGCCGGTGACCGGCTCCGGGCTGGGGATCACCGCCGACGATCCGGCAGCGGGCGGGCTCCGAGGCTTGCGCGGCGGACCGCAGGATCCGCAGGCCGGCGCAACCGCCCGGTTGACCGGCTCGGCGCGGACCGTGCAGCAGGCAGCCGCCGACAGCGTGCTGTTCACCGCTGATCTGGACAGCGTGACCGATCGGACCTCGGTCCGCTTCGGTTCGACCGGCAACCGGGTCACCGTCAGCGTCGACCCCGACCGGTCGGAACTGGTCGTCCGGGTGGACACCGGTGACCAGACCAGGATCGGCCGCGACCGGCTCGTCGGTGCTCTGTCCGATCGCACCGGCTGGCAACGGCTGACCGTCCGGGTCGAGGGCAGGAATGTCCAAGCCTGGTTGAGCGAATCAGGTTTGGCCGATCCGGGAGCCGAGGTCAGGCTGACCGCCGATGATCTTGATTTGCCGATCGCTCCGGTCCAGTTCACCGGGGCGGCGCTGATCGACAACCTGACCATCCGTCCGGTGGCCGCGCAGGCGACAGAGCTGGTCCCGACCCCCGAGCGGGGAGCGCTGATCAGCAGCGACGAGTTCACCGGTGATGATCTTGCCGACTGGAGCTGGGTGCGCCCCGAGGCGTCGTCGGCCGAGGTCACCGACGGGCGACTCAGCTGGCCGGTCCAGGACGGTGATCTGTCCGACCCCGACAACCGGGGTGCGGTGTTGCTGCACAAGCCGTTGGCCGAGCCGGACGCCGACTGGATGGTGGAAACCAGGCTCGATCTCGATCTCGGTGAGGACGAGGTGCGCAACTTCCAGCAGGCCGGGCTGGTGGCCTATCGCAGCGACACCGACTTCGCCCGGCTGGACAAGGTGGCGATCGCCGGCACCCGGGCGACCGAGTTCGGCCGATTGCTGGTCGGTTCCGGCGACGGCCGGACCGCCTGGGGTGCGGCCATCGAAGCCACCCCGAGCCGTGGCAGCACGTGGCTGCGGTTGGCCCACCACCGCAACGCCGCCGGCGAGCACCAGTTCCGGTCCGCGGTGAGCACCGACGGCGAGCAGTGGACCTGGGGAGCGGTCTGGACCTTCAGCGACGGCACGGTGCCGCGGATCGGGCTGGTCACCCAGGGCGGCTCGGAGCCGGCGACCACCGCCGCCTTCGACTACGTCCGCTTCTACAGCGCCAGCTGGCCGGGCTGACCCCACGCCCGCGGTATCGGCCACCCAGCCGCTGTGGGAACGGGGTTGCGGGACGTCGTCGGTCGGGCGGAGGGTTGGTCGAGGAGGTGGTGCGGTGGTGAGGTTCCGACGACGACGGTCGGACCGGCTGCGTACGATTGAGCCCGTGCCCGCCGACCCCAACGCCAACCCGCCGGGATACCCCGTCGGCTGGGAAGCCGACGTGGTGCTCAGCGATGGCGGGCTGGCTCGGCTGCGGCCGATCAAACCCAGCGATGCCGCGATGCTGGTCGACTTCTACGCCCGGGTCTCCGATGAGTCCAAATACCTCCGCTTCTTCGCGCCCTACCCGCGGCTCAGCGACCGCGACGTGGACCGGTTCACCACCGTGGACTACGTCGACCGGGTCGCCTTCATCCTGACCGTCGGTGAACGGATGATCGGCGTCGGCCGCTACGAGCGACTCGAGGACGACCGGGCCGAGGTCGCCTTCCTGGTCGAGGATGCCCAGCAGGGCCGGGGGATCGGCCAGCTGCTGTTGGAGCATCTGGCCGAGGCAGCCCGGGAGCGGGGCATCACCGGCTTCGTCGCCGACGTGCTGCCGGAGAACGAGCGGATGGCCCAGGTGTTCGCCGACGCCGGCTACAAGGTCAATCGGGCCTACGAGGACGGTGTCCTGAACGTCGAGTTCCCGATCCTGCCGTCCGACACCTCGGTCGGTGTGATGGAACGCCGCGAGCATCGCGCGGAGGGAGCGTCGGTGCGGCGGATGCTCAACCCCGAACGGGTGGTCGTGCTCGGCGACGGGGACCGTGCGCAGACCATCGTCACCTCGATGCTGTCCGGCGGCTACCGCGGTGAGCTGGTCGCGGTCAGCACCGACCGGACACCGATCGCCGGCGTCCCGACCAGTCCGTCGCTGGCCACCGTCGACGGCAGCATCGATCTGGTGATCGCCTCGATCCCGCGTGATGATCTTGGTGCTGCGGTGATCGACGCGGCGCACAAGGGCGCGCACGCGATCGTGGTGCTGACCGGTGCCGACATCGGGATCAGCGACAGCGGCCGGGTGGTCAGCCTGGCCAGGGCGTACGGGATCCGCGCGTTGGGTCCGGACGCGCTGGGCTTGATCAACACCAGCTCCGACGTCGCGCTGACCGCGATCCCCGGGCCGATGCCGCGGGCCGGAAGTGTCGGACTGTTCTGCCAGTCGGCCGCGATCGGGGTGGCGATGCTGGCGCCGGCGATCCGTCAGCATCTCGGGGTGTCGTCGTTCATCTCCACCGGCGAATACGCCGACGTCAGTGGCAACGACGTGATGCAGTACTGGGAGGACGACGAGGACACCGCGGTCTGCCTGATGTCGTTGGACACGTTGGGCAACCCACGCAAGTTCACCCGGATCATCCGCCGGTTGGCGCGCCGCAAGCCCGTCGTCGTGTACGCCCCCGGACGGGCCCGCCGGATCGCTTCCGCGCCGGACCACACCCGGCTGGCGCACGCCTCCGAGGCCGCCGTCGACGCGCTGTTCCGGCAGTCCGGCGTGATCGTGGTCGGCCGGCGTGAGGAGATGATCGGGATCGCCCAGGTCGCGGCCCGGCAGCCATTGCCGGCGGGGCCGCGGACCCAGCTGGTCACCAACTCCGAGACGCTGGCCCACCAGCTCACCCAGACCGTCTCCGGCAGCGGTCTGCTGTCGGCCGGTGATCCACTGCTGCTGCCGCCGGGCGCGCCGGTGGAGCAGATCGTCGAGTTGGCCGGTGGCGCGCTGGCCGACGATTCCTGCGACGCGGTGCTGTGCGCGGTGGTCGGGGTCTTCGGTTCCGATCCGCACCGGGCGCGCTGGGGGCTGGAGGACCTCGCAGCCGAGTCGACCAAGCCGCTGCTGGCGGCGTTCCTGGACTTCACCGACTTCGACGACCCGCCGCAGGGGCCCGACGTCGGACAGTCCTTGCCGATCTTCGAGGCACCGGCCGATGCGATCCGCGCGTTGGCCGCGATCAGTGCCTACGCGCACTGGCGGCAACGCGACCCGGGAGCCGTACCGCTGTTGGACGGGGTCGACACACCGGCCGCCAAACGAGTGATCAACGGGGCACTGACGACGGCTCCGGAGGGGCGCCGACTGACCGACGACGAGGCCGCCGGTCTGCTGTCGGCGTACGGGATCGAGCTGGTCCGGCAGCGCCGGGTCGACACCCTGGACCAGGCCATCGATGCCGCCGCCGGCTACGGCTGGGGTGTGGTGCTGAAGGCGACCGCCGAGAAGGTCCGCGGCCGTCCCGATCTGGCCAGCGTGTTCCGCAACCTGGACGGGCCGGACGCCATGAAACGGGCCTGGCTGGATCTGACCGGCCTGGTCGACGATCTCGGTCTGGACACCGACGGCGGTCTGGCCGCCGCCGCGCCCGTTGTGCAGCCGATGGTCGCGCCCGGAGTGCCGCTGCGGATCACCAGCCGGGAGGACGCGGCCTTCGGCCCGATCGTGGAGATCGGGCTGGCCGGGATCGCCAGTGACCTGCTCGGTGACACCGCCTACCGGGTGCCGCCGCTGACTACTGTCGACGCCGCGGCGATGGTCCGCGACCTCCGGGCGGCGCCGACCCTGTTCGGCCTGCATGGCAGCCCGGGCGTCGACGTGTCACTGGTGGAGGACCTGCTGCATCGGGTCGGCCAGTTGTCCGACGATCTGCCACAGCTGTCCAGCCTGCTGCTCACGCCGTGCATCGCGACCCGGACCGGATTGTCGGTGCTGGGCGCCCGGATCGAGGTCGCCCCCAGCAACGACCAACGCGACCCGCTGGCCCGCGAACTCTGATCGGGAGGTCGGCTGTGGATGTGGGGGCCGGGCGGGTTCGGTGGCGTGCAAGGATGGGGCCCATGCAGGCATCGACGACCATTCGGCAGGAGCTGCGCTCCGACATCGAGTCGTGCGGCTACTTCCCCGATCTGGTCGAGGACGGCGTCGTGCTGGCGGCCGGTGACGAGCAGATCCAGGGCTTCGTCGTGCACCACGAGCCGACCTTCGACCGGGACGAGATCCATCGCCATCTGACGGTGCTGCTGCTGACGCCGACCCGGTTGATCGTCGGCCACACCGATGACCATCCGGCCGAGGCCGGGGTGCAGCGGACCTTCGCGTCCTCGTCGACGGAGTCGGTTGCGCTGGGCAAGGTCAATACGGTGGTGCTGTCCCGGGTGGTGCCCGATCCCGAGGGCTTCGGAGCCGCCGGACGACGGGCCAACGGCGGCGCCGACGACGTCTACGAGACGTGGTTGTCGATCGGCTGGGGAGCGATGCGCCGGCTGGATCTCGAGCCCGCGGCCTGCACCGACCCCAACTGCGAGGCCGACCACGGCTACACCGGCAACCTGGTCGCCGATGATCTGACCATCCGGATGAGTGCGGCCGCCGACGGACCGGAGCGAGTCGCCCGGCTGATCCGGTTCGGCACCGAACTGCAACGGGCTACCGGTCGATGACCGTGACCGGTTCGATGACGATGACCGACGGATCTGCGCGGATCCCCGGCCGACCGGGTGACGCCACCGGCACGCGTCGGCTGCCGGAGATGATCCGACCGGCCTACCAGCGCTCGACGCTGGCCGACCTGATGCCGAGTATCGGTGCGCGGCTCGGGGTGCCGGGCTGCTCCACCATCATCGAACTACCCGATGCGGACCGCTTCGTGGTGGTGTTGGTCGACGGACTGGGTTGGCATCTGCTGCGTCGAGCGGTCCGCAACGCCGGCTATCTGACCAGCCTGATGGGCGAGGCCCGACCGATCACGTCCGGTGTGCCGAGCACGACCGCGACCAGTCTGACCTGTCTGGGGACCGGATTGGCGCCGGGGGAGCACGGTCTGGTCGGCTACACCTCACGAGTGCCGGAGACCCGTGAGGTGCTGAACTCGCTCTACTGGGATGCGCCGGTGGTTCCCGAGGAATACCAGCCCAGACAGACGATGTTCGAGCGGGCCGCCGCGGCCGGCGTGGCGGTCAGTTCGGTGTCACCGTCCCATTTCGCGACCAGCGGGTTGACCGCCGCTGCGCAGCGCGGTGCCGATTTCGTCGGCTTCACCGCGCGGGCGAGCGATCGGGACCGCGCCGACCTGATCGGGCGGGCGGCCCGACGCGGCAGCCGCAGCCTGGTGTACGCCTACGAGCGCGATCTTGATCATGCCGGCCATGCCCACGGCTGCGAATCGCCTGACTGGCTGGACGTCCTGACCCTGATCGACCGCCGACTG
This sequence comes from Microlunatus soli, assembly GCF_900105385.1. Lineage (NCBI taxonomy): Bacteria > Bacillati > Actinomycetota > Actinomycetes > Propionibacteriales > Propionibacteriaceae > Microlunatus > Microlunatus soli. The sequence continues at coordinate 85,401 of NZ_LT629772.1, read as the reverse complement.
GGACTCCTTCGGGAGCGTCTGCCGGAGGACGTCGCCATGATCATCACCGGGGATCACGGCATGATCGACATCCGGCAGGATCATCGGATCACCGCCGAGGACGAGCCGGAGCTGATGATCGGTGTCGACGCGATCGCCGGCGAGGGCCGCTTCCGGCAGCTGTATGTCGACCACGACAATCCGCGGTTGGTGGCGGCCCGGTGGGCCGACCTGCTCGGCGACCGGGCCTGGGTCCGGACCAGGGAAGACGCGATCGACGACGGCTGGTTCGGCGCGGTCGACGATCGAGTTCTGGAGCGCTACGGCCACGTCCTGGTGGCGATGCGCGACGACTGGGCGATCATGACCGATACTCAGCCGCGGGAGTCCGGTCTGGTCGGCATGCACGGTTCGCTGACCCCCGCCGAGATGACCGTCCCGCTGCTGGTCGGCTGACCAGGCGGCGCGGCCATCCGGAGTAGAGGTCGGTGATCAACTTCCCCAGACGGCGAGTTGATTGCCACCCGGATCGGTGAAGTGGAACCGGCGCCCGCCGGGGAAGTCGTAGGGGCCCTCGGTGATCGGCGCGCCGGCGTCACGGACGGCCGTCAGCGTGGCGTCCAGATCATCGGAGTAGATGATCACCAGTGGCGCTCCGGACCCGGCAGAAGCCGCCGGATTGAGACCGCCGACCTCACCGTCACCGTCGGCCGCCCGGATCCCGGCATAGTCCGGCCCGTAGTCGTTGAACGTCCAGCCGAAGACTCCGCCGAAGAAGTCCTTGGACGCCTGCAGGTCGGTTGCTGCGAGCTCGACGTAGTTGATCGCGTGATGCGTGTTGGCCATGGTCAGAACCCTAGAACGCGGCTCCGACACCCCGCCTTGTCGCTGGGCGTCGCTGACCATCGCTGACCTCCGCCACCGATCGCAACCGGACTTTTCGCATCATCTGATACCGAATCGCCCAGGAATTGCTCCGGATCGGGACTTTCGCAGTACGTGTCGCGAAAAGTCCCGAGGCCGAGGAGCAGGAGGGGCGACGGGCCGGGCCGGCGGGACTGCAGCGGAGTGGGTCAGCGGGAGGATTTGAGTGCTGCGTAGAGTTCGTCGGCGATCTTGTCGCCGCCGCCGGCCTTCCATTTCTTGACTGCGGGTGCCCAGGCGGAGACGGGTTTGCGGCCTTGGATGATGTCGTCGGTGATGTTGCCGATGTCTTCGTTGAGTTGACCGCCCTTACGGTTCTCGGTCTCGGAGTACATGCCGGCGACCGGGTTGGTGAGGGCGTCGGGGCAGATCTTCTTCATGGCGTCGAAGCAGGCCTGAGCGCTGCCCGTGCGGTCGGGAAGGAAGATCGCCCACGGCGCGTCGGCCTGATAACCGAGGGAGAGCTGGGTTTCGCTCAGCCCCTTGTCGGTCAGCACCGGATTGCCGTCGGAGATCTCGTGATCGACACCCTCGATGCCGAACCGTCGGAACAGGTACTCGCTGGTGCCGAACGGCGTGGCGAGGTAGTTCAGATAGCTGAGCAGGGTCTCGACCCGGTCCTCGGCCTTCTTACTGATCGCAGTGACCGCGATCGTCGGTGCGCCGAGCCAGGTCTTGCCGACGCCGGAGCCGTCGTGCGCCGGCGTCGGGATGACCGCGAGCTCGGCGTTCTGCGGCATCGTCTGCAGATAGCCGGGCCAGCCGCTGAAGGTGTCGAACACCAGCGCACTGGTGCCGTTGCCGAAGCGGGTCTTCATGTCCTGGTTCTGGCTGGCGAAGGCGTCGGGGTGGATGTAGCCGGCCTTCCAGAGTTTGGCCAGCAGGGCGAGCGCATCTTGCTGCGCCGGATCCTCCCGATTGCTGACCAGCTTGCCGCCCTCCTCGGTCCAACTGTTGGCGATGCCGAACATGTTCTGAACGAACTGGGTCGGCACGTTGGCCAGCGCGAATTGGTTCTTGCGCTTGTTGCTGAGTTCCTTGCAGAGTTGGACGAAGTCGTCGGCGGACTTCAGCTCGGTGGACAGTCCAAGATCATCGAGGATGTCCTTGCGCGCATAGAGCGCCTGGGAGCTGATGGCTCCGCGGGGGATCGGGATGCCGTAGATCTTGCCGTCGAAGATCGCCGCATTCCAACTGGCATCGGCCAGGTTGGCCAGGAACGGGTATTTCTTGATCTTGTCGCCGGCCAGGTGTGGTGTGAGGTCGACGGCCTTGGCGGCCAGCATCTGCGGCTTCTGCGGGATGCCGCCGATCATGAACAACTCACCGAGCTTGTCGCCGGCGACCGCGGTGGCGAACTTCTTGTCGTAGTCCACCGACGGGGTGAGATCGAGCTCCAACGGTGAGCCGGCTCGCTTGTTGAACTCCTGCCAGAAGTCGTTGCGGGAGAGCTTCGGCGGGATCGGGGTGTTGGTGAACGTCATCACCTTGATCGGCTCGCCGTCGCCGGGCGGAGCGTCGATCGCCTGCACCGGTTCGGCCGGATACTTGTTGAAGGCGTCCGGGATGCCGATTGTGGCGCCGGCCATGTCAGGTTCGACACCCTGGTACGGGATGTAGGCCGGCCGGACCTTCGACTTGGAGGCGGCGTCGTTGGCTCCGGTGGTCCCGCCGCGTCCCTCGTTGGAGCAACCGGCTAGGGCGCCGGACAGGCCGACAGCCGTGCCGGCACCGAGCAGCGCCCGACGGGTCAGCGTCCGACCGGTCGCGGCCCGGGATGGGATCATCGTCAAGATGGTGTGACCTCTCTCGCAGGATGTGGTGGCTGATCAGACCGAGGAACGGACCTCAGCGGGAGGATTTGAGTGCTGCGTAGAGTTCGTCGGCGATCTTGTCGCCGCCGCCGGCCTTCCATTTCTTGACTGCGGGTGCCCAGGCGGAGACGGGTTTGCGGCCTTGGATGATGTCGTCGGTGATGTTGCCGATGTCTTCGTTGAGTTGACCGCCCTTACGGTTGTCGGTCTCGGAGTACATGCCGGCGACCGGGTTGGTGAGGGCGTCGGGGCAGATCTTCTTCATGGCGTCGAAGCAGGCCTGAGCACTGCCCGTGCGGTCGGGCAGGAAGATCGTCCACGGACCGTCCGCCTGATACTTCAAACCGAGTTGGGTCTCGCTGAACCCCTTGTCGGTGAGTACCGGGTTGCCGTCGGTGATCGTGTAATCGACGTCCTCGATCCCGAACTTGCGGAAGAGGTACTCGCTGGTGCCGAAGGGGGTCGCGAGCCAGTTCAGATAGCTGAGCAGGGTCTCGACCCGGTCCTCGGCCTTCTTGCTGATGCCGGTGACCGAGATCGTCGGGCCGCCGATCCAGGTCTTGCCGACGCCGGAACCGTCGTGTGCCGGCGTCGCGATGATCGTGATCTCCGCTTCCTTGTCCATGATCGGCAAGTAGTCCGGCCAGCCGCTGAAGGTGTCGAACACCAGCGGACAGGTGCCGTTGCCGAAGCGGGTCTTCATGTCCTGGTTCTGGCTGGCGAAGGCGTCGGGGTGGATGTAGCCGGCTTTCCACAGCTTTGCCAGCAACGCCAGGGCGTCCTCCTGTGCCGGGTCCTCCAGGTTGGTGACGAGCTTGCCGCCTTCCTCGGTCCAGCCGTTGGCGATGGAGAACATGTTGCGGACGAACTGGGTCGGCACGTTGGCCAGCGCGAAGCGGTTCTTGCGCTTGTCGCTGACCGCCTTGCAGAGCTCGAGGAACTCCTCGGCGTTCTTCAGCTCAGCCGAAAGTCCTTGCGCGTCGAGGATGTCCTTGCGCGCGTAGAGCGCCTGCGAGCTGATGGCGCCGCGCGGGATCGGGATGCCGTAGATCTTGCCGTCGAAGATCGCGGAGTTCCAGCTGGTGTCGTCCAGGTTGGCCAGGAAGGGGTATTTCTTGATCTTGTCGCCGGCGAGGTGGGGTGTGAGGTCGACGGCCTTGGCTGCGAGCATCTGCGGTTTCTGCGGGACGCCACCGATCATGAACAGTTCACCGAGCTTGTCGCCGGCGACGGCGGTGGCGAACTTCTGGTTGTAATCGACCGACGGCGTCAGATTGACTTCGATCGGTGAGCCGGCCCGTTTGTTGAGTTCTTGCCAGAACTTGTTCTGGGACAGCTTGGGCGGGATCGGGGTGTTGGTGTAGGTCATCACCTTGATCGGCTTGCCGTCGCCCGGTGGCTCGGTGGTCGCTTGGACCGGGTCGGCGGGGTAGGTGTTGAAGGCGTCGGGGATGTTGTATTCGGCCCCGGACATGTCGGGTTTGACACCCTGGTAGGGGATGTAGGCCGGGCGGACCTTCGACTTCGAAGCGACATCGTTGGCCCCGGTGGTCCCGCCGCGTCCTTCGTTGGAGCATCCGACCAGGGCGCCGGACAGACCGACCGCCGCGCCGGCGCCGAGCAGCGCGCGACGGGTCAGGGAACGAGATTCGAACATCGTCATTGTTGTGAAACCTCTCGCGGGAATGAGTGGCCCGGTCAGCGGATCCGGGGTTTTGTCAGCCTTTGACGGCGCCGGTGAGGACGCCTTTGGCGAAGTGGCGTTGGATGAAGGGGTAGACGCAGAGGATGGGGATGATGGAGATCATCAGGATGGCCATTTGGATGGTGGTTTGGGGTGGGAGGGCTTCGTTGCCCAGGCCGAGGTCTTGGCCGCCGAGTTCGACTCCGTTGACGACGTAGGTGCGGAGGACGAGTTGGAGGGGCCATTTGCTGGCGTCGTTGATGTAGAGCAGGGCGTTGAAGAAGCTGTTCCAGTAGCCGACGCCGTAGAACAGGCCGATGACGGCGATCACGGCTTTGGACAACGGGATGCCGATGTGGCGGAACATTTTCCATTCCGAGGCGCCGTCGATCCGGGCCGAGTCGAGGATCTCGGCGGGCAGGCCGGTGAAGAAGGACCGGACCACGATCACGTTGAACGCGCTGACACAGGTCGGCACGATCACTGACCACAGACTGTCCAGCAGGCCGAATTGTTGGACCACCAGGTAGGTCGGGATCAGGCCGGGGTTGAACAACAGGCTGATCAGGACCAGCATCAACAACGCTTTGTTGCCGATGGTGCCGCGTCGGCTCAACGCCCAGCCCAGGGTGCAGGTCAACACCAGGGAGATGGCGGTGCCGACCGCGGTGATGAAGCCGGAGACCAGCAGGGCTTGGGTGACGGTGCCACCGGCGAAGATCGATTCGTAGGCGGTGAGGTCGATGCCGCCGGTGGGAAACATCACGAACCCGCCGGCCCGGTTGACCTCTTCGGGAGTGGCCAGGCTGGTCGAGATCACCCCGATGAACGGCAACACGACCAGGGCACAGATGATGGTCAGGAAGACGCCCTTGACCACGCGTTCGGGCCAGCCCGGGGTCGGCATCCCATCGATCACCGCCGGCCGTCTCCGCCTACGCTGGTCGGGCCGCGACGATCGGTCCGGCCGCGATGATCGTCCCGGCCGGGTCGATTGGTCCGGTCCGATGGTGGGTGTGGTGGTCATCCGCGGTAGATCCCTTCCTCGCCGAGCCGGTGGGCCAGTTTGTTGGCCGCCAGCACCAGGGCCAGACCGATCACGCCCTTGACCAGCCCGACCGCTGCCGACACACCCCAGGCCCCGCCCAGGATGCCGTTGTTGTAGACGTAGGTGTCCAACACCTCACTGGCATCGGTCCCGACCGCGGGCTGTTGCAGGATGATCTGTTCGAACCCGACCGACAACGAGTCACCCAACTTCAAGATCAGCAACAAGATGATGATCGGTTTCAACCCCGGCAACGTGACATGCACGATCTGCTGCCACCGCGACGACCCGTCCACCGCCGACGCCTCATACAACGACCGATCGATCTGGGACAACACCGCCAGGAACAAGATCGTGGCCCACCCGGTGTCCTTCCACATCACCTGCGAGGTCAACAACGCCCGGAACGCCTCGGCATTACCGATCACATGGACCGCGTCCAACCCGTGCCCACGTAGCCAGTTGTTGATCATCCCGGTCCCGCCCAACACCTGCTGGAAGATCGCGACCACGATCACCCAGGACATGAAATGCGGCAGATACAGGATCGACTGCACCAACTGCCGCACCTTGTTCGACAACAACGTGTGCAACACGATCGCGACCACGATCGGCGCCGGGAACACGATCACCGTCTGGATCAACGTCAACACCAGAGTGTTCTTCACCGCGTTCAAAAACTCCGGATCACCGTTCACGATGACACCGAAATTCTCCACACCGTTCCACAGGCTCTTACCGATCCCCAGATACGGCTGGAAATCCTGGAACGCGATCACATTGCCATACAACGGGTAATACTGAAACGCCAAAATGATCAACATCCCCGGCACCGCCAACACCAACACCGGATAATCCCGCCACAACCGCGCACCGAACGGCACCCGACGCCGCCCCGACACGCTCGGCTCGCCGGTCCGGCCTGCTGACTTCTCGGCGGTGTCGGCGCCCCGGTCGGTCAGGGCGACACGCGAAGCCGGCTCAGTAGCCATGCCGACCCGCTCCGACCTGACGTCGGACGCCGTTGTGGCGACCGGACCGACCACGGCTCGCCGAGGGCTGGCCATCCTCTCGTACAGCGTTGGAAGAACGGTCCGCAGACGACCCTTGCCTCATTACATCTCCATCGTTGTAATGCCTGCCTGTATTGGCATTGCGGCATATCCCTGACAACTTGCACGAAGGCCCTCATGTTCATACAGCGTTAGAAGACTGTCAACCGTTTGCCATCCGGTTTCCACCGTGCCGTCCATCGGTGACGAGGCCGTGGTGTCGCGTACTGTCAGCGGGGCGGCGACTGCTGGGATAGCATCCGAGTTCGTTCAGTTGACCGATCCGGATGAGAGCTGCCGATGCGCACCGTGCGACTGGTCGACGTCGCCGAGCGCGCCGGGGTGTCGATCAAGACCGTCTCCAACGTCGTGCACGACCACCCCTACGTCCGTGCCGAGCTGCGGGCACGGGTCCAGGCTGCCATCGATGAGTTGGGTTACCGACCCAATCTGTCGGCCCGCAGATTGGTGACCGGCCGGACCGGCACCATCCTGGTTGCCGTCACATCGATCGACGTGCCCTACTTCGGCGACCTCTGCCAGCGCTTGGATCGGGCCGTCCGCAACGTCGGGATGCAGATCGTCATCGAGCAGACCTATGCGACCCGCGAGTCCGAGTCGGCGGTGCTGGATCAGCGCGAGCGAGGGCTGGTCGACGGTGTGATCTTCCACTCGGTCACGTTGTCAGCGGAGGAATTGGCGGCTCATCGGCTCGGGCTGCCCGTGGTCCTGCTCGGTGAGGCACCGGCACCGGCCGGTGTCGATCATGTGAAGATGGACAACGTTGCGGCGGCAGCGGAGGCGACCGCCAGCCTGTTGGCCGCCGGTCGACGTCGGGTCGCCTTCCTGGGACACGAACGGCGTGGGTTGAGTCACACCACGGGCCAGCGGTTGACCGGCTACAAGCAGGCGATCAAGGCGGCCGGGATGTCCCTGGACCGGCGACTGTATCTGCGGGTCGATGACTATTCCCCAGAGTCCGGCCGGCGGGCGGTCAAGGATGCGATCGAACGGGGGATCGGATTCGACGCGATCATGTGCCGCGACGATCTTCTTGCACTGGGCGCTCTGCATGCGCTGGCCGATCTGGGCCGGGCCGTGCCCGAGGAGGTCGCGGTGATCGGCTGGGACGATCTGTCGATCGCGGCTCACCTGACCCCACCGCTGAGCAGCATCGCGCCGGACAAGGACGCGTTGGCCGGGCAGGCAACCCGGCTGTTGATGGAACGCCTGAACGGTTACCACGGTCCCGGACGGCATGAGCTGGTGCCGTATCGGCTGATCGAGCGAGCCAGCTCCGCCGCGACCGATTCGACCGTCCGCGGTCGGGATGCGGCCGGGTCGGATCCCCGGTAGCAGCCGACGATAGGGCAGGATGTTCCCTCGTGGCTGAGTTCGTGTTCTTCACCGGTCCGATGGACTGTGGCAAATCGACGTTGGCGCTGCAGCTGGACTACACGCACAACAGCACCGGGCGTGAAGGCCGGCTGTTCACCAGTCGGGACCGGGCCGGCGAGGCGATCATCTCGTCCCGGCTGGGGCTGCGCCGACCGGCGATCGAGGTCGGTGACCAGCTCGACTTCTGGGCCTATGTGGTCGGCGAACTGACCGGCGGCAAACGCATCGACTACCTGATCTGCGACGAGGCCCAGTTCTACCGCCCCGGGCAGGTCGATCAGCTGGCCCGGATCGTCGACGAGCTCCAGATCGACGTCTTCGCCTTCGGGATCCTGACCGATTTCCAGACCCGGATCTTCCCCGGCTCGCAACGGCTGGTCGAGCTGGCGGATCGGATCGACACGCTGCAGGTCCGGGCGCTGTGCTGGTGCGGTCAGCAAGCGACCCACAATGCGCGGACGTTGGACGGCGAGATGGTCACCGAGGGCGACCAGGTCGTGGTCGGCGACACTGCCTCGACCGATCCCGCCGATCCGGTGGCGGCCTATGAGGTGTTGTGCCGTCGTCATCACCGGCGTCGGGTGACCCGGGCCGTGGCCAAGGCGACGCTGTCCGACCCGTTGCCGTTCGGTGACGGCTCGGACGACGACAGCCAGCTCTGGGACTGACCGGCCAGCGGATCGAGCTGATCATCGGCCGGGATCGACATCGCGCCGGAGGCACTCGATCACATCGCCGACACGCGGCTCCGCGATGCTGGCCTTGAGCTCGCGCCCCGATTGCAGAGGGACTTTCGTACGGGCGGATACTCGACGTCATGGCTGATTGGAATCAGAACATCATCGACGAGTTCCGCAACAACGGCGGAACAGTCAGCACCATGGGCTTCGGGCGTGGACTGGTGCTGGTGCACCACCGGGGTGCCAAGTCCGGCACTGAGCGGATCAACCCGTTGGCGGCGATCCGCGAGTCCGACGACAGCTGGCTGATCGCTGCATCGGCCGGCGGCGCGGACGCCAACCCGGCCTGGTACCACAATCTGCTTGCACACCCCGACGTGACGATCGAGACTCCGGACGACGGTGTGGTGTCCGTCCGCGCCCGGGATCTGCCGCGGCCCGAACGGGACGTCGCGTGGTCGCGGTTCACCGAGATGTCCGACGGCTTCGCGGGGTATGAGAAGAAGACCTCGCGGGTGATCCCGGTGCTGCGGCTGACTCGTCGCTGAGCGGCAATGCACCGGCAATCAGCAGGGTGTTCAGACCGCGACGGCCCTGATGGCGAGTTGTTCCGGCGAGGCCGGCATCAGTGGTGTGGTGAGCCAGCCGGCTTCGGTGCTGCCGTCGGCGGCCTGCCGCAGCCGGAGTCGGTGCGGCGTCTGGAGGAAGCAGATCTCCGCGTCGAAACTGCCATCGGCGTTGCGTACGCCGGACGCCGCGTAGTCGAGCATGGCCGCCGACGCGGCAGCGTCCGTGACCTCGACGCTTCCGCCGATCCACTGTCCGAGTCCACAGGTCAAGCGCAGCGGTGCCGTCGGCCGGACCGGCACCGGCCGACCGGGTTGCTCGGGATGATCATGATCAAGCTGCAACACGACCCGGTCGGAGCCGATCTCATCAATGGTGTCGATCCGGATCGCCGGCGGCTGCCGGTCCGGCTCCGGGACCGGGCCGGCCGACCAGGCAGCCGATCCGGGCGCCGGCAGGCTCAGCGCCGCCAGCCGGTCCGACAGCGCCGTCGCGGCGGCATGATCATCGGGGAGTTCATGATCATCGAAGCCCGGCAGCAGGTTGCCCCAGACCTCGTCCAGGATGCCTTGCAGATCGCCGGTCGCCGAGGTGATCGCGACCACCGCATCCTGCTCGGGCAGGACCAGGCAGAACTGCCCGTACGCGCCGTCGCCGCGGAAGCCGTGCCGGGCCATCCAGAACTGGTAGCCGTAGCCCTGACGCCAATCCGGATTGGCCTCGCCCGAATTGTCGGTCTGCTTGCTGGTCGCCAGTGCCAGCCACTCCGGATCGAGCAGTTGTTCATCGTTCCAGCGACCACCCTGGATGATCAGCTGTCCGAAGCGGGCAATGGATTCGGTGCTCAGATGCAGCCCGCTGAAGCCGAGATGCCGGCCCTGGGTGTCGCTCTGCCAGAAGTAGCGGTCGATACCGATCTTGGCGAACAGCCGGTCGGACAGGAACGCGCCGAGCGTCTGCCCGGACACCTTCTGGACCGCGGCGCCGACGACGAACGTCGCAACGTTGTTGTAGGCGAAGATCGAACCTGGCTCTTCGTCCGGCGGGACCTGCAGGAAACCGCGGACAAGATCGTCGGGATCGGCCTTGTATGCCGCCGGCAGTGCGTCCTCGCGGTGACCACTGGCCATCCGGACCAGGTGTCGCAGGGTCAGTCGACGGACCCGATCATCGATAGCGACGTCGGCGTGTTCGCTGAAGACGTCGATGATCTTGTCGTCCAACGAGAGCAGTCCCTCGGCCGCGGCCATCCCCGCCGCGGTCGAGGTGAAGCTCTTGCTCAAGGAGTAGAGCAGCTGAAGTTGATCACGACCGTACGGCTGCCACCACCCCTCGGCCAGCAGCCGCCCGTGGCGCATGATCATCACGCTGTGCAACTCGAGCTCCGGGCGGCCGGCGACGGCGTCGAGGAACGCGGTGATCGCCGTACTGCGCAGGCCTTGGGACTCGGGGGTCGCCCGCTGCAGCGCGGGGACCGATGTCTGATTCGGCACCCGGCCACTCTAGCCATCAGGTCTGCGGCGCAGTGCGCCCGGCCGCGCCGAGCATCGGACCGGATGACAAGATGAGGGGCCCGAACACGAGAGGAAGCCACCGGTGATGGACGTCCTGATCGAAGCCGCGGAACTCGCCACCCTGCTGACCGAGACCGGTGCCGGCCGTGCTGCTCGTCCGGACGGCGCTCCGGTGCTGATCGATGTCAGATGGAGTCTCGGCGGACCGTCCCGGCTGCCGGACTTCCTGTCCGGGCACATTCCCGGCGCGCACTGGGTCGATCTGGAGACCGAACTGTCCGATCACCAGGCCACCGAACGGCGGGACAGCGATCCGCCGGCCACGGACGGGGACGTGCGCGGCCGGGGCAGGCACCCGCTGCCCGCGCCGGCCGCCTTCGAAGCGGCGATGCGGCGCGCCGGTGTCGACACCGACTCGACGGTGATCATCTACGACGCCGACAACGCACTCGCCGCGTCCCGGCTGTGGTGGATGCTGGCCGATGCCGGACACCGGCAGATCCGGGTCCTCAACGGTGGTTACGCCGCATGGCTCGCGATGGGCGGCCCGGTCGAGACCGGTGCGGGGGAGCCGATCCCGCCGGGCGACTTCCGGGCCAGCCCGGGTCAGTTGCCGCGGATCGACGCTGCGGAGCTGGCCGAACAGATCAGCGCCGGCGAGGCGGGCACCATCATCGACGTCCGCGGGCCGGAACGCTACGCGGGGGAGTCCGAGCCGATCGACCCGGTCGCCGGACACATCCCCGGAGCGATCAACGTCCCGTCCATGATCAACGTCGGCAGCGACGGCAGATTTCTTTCCGCGGCAGAGATCGCCGCCAACTTCGGCACTGCCGACCGATCCGACTCCGAGCCCGTCGTCTACTGCGGATCGGGCATCACGGCCGCGCACACCGCCTTGGCCAGGACCGTTGCCGGACTGTCGATGCCGCGGCTGTATCCCGGCTCCTGGAGCGATTGGATCACCGATCCGAGCCGACCGGTGAGCACCGGCGATCAGCCGTAGCCGGGCGGCCACGGGAGGCGGTGCCGGTGGGCGGAAAAACCGCCCACGCCGCTGAACCGCGGATCACTTGCCCTTCGGGCTGCCGAACATGATCTCGTCCCAGCTCGGCACCGAAGCCCGCTTGCGCTTCTTCGGCTTCGGTTTGGGCTCCTGGACCGGTTCGTGGTCCGCACCCGGCAGGGCGTCCTGCGCCGCGCCGTCGGCGAGGACGGACGGCTCCGCGGACTTCTGATCCGGAGTGTCCGCCGCGTCGCCCGATGTTGCCCCGTCGCCCGCGGCAGTCGTCTCACGTGGTACAGCCGTATCGCCGTTGGCGGCAGCGACGCTCGGCTCGGCGGCAACGGCGGGCTCAGCGGAAACATCGGGCTGAGCAGGCGCATCGGGCTGAGCAGGCGCATCGGGCTGAGCAGGGGAGCTCTCGACCTCGGACGCGGCAGTGGTTGCCCCGGTGTCTTGCGGGGTTGGGAACTCGGCCACCTCGGCGACGTCCTGCTGGTCGACAGCCTGTGTCGCGTCCGCCTGCTTGTCGGCTGCGCGCTCGACGGCTGCCGGATCCTCAGCCGCTGGGTCGCCGGATCCGTTCGACTGCTCGGCCGGGCTCGGTTCGGTGGTCGTGGCGTCGGCCTGAGCGGGCTCCGGTTCCGGTTCGGCCGGTACGTCCTCGTCAAGCGGTGACTGCCATGCACCATCGGCGACATCGGGCACAGCCGCGGCGTCGGTCAGACCGTCGTAGACGCGGATCGAGTCCTCGGCGTACCCGTCGCTGCCCAGGATGTCGTAGAGCAGATCGAGCTGGGACGGTTCCTCGGCCGTGACGGCGTCTGCGGTCGCGGTGTCGTCTTCTTCCTCGGGCACCCCGGCGGCGTTCGTCTCGGGGACCGAATCCGCCGCTGCCGTCTCACCGGTTGCGGCATCCTCGGCGGTCGCCGAGTCACTCGCCGATGCGGTGGTCTCGGTGGGAATCTCGCCGGTCCGATCCCGGTCCGTGAGTGCGCTGTCGAGCGGGGCGCTCCCGGCGTGTGCGTTCTCGGCCTCTGCGTCGGTGTCGAACGCGTCGCCTTCCTCGCCGGTCGCGTCGACCGACGGGGCGCCGGTCTCGACCGAACGCAGCAGCGCCAGTTCCTCGGCGGCGCCGGCCAACTTCAGGGTCGGTTCGGTGTCGTCGGCATCGGCCCCGTCGTCGACTCCGGCCGAATCGGCGGCAGGGTCCTCGGCCTGTTCGCCGACGATCCAGCGGGCCTCGTCATTGCCGGTGACCGAGAAGCGGCCCCGGTTGTCGAAATGGAAGATCGCTTCCCGTTCGGCCTGTTCCAGCCGGTAGCCGGCGCTCACCGACCACCGGCCGTCGTCCATCTTGAACGCGTCCCAGGCGACCGTGACGGGATCGACGCCGCGCTCGCGCAGGCGTTCGCCGACCGCGGCCTGCAGCGTACGGTGGCCGGTCGGCTCGCCCCGGCGCCGCAGCGAACCGTTCTGGGCCATCCCGGCGATGTGCTCACGTTCGGCGATCACCGGGGAGGCGAAGGCCTCGATCCGGCTGCTGGGCATCCCACTGGCGTCGGCGAGCTCCTCGACCGAAGCGCCGGCGCGGATCCTCATCTGGATCTCGCGAGGGGTCAGTTCGGTATCCATCTCGATCTCCAGCTGTGGTCGGGGCCGATCACCGCGCAGCAGCTGTCGCAGTTGCGCGTCCGCCAGGATAGCGATCTGTTCGCCGTCGTCGGTCTCCACGATCAGGCGCCGGCCATCCTCGCTCAGCGCATGAGGTCGTGCGTACCGCATCGATGGGTCGATCCTCGCTCTCTCTTCCTCGGGCGTCTTCGTCCGGATCACGCGCTCAGGCACGATCCGGCTTAGGCAGACAACCTACTCTGAATCGGCTGCCGGACGTGGGAGGGCCTGCGCGTCGCGGCCGCACCCGCTGGACCTGAAGTAGAGGTCTGGACTTCAGCGTGCGTCCTGACCTTCCTGACGAGGTTCCTGAGCTTGTCGAAGGGCACGGGTCCTTCGACAAGCTCAGTGACCTTTGGCCTGCTGAGCTCCGGGCTCGCGGGCCGCAGGGTGGGCACCTGCTGGGTGGGGCGACTTGTGGACCGGACTAGCGTGGTAACTGCCGATCGCAATCATGACGCCCCGCGACCCTCCCGACACCTTCGTCCCACAGCCGTGACGAGTCGGATCGGCCGAGCCGCAGGCGGATCCACCCATCACGTATGGAGCCGCAGCAGATGAGCCAGTCAACCGGATCGAACCAGGCACCCGCACACACCCCGTCGGCCGAACGGCCACGCACCCTCGGTCAGCTCAAGGCAGCCGGTCACTCGACTCGTACGGTGAAGGAGGAGATCCGCGGCAACCTGCTGGACCGGCTCCGATCCGGCGAACAAGCCTTCCCCGGGATCGTCGGCTTCGACGGCTCGGTGCTCCCCGAACTGGAAGCGGCACTGCTGGCCGGTCACGATTTCGTGCTGCTCGGCGAGCGCGGCCAGGGCAAGACCCGGCTGATGCGGACCGTCGGTGGTCTGCTGGACGAATGGATCCCGGTGGTCGAGGGCTGCGAGATCAACGACGACCCGTACGATCCGATCTGCGTCCGCTGCCGCAGGCTGGCCGCCGAGGTCGGCGACGACCTGCCGATCGGCTGGCTGCATCGTGAGGACCGCTACACCGAGAAGCTGGCGACGCCGGACACCTCGGTCGGCGACCTGATCGGCGATGTCGATCCGGTCAAGGTCGCCGAGGGGCGCACGCTGGGTGACCCGGAGACCATCCACTACGGGCTGGTGCCACGCACCAACCGCGGCCTGTTCGGGCTGAACGAACTGCCCGACCTGGCCGAACGGATCCAGGTCGCGCTGTTCAACGTGTTGGAGGAGCGCGACATCCAGGTCCGTGGCTATTCGATCCGGATGCCGCTGGATCTGATGTTGGTCGCTACCGCCAACCCGGAGGACTACACCAACCGCGGCCGGATCATCACTCCGCTGAAGGACCGTTTCGGCGGCGAGATCAGGACCCACTACCTGACCGAGGTCGCCGACGAGATCGGACTGCTCCGGCAGGAGTCGGCGGTGGTCGCCGAGGTCGGGACCCATCTGCTGGAGGTCGTCGCGCGGATGACCAGGGGACTGCGGGAGTCGTCCTCGGTCGACCAGCGGTCCGGGGTCTCCGCTCGGTTCGCGATCGCCGCGGTGGAAGGGATCGCAGCGTCGGCACTGCGGCGTTCGGCGCGCACCGGAGACGCCGATCCGGTGGCCCGGATCTGTGACCTGCCGCCGGTGCTGCCGACCTTGCTGGGCAAGATCGAGTTCGAGATGGGCGAGGAGGGCAGGGAAGCCGCCGTCCTTGATCATCTGCTGAAGATGGCCGTCGCGGAGACCTTCCGGGAACGGCTCGGTGGTCTGGATCTGTCCGGATTCACGGCACCGTTCGCCGACGGAACGGTGGTCGAGACCGGGGACCTGGTCACCGCCGAGGAACTGCTGGGCCAGTTCGGCACCGTGCCGGGTCTGGCCCGGGTGCTGGAACGGCTCGACTCCTCCGATGCCGCGAACCGCGGCGAGGTGGCGGCCGCCGTCGAGTTCGTCCTCGAGGGCCTCTACCTGACCCGCCGGATCGAGAAGGACATCGTCGACGGCCGCACCGTCTACGGCGGCTGAACCACTCCGCAGAGAGGTGGACGAAGATGGCTGAACGCTTTCGGTACGGGGCTTGGCGCGGTGGCCCGGATCCTCTGAAACCGCCGTTCGATGTCCGGTCGGCGGTCGATGATCTTGGTCATGACGTGTTGAACTCGGGGAACATCGGCGAAGCGCTGCGGGATCTGCTGCGCCGCGGCACCGACGGCCGCGGCGGACTGGACCGGCTGGCCGACAAGATCAAGAAGCTGCGCCAGCAGGCCCGCCGCCGCGGCAACCTGGGCGGAACGCTTGATCAGGTACGGGCGGCCCTCGATCAAGCGCTCGCCGCCGAACGGGAGACATTGGCCGGAGACGACGGGATGGATGCCCGGCTGGCCGAGATGGAGTTGGACACCATTCCCGACGACGTGGCCGGCGCCGTACGGTCCCTGGACGACTACGACTGGCGGTCCGACGAGGCCCGACAGACCTACGACTCGATCAAGGAGATGCTGCGCCAACAGGTGCTGGACAGCCAGTTCGCCGGTCTGAAGCAGGCGCTGAGCAATCCCGATCCGCAGGCGATGCAGCGGGTGAAGGACATGATGGCCGACCTGAACCGGTTGCTCGATGCGCATGCGCGCAACGCGGACACGCCGGAACAGTTCGACGAGTTCATGGCCCAGCACGGCGAATTCTTCCCCGACAACCCGACCGACGTCGAGGAGCTGATCGACTCGCTGGCCCGTCAGCAGGCCGCTGCCGAGCGGATGCTGAACTCGCTCAGCCCCGACCAGCGACGCCAGCTCAGCGAGATGATCGACGACGCGATGGCCGATGCTGATCTTGCTTCCGAGCTCGCTCAGCTGCAGGACAATCTCAGGGCGCTGCGGCCGGGACTCGACCGGCGGTCGCCGACCGGGATGCGTGGCGAGGGGGAGGGCGAAGGTCTGGGCTACGGCGATGCGGTGTCCGCGGTCGCCGACCTTGCCGATCTTGAAGCACTGGAAGCACAGCTGTCCCAGTCCCATCCGGGCGCGACCCTGGATGATGTCGACATCGACGCCTTGGAACGGCATCTGCGCGATGAGGCGGTCCGGGACTTCTCCCAGCTTCGTGATCTTGAACGGGAGCTGGAGCAGCAGGGCTACCTGCGACGTGGGGACGACGGCCTCCGGCTCACTCCGAAGGCGGTCCGTCGCTTGGGCGAGACCGCGCTCCGACGGGTGTTCGCAGAATTGGAAGCCCGCGGCACCGGTGATCATGCCGATCGGCGGACCGGGTCCGCCGACGAGGCGACCGGGTTGACTCGAGCCTGGACCTTCGGTGACGAACTGCCGATCGACGTGCCCCGTACGGTCGGCAATGCGCTCCGCCGGCGCGCGGCCGACCGGACCCTGAGCGACCCCACCAGGTCCCCGAGCTTGTCGGAGGGGCGTGATCTTGGGTTGCGTACCGGTCCTTCGACAGGCTCAGGACGCTTGGGGACGGGCTCGGGACGTTTGCTGGAGGTGGACGACTTCGAGGTGACGGAGACCGAGCGACGGACCAGCGCCGCGGTGGCGTTGTGTGTCGACCTGTCGTTCTCGATGTTCGCCGACGGCCGCTGGGGGCCGATGAAGCAGACCGCGCTGGCACTGTCCCACCTGGTCGAGACCCGGTTCCGCCAGGACGCCCTGGAGATCATCGGTTTCAATCTGCTCGGCCGCCGGATGTCGGCGGTCGAGCTGGCCGAGGTCGAGCCGGAATGGGTGCAGGGCACCAACCTGCAGCATGCGCTGATGCTGGCCTCCCGGCACCTGCGCCGGCACCCCGAGGCGGAGCCGGTGGTGCTGGTGGTGACCGACGGAGAACCGACCGCCCATCTGACCGAGACCGGGCAGCCGATCTTCGGCTGGCCGACCACACCGGAAGCCGTCCGTGCCACCGTCGCCCAGGTCGACGAACTCGGCCGCTACGGCGCAACGCTGAACACGTTCATGCTGGGCGAGGACCCCGGGCTCGCCCGATTCGTCGACGCGATGGCCCGCCGTTGCGGCGGCCGGGTCTTCACCCCCGACATCGGCCGGCTCGGCGAGTACGTGGTCGCCGACTACCTGCGGTCGCGCGGCAGGTGATGAGGACGAGCACGGCTGTCGTCAACCAGCCTTGGATCCTGTACCAGGAGATCTCGGCCACTGGCACACCTGCAGCGTGGCGTTCGCTGCCTGTTCACTTCTGGGACATAATGCCGACACCTGTCGCTCCGGGGTGCGGGGCGGTGTCAGTGATGGGACCTGATGATGACCTACGCCTTGGAGGAACTCGTCGACACTGTTGACGAGATCGCAGAGACGAGCTTCCCCGATCTGGAATTCCTCGACCCGTCCGGCGTTCTCGAGGTGAACGCTCGAGTGTCATCGGTATCGACCGTGCGGATCGAGCTGCCGAGCAACGAGTATTTCCATCTCAGTTCGGTGCAGATCGATGCCGAGGGTGTCGATGATCTGGTGACGGCGACCGAGCGAGTCGCCAGCAGCAACTGGAAGGGCTACGGACAGCTTCTGGCGCAAGGCACACTGTTTGATCCTGATCATCGTGGCACCGGGTTCCACACCAAGAAGGAGCAGTTTCCCTGGGTGGAGTTCAGGTTCGATCGACCGGTCGAACTGCGCCGGCTCCGGTTCCGGAATCGCGGCAATGCGACGGCGCTCCGTGCGAGAGGACTTCGGGTACGGGTCCGGACTGCCGGCGGGCGTTGGACGACGATTTACGACGGCGCCGAGCGAGCACAGGCCTTCGTTCGTGCGACGGAGGGCATATTCGGCGGCGTCCACGACGTTGAGGCCGCCGAAGGGGGAGGCGTCGTTCCGGCCGCAGCCGATCTGGTGCAGCTACTGACCCAGGTGCACCTGCGCGAGTACGGCCCCGCTCTGGTTCGCGACCTCGCGCAGATCCCGATTTCGCCGGCAGCTCGGGCACAGTTCCGCGACCTGGTCTCCCAGAAGGTGCTGGGCCGTCGGGAACTGGAATGGACCAGCCATGGAGTTCGCCGCTCGTTCCGCTTCTGGAAGCCGGCCGAGAAGGAGCGATACGTCGCCTATTCGATGGAGTTGGTCGCGGATCTCCGCGAGCTCACACCCCATGTCTGCCTCGGATTCGGCTCCGTGCTCGCGGTGGTGCGGGACAAGGATCTGATTCCGCACGACGACGATCTGGACATTATCGTCGGGTTCGAGCCGCACGAAGCGGCGAAGATCGGTGACGCGCTCCGCCTGATCGAGAAGCATCTGGGCGCCCGGGGATACACGGTGGCGGGTAAGAACACCGCGCATCGACTGGTCAGCCGACGGCCGGATAAAAAGGTCGACGTCTTCGTCGGCATCTTCGAGGGTGATGAGATCGCCTGGTATCCCGGTCGCCGCGGCGACCTCAGCCGGCAGATCGTCTTCCCGGCCCAGGAGGTCGAGTTCCTGGGCACGAAGTGCGCGATCCCGGCTCGGGCCGAGACGTACCTCGAACGGATCTACGGCCCCGGGTGGAAAGTGCCGGATCGGCACTTCAAACACACGTGGGACCGTCGCGGGTATGCCGATCTGATCCGTTGACGCGCTCGACCACGGCGGCGGTGCTGGGCTGTCGGACGACTCGGCCAGCCGGATACGTTCACGTTGGCGACAACTGTGATTAAGATGCACGAAACCTCAAGGGTCGGCGACCGTCCGGCCCGTGATCGATGGGACATGATGGACTCGTCCAAGAGCGCGTATTGGGATCGCTATTACGCGGGTGCGGCAACAGCCTCCCGCCCGGTTCCCTCGCAGTTTGCCGTCTTCGTCGCCGGCGAGCTGGCTGAGCCGCACCGCATCGTCGAGTTCGGCTGCGGGAACGGCCGGGATTCGCTGTTCTTCGCCAGCAACGGTCACCAGGTGATCGGACTGGATGGGTCGACCTCGGCGATCGAGCGAGGATCTGCGCTCGCCGACCAGTTCGGTGAGAAGGTTGAGTTCCTGGCTGCCGACGTCAATAGGTCCGACCTGGTCGACCTGATAACCGACGGCGGCGGGCGCACCGTGGTCTACGCCCGCTTCTTCGTCCACGCGATCACCGAGGACGAGCAGTCGGCCTTCCTGGACACCGCCGCCCGACTCACGAAGCCAGGTGATCTGCTCGCGGTGGAGTACCGGACAGTGCGTGATCAAAGCGGGGCCAAGGAGACCGGCGACCATTACCGACGGTTCGTCAGTCCCGCCGAATTCGATCATGCTGCTGCCCAGCGCGGATTCACCGTCCAGTACGCCGTCGAGGGATTTGGCTTCGCCAAGTACAAGCACGACGACGCCTACGTCGCTCGACGGGTCCTGGCGCGGACCTGACGTGCCCGTCGAATCATCGTCGGGGTCACCGGGGGTCTCCTCAGCGCCGGATCTGCGGGCATTGGTCGACTCGTTCGAGCGGGTGGTTCGGCGATTCCCCGACCTCGCGTTCGCCGATCCGGCGGGCAGGCTGGCGATCGAACTCGGGTCGGCAGCGGTGCGCTGCATCCGTGTCGAACTGCCGGGTAACACATCGCTGCGACTGAGATCGGTGCTTGTCGAGGCCGACGGGATCGACGATCCTGTCGCGCAGCTGACACGAACGGCCAGCTCTGCTCTCGATCCGGAGTCGGCGAACATCCTCGAAGCTGGTGACCTTGTCCGGTCCGATGGTGCCGGCGTCGGTGTCCAGACCCGCAAGCAGGACCGTCCGTGGTTGGAACTGAGCATGGACGAGCCGATCAGCCTGAAGCGGCTGACGATCGTCAACGTCGACGACCAATCGGCGGATGCCGTGCGCGGGCTCCGAGTACTGGTCCGTTCGGCTGCCGGCTGGTGGGAGACCGTCTATGACGGTGCGCAGCGTGAACGGGCCTTCGCCGGCGCCGTCGAACGGCACTTCCGCGGCGGACCACTGGCGGCCATGCCGGTGCGACTGCTTCGACGCTGGGTGGGACAGCGCGCCGCTGAACCGACATCGCCGACGTCGGCGGATCTGGTCCGAATCCTGACCGACATCCAACTGGGTGATCGAGGGTCAGCGGTCAAGGATCTTGACCGCGTCGACCTCGATCCGGAGAGCGCGGCAACGTTTCGGACATTGATCTCCGACAGGATCGTCAAGAAGCGGCAGCAGGAGTGGACCGTCCACGGCATCCAGCGCTCGTTCCGATTCTGGAACGAGCGGGAGAAGTCTGACTACCTCGCCTTCGCGATGGATGTGATGAGTTGTCTGCGGCAACTGAACGGCAACGTCTGCTTCGGCTTCGGGTCGGTACTGGCTGCAGTTCGCGATCAGGAGCTGATTCCGCACGACGATGATCTCGACATCCTGATCGGCTTCGAAAGGGATCAGGCAGCCACGTTGAATCAAGCGCTCCGGCTGATGAAGAAGTGCCTGCAGGACAGCGGATACGTCGTCACCGGGCCCTACACGTCATTTCGATGGGTCTTCCCACCTGGCCGGAAGGGACCCAAGCTGGACGTCTTCGTCGGGCTGTTCGAAGGTGAGTCGATCTCCTGGTATCCCGGGAAGCGGGGCGCGCTCACCCGCCAGATGATGTTCCCGCCATCCAGGCGCCCGCTGCTCGGCTTCGACTGCCCTGTCCCCAGGGAACCGGAGCAGTATCTGGAGCAGGTGTACGGACCCGACTGGGGTGTGCCGGACCCGACCTTTCGACATGTCTGGGACCGGTCCACCTACGCCGATATCGCCAAGTAGTACCGATCAGCGAGCTGAGGTCGGTTCAACGCGCCCATTCGCCGTCGCGGCGTCGATGACCTCGTCGGTGGTACCTGGCCGAGCGATGTGGTCGAGCAGCGCGAGCCTGTCGTGAGCCAGGATGAGATCGCAGCGGCGAGCGTTGACCTCGGACAATGCCGATCGAACCTCTGGCGTGACGTGCCTGGCGAAAAATCCTGCGTGAGCAGTCATCCATTTGAGCTGCAGGTCCACCGGGGCCCGTGCGAATCGTTCCGGAGTATAGATGTGGAAGCACTTGCGGCGGACCAGTTCTGTGATCAAGATCCGGGCCATCTTCTGGCTCCGGGACAGCTCGTAAACGTTCTGCGCGATCGCTTCCAGGGAAGGGATGTAGGCGTCGGGATCGATTCGTTCGGCCGATAGGTTCTTACCATCTTCGCGGCCGCGGAAGTAGTAGAGATCGCGTTCGGCGAGGATGCCGATCCGATCTGCCAGGAGGTAGCAACGGCTCAGAAATATCCCGTCCTCCAATCGCACCTTTCCCTCACGAAACCGCATCCCTGGTTCCTCGATCAGATCGCGTCGGATGAGCTTGTGAGGGGTGAAGGTCCGGAAGGCCTGCCGCTTGGAGGCCGACACGAGAGTCTCGCGGAACTTGCCGCCGTGTCGGGTGCCGCAGCGCTTGACGCGAGGCAGCACGACCTGGGCGTCGTGGCGATCGCCGAAATCCGCGAGCTCCAGCAGCGCGTCCGGGGCGAACCAGTCGTCGGCGTCGGCGAAGAACACCCACCTGCCGGTCGCGATGTCAAGACCCAGATTGCGCGGTTGTCCGGGCCACCCCGAATTGGCTTGATGGATGACGGTCGCGTGAGTGTGGCTCCGGGCGTAATCCTCAAGCACCGCGTCCCCACCGTCGGTCGAGCCGTCGTCGACAATGATCACCTGCAACTGTCGTGCATTGAGACCCTGCCGGTCCAGTGAGGTCAGTAAGTCGATCACATAGGGCAGCGCGTTGTAGACCGGAATGATCACCGACACCCGAACCCCCGAGGATGCCTTCGCCCGACGACGGCGGTCCTGCCAGTTACTGGTGACCCGGTGGACGCCGGTCTGAAGTGACGCACCAAGGCTGCCATCACGCTGGATCATCGGTTCCCCCTTGTCGGCTGAATCAGCGTACTGCGTTGAAGTCGGACGGCTACGTACTTCGGGCCGTCTGCCGGGGGCGTGACTGGGAAGCCTCTCAGGTTGCCGATTCACCAACACGAGATGTTGGAAACCTTAACGTGCCGTGACGGGGGACACGGCGAGTGAAATTCGGGATACCACGGTAGGTTCCGCTTCGGCGGGCACCGGCACCGGTAGCGTGACATCGCACAACTCGGGGTGTGCTGCCGACCAGATGCAAGCATTCCTGCTCGTGGCACCGACTCTCGAGCCAGCGTGATGCCGACCAGTGAGGAGCCCGAGAACGCATGACTGAAGAGCAGCCCCGAGCCGCCCGTAGCCGTGGAGCCGATGTCCTGAGGCGCGGAAGACAGACCCTCGATCGCGTCATCGGCCAGCGAACGCGCGAATTGGAGTTCGAGCTGGCGCACGCCAACGCAGAGGTCGAACGGTTGCGTGCCGACAACAAGCTGCGCGAGGAGCTGACCGCTGCCCAGGCCGAGGTCGGGCGGCTGCGGGCTCTTGCTGATCGAGAGCGACGGACCGTCAACAAATGGAAGGCAGAACTGCGCGCCACTCGATTGTCCCTCTTCGATCCGTTGCCGGGGCTCGACGTACCAGATCACGTGCGGAAGATCATCGACGATACCCGCGGGGAACATCTCACCTACCTCGGTGTGCCGGAGCTGACAGTGCTTGCTCGTCAGGCTCTCGACGCGGATCTGTCCGGCCGCGAGGGTTTGATCATCGAAGCCGGAGCGGCGCGCGGAGGCTCGGCGATCGTGATGGCGGCGGCGAAGGACAAAGAGCGGCCGATGAAGGTCTACGACGTGTTCGGTCAGATCCCGGAACCTTCGGAGTCCGACGGGAAGGACGTGCACAAGCGTTACCGGGAGATCGCTGAGGGCGGCGCCTCCGGCATCGCCGGAGAGACGTATTACGGATACCGCGACGATCTCTTCGGTGAGGTCACCGAGGCGTTTGCCCGACACGGCGTGCCGACAGCTGAGCACCACATCGACCTGGTGAAAGGCTTGTTCGAAGACACGATTCAGATCGACGAGCCGGTGGCGTTCGCGCACCTGGACGGCGACTGGTACGAGTCGACAATCGTCTGCCTGGAGCGGATCGCACCCCACCTCGTCACCGGGGGCCGGCTGGTGCTCGACGACTACTTCCACTGGTCCGGTTGCCGCAAGGCCGTCGACGAATACTTCGCAAACCGGCCGGGCTACTTGCTTGAGCGGCGTAAGAAGGTCCACGTCGTGAGGTTGTGACGGGTGGCGCACCGTCCTGATCGACGGTTGCCAGAGATTTGAGGGCCCACTCGTCGTTGCTGAGCGGGCCCTCATCCGTGGGCTACGCGACCGGTGGTTGAGATCGAGCGTTCGTGACGGCTTGAGCCGCCTGCCAGATATCACGTAGCGGTGCCGGATCCTCGCCCCACGGCCAGGGACGTTCGGCCCAATGAACCAGAGCGATATCGCTCGCCGGGGCCTGACTGGGGATGACGTGCCAGCGGTCGGGGATGACAGCGGTCTCGGCCCCCAGATGGGCGTGCAATGCCTCCCGGTAGGTCAGACCGAAGTTTTCCGCCCAGCCCAACAGACTTCTCAGCGATCCGCGCTCTTGCCACTGCTGCGCATCGATCACAAGCAGGTCGGTCTCGAATCGTTCGAAGTCGAAGGCGTGACGTTGATGCATGAGGCGACGGAATTCGGCGCTGCGATCGATCAGATCGCGTAGTCTACGGGCGGCTCCCAGGAGAACGGCGTACCCGCTGGTGTGCCGAGATCCGTAAGGGCGCGGGGCAGCCAGCAGCTGACCGTCCAGCTCGAGGTCGGCCAGCTCGGCCAGGTCACCGGTGACGATCGTTCCGACCGGCATCGTGATCAACCGGCGTACTCCCGGGAACAGATCGGCAGTGATGAACTTGTCCACTTCGGCCGCGGAGTGTTCGTCGCCATCGGGCTTGACCAGATCCTCGGCGTAGGCGCGGCTGTCGACGACAGAAACGCGAACCCCCGGCGCCGTCTGCTCCAGCTCGCCGACCTTGAACAGATCGGGTGAGCGGGTGATGATCCGTGCATGGACCGGTCGCGACGTGTGCTCGGCGATCGATGAGAGCAGCACCCGGAGCAGGCGGACGTGGTGTCGGGTGGCCCGGATCGCAACATGGATTGCATTCGGGTCGAGCCCGTTGGGCAGTGCCGGTGCGCTTTGCGGCACGACGCTGGCAAGACGCGACGTCGGGGCGGCGATCTCGACCTGCTGGGCGAGGCGTTCTTTCGCAGCACTGACAGCGGGACCGGTGAGCTCTCGCCACAGGCCGTAGACCTCGTCAACCGAACTGCCGGACAGCGCGGCTCCGATCACCGGCTCCAGTTTGGCGTTGATGCCGTCTCTGATCGCGTCGAAGGCAGCGTCATCGATCGGTGCCAGGCCCGCGAAGCGGGGATCCGACATGTTCTCGGGAGTGAAATTGACCTTGACGCCGATACTCCGGCTGGGGAGGTAGACGTGAAGTCGACTGGTCGTGATGTCGGCATACTTGCGCCGGTAGGTCTCGAGCATGCCGACGGCAAAATCGACGTTCTGCGCGAACGGTGTCAGACGGACGGCGTCACGAGCCTGGCCCGCGGTCAGCGCGCCCGCGGGGACCTTCTCGGCGGGGACGTCGATGTACGCCGTCGGGGCGTCGTCGGCCGGCCGGACATCGGTGTCGGGGAACACGTTGCTCACCGTGGTGGTCATACAACCGGAGAAGAAGGCGTCCACACCGGCGGAGAGCAGCAGATCGACCGTTGTCCAATCCCGGCAGCCGACCGGGCCGTACTTCTTGAGGTACTCGATCGCCTCCGGCGTGATCATCTGCCGGCTGTTGACGTGGAACGACACGAAGATCGGGCGAAGGTTCGGGTGAAACGGGAAGTCGTAGTTGATGCCGAACTGTGGGTGCATGTACCAGCCGAAACCGATGGCCCAGGTATCGACCGGAAAGGCGTCATGGTTGGATGCGTCGCGTTGGGCCAAGAGGAGCTGCACGGTCCCGGTGCGATCGGTCCGCCGGACCTCCGGCCGGACCCGGGACTGCAGCCGGCTGGCGAGGTCGACCATGTCGTCGGCGCCGTCGAAGCGCAAACCCTGGTGGCGGACAACGTGGCTCAGCGCGGCCAGCGATTGGACGTGGTCGCCGATGTTCGCCGAAGCCCGAAAGCGGTCCGGGTGCCGGTAGTCAAGAATTGCGAATGACGACGTGACGCCCTGCGCTTGCTGGATGGTCGGTGCGTCACCCGGCTTGTCCACCCAGTCACGGAACCAGTCCCGGGGCCAGCGGACGTTTCCGTCGACACCGGACCCGTCGCCGACAGCCCCGTCCAGCCGTTTGAAGATGGCTTTGGCCAACTCCGACTCGCCGTAGGCGTAGACCGGGCCGAGGAGATCGTGCCAGGCCCGTGCCGGCATCTTCGGCGGCGGCGTCTTGGTCAACGACCACAGGCTTGCCACCGTGGCGTCCCGGTCGCACGCGAGCCCCGACCGCACGTACTCGCTGGGTGCCAGGACCGACCAGATCTCGACGGGAAGGTCTTTGAGTAATCCCCATGCACGATCATCGAACCCTCGGACGCCTGCGACGATCCCGGCGGCGAGAGCGGCCGGGGTGCCTTGCAGCGCGGAGGCGACACCCAGTGCTGTCGATGGTTGCTTTTCCTCCAACAGGCGGCGTATCGCGGCGGCGACATCTGCGGGACTCGCCGACAGCAGCGGTTCGGCAATCTGCAAGGTCTTGGACTGCTTCGTCGGGTGGGGCCGCTCGGCAGATGTTGCACGGTGCGACGCGACGGGCGTCTCGGTGGTCGTGCCCGCGGCCTGCGACGCGGGTGCCTGGGCGCTCCCGGTCACGGTAGGCAGGTTGTTCCGCAGAAAGACGGCGATCGGGTCGGGGACGATCCGGCGCACAGCACGTCGAACGGGTTGGAACATGCAACTCCTCCGCAGAGTGATCATGGTGACCGCTCCTCGATCGTTGTCATCGAGGACTGGCGAAACCCTATCCGGTCAGGATCGACCGCTTTCGTCGGCCGATCGTCGACGGATCGTAGCGCGTTCGTCGAGTACCGGATTCGGCTTCCGTGCGATCACCACCCAGTTCTTCGGCATGCCGTGCCCGACGTACTTCCAGCGGACCTCGGCGGCCGAGTACAGCTTCCGCAGATGGCCCGCCATCCACCGAGTACCGAGCACGAATGGGGCGAGGTAGACGATGCGACCGCCCACGTTCAGTTGCCTGAGGTCGTCGACGGTCCGGGGCAGGAACAGCCACATCTGTTGGAACTGGTAGGCGGTGGTGCCGAAGACACCCTCCAGACGCTCGATCGAGGCGATCTCGAAGCCGGCCTCGGTGAAGAGTCGTCGCAGGGCGAATTGGGTATAGCGATAGAAATCGTACGGACGCTGATGCTCGGCGTAGAAGAGTGGTGCGGAGCAGAAGATCAATCCGCCCGGCTTCAGCACTCGATACAACTCTCGAATCGCCTGGGCGGGCTCTGGGACGTGCTCCAGGACCTGATTGCAGATGACGCGGTCGAACCGGTCGTCCTCGGTTGGTATGGCAGTGATGTCGCAGACGTAGTCCAACGGCGCATACTTCTTGGGCAATTGGGCGAAGTCGGAAGCTTCGTAATGGTGCCGGCGGAACAGGCGCCTGTAGGGCGAGGTCCCGGCGCCGGCATCCAACACCCTCGAACCACTAGGTGTTTCTGCGGCGAACCGCTCCATGGCTCGCCGCAGTTGCACCCGGCTTGCGTTCACGTAGGCCGGTGCCGACGAGGGTTTGGACGGTCGTTTCGGCCAGAATGGTGGACGCGGCATCTGCGTGAGTCTAGAGCTCGGCGACGTCGGGCCGACGTGTCGATCGGCACGCCGTGCCGCTGATTCTCACGTGGCGCCCCGAACATTAAGGTAACGTTGCCGATTCGATCGGGCGCCGGCGAAAGGGGCCTTGGGAGATGTTCAGATCGGCGAGGCGTCAGTCGCCGAAGACACCTGGACCGGGCAAGCAGGAGAGGTCAACGGTGACCATTGGCGAGAACACTGTCCTCCCGCAGGTCCGCAACCTGGCCCCGTGCCCTCGTCTGGGCCGTGCGACGGTTCTGGGTGTGAACTCCGGCGACGCCGAGTCATACGCGGCCGGTGCCGTTTACGTCCACGTTCACGCCCGCCGAGCGTCGAGATCGGACGCCACGACGGCACTGTGGATCGAGGGTGTCGGTCGCAATACCGATACGCACCTCGCTCCCGGGGGGCGGCACGGCGGCATACGTCTGCGGATGCAGCCGGGGAAGTTCTACACCTGTTCGGTGGATGTCGTGCTGAGCGATCCGTTGACCGGGCCACTGGCCCAGAGCCGCCTGTCCATTGCGGCGGGCGCTGTCATCGACGGCTCCACTAAATGGGCGTTGGCCAGTAGCGACCGGGCGCCGAATGAACCCGGTCGGTATCGGATCATGGTGCGCTTCCGGGTGCCCGAGGAGGCCTCGGAGGCGTGGATCCGGCTGATCTGTGGCATGACCGCGAACGGTGGTGCCGTCGGCTGGGATCGGTTCCAGTTGACTCAGACCGTCGGCGATATCGATTACTTCGATGGTGACGAATCGGACGACCGGTGGTACTCCTACCGATGGGCCGGCGAGCCCGGCGCCTCGGAGTCCGTTCGGACGATGATCGAACCGTCCAAGTCCTGGCCCGGGAGTGACAGTTGGGCCACCCCAGACCGCGCAGTGATTGCCGAGATCTTTGCACAGATCGTCGCTCGGGCGACCCATCTGGCCGTTGATGAGGCGATGGTCCTGGGGCAGTATCTGGATCAGGTGCGAGCCGGTGAGTACGCGGACCTGTCCGCGGCAGCGACGTTGTTGATCAGTGAGGCTGAACGGATGATCGCGACGCGGCGCGAAGCGGACGTCCGATCACCCGCGAGCAAGATCATCAGCAAGACGAACAATCAGCTTGTTCGCCTCCTGACCAAGCCGCATTCGCCGATTCTGGCCGAGCTCGTCGGCGGTCGCCTGTCCGATCAGGGTGCGTGGGCGGCGGCGGTCGACCCGCTGCGGGAGGCGGTTGACGGTGACGCCGGTTCCACGACCCGCTATCGACTGGCGTTCGCGCTGGAACGAACCGGTCAACGGGCGGAGATCGGCAAGCTGGTTCGATCGACGGCGGCGGCCGAGGCCGGCGCGCCGTTCGATGTCCGACGCGCGGCGGAGATCGATGTGAATCGGTTCGCCCCCCGACGGGAGGTCGGCGAATTCCTCGCCGAGCACCTGTCTGAGATCCGGTTGCGTGCCGATCACACCGCACGATCCGGTGCCGGAGGGCTCGGCGAATTCCCGATCTTCACCTACTGGGGGCAGGGCTACCACGATGCTCCGCCAGTTGTCCGGGCGTGCAGACGAGCCCTCGAACGCCACAACCCGCCCGATCAGCTGCATTTCATCGACGATGCGACATTGCCCTACTACGCCGACTTCCCCGATTCCCTGATGAGGGGGTCAGTGGGTCAGCGTGCGCTCTTCTCCGACGCGCTGCGGGTCGAGCTGCTGGCCCGGTACGGCGGGATCTGGGTCGATGCAACCTGTCTCACCACCGCGCCACTGACGGAGTCCGTGACCGAGTTGGCCGGCTCCGGCTTCTTCGCGTTCAACTATGTCGAGTCGCGGATCTCCAGCTGGTTCATGGTCAGCCGGCAGGGGTCTCGCATCGTTGCTCTGTTGCGCGCAGCGTTGCTGACCTGGTTCGAGCATCGGCAGGATCTGATCGACTACTACCTGATTCATCATCTGTTCGAGATGCTCTATCGTCTTGAGCCCGGATTCGCCGAGGAGTGGGACGGCGGGATCCGGCTGGGATCGCGGCCACCGCATGCGCTGCAGGTCATGATGTACGAGCCGCTCGACAGCAACGAGCTGGATCGGGTTCTGAGGTCATCGTTCATTCACAAGCTGACCCACAAGCTGAACCGGCAGCATCGGGACGGGTTCATCTCGTCCGACTCGTACTTGGCAGCTGTCATCCGCGGCGCCGGAGAATCCCCGGCTCGCAGTGAGCAACGGTGACATGCCGCGACGTGGACTCAATAGGAGTGCTTCCGCGCCATGACGGCGCTGATCGACTCATGGTCGAACGACTCGCCCAGCCAATCGTAGAGTCCTGTCAACACCGTGGGATCGGCGACATAGCTGTCATAGTGAACTCGATAGGCTGCCTCGCCCAGGTGCGCTGCCATGTCGTCCATTCGCGACTCGTACCGCTTGAGTTCGGCCCGCGGGTCGGGGGATGAACCCCACCACTTGCTGCGAGCCACGGCCTCGTGGGATCGCGTGTTGAAGACGAATCGAGCACCGGGAAACAAGTTGAGGAGGAAGTCGAGGTAGGACTCCCAGTCCTTGTGCCACCACCGGATCTCCTTGAAACCGACGACCCTGGTATGGGGGGCGGGACGCAGCATCCTGTCGATGACAGTGGCTCGGAGGTCGTCCATCGCGCGAGCATGGTCGTATCGATCGATGCCGTACCACGAACTGGTAGGGGTGAGCTCGTAGTCCCTGGTGTTCCGTTGGCGTTGAGCGTCCAGGGTCGAGTGGAACAGATAGAGATGGTGCAGGGCATCTCTGTTCTCTCCGTGGATGTCATAGCCGGGAATCGAGTTCAGGATGCCCTGCAGCAGGGTCGAGCCAGACCGCCCGTACGCGACGACGAACAGGTAGCCGAGATCGTGCTCGCTTGCCGGCGACGGCGTCTCGGCGCGCTGGTGCTGCAGCTCGTTGACCAGCGTTTGAGCTAGCGACAGGGCCGTCTCCAATCGGTGCGCCCCCGAGTCGTGCTCCGCAGCCGAGGCATCGACGACTTGCTGTTCGGGGTACCGCCGAGCTCCGGGACGCCCTTTCACAGCGAGCTGGCGGAGGGCGGACGAGAGTCGACGCTCGGGGCCGGGCAATGACACTCCTCAACGAGACCGGGGCTCTGCCATCAGAGCCCTTTGCGCCAAAACGATAGCGGGTGCATTGTTCCGTGACGGAAGGGACTCGAATCTGTACGTCGCAGAGCTTGCGGCGGCCGCCGCCGTGAGTAGAGCCCTACCGAGCGCCCGCGTGCGGGCTGTCTCAGCCGGAAACAGCCGGCCCCCAGATGGTGTCGACAACTCGGCGGGTCGCGTTGCCATCGTCTCGAGCTGTGAAGTCGGCGGCGAACCGTCGATAGCGCTCCCGGAAGGCCTCGGTCGTTCCCGGCAGGTCTCGTAGCGCTGCAATCAGATCGTCATTGGTCCGGCATAGGGGTCCGGGAGCGATCTTCTCGAAATCCAGATAGAACCCGCGCGTGACATTACGGTACTCGTCGATGTCGGGTGTCAGGAAGAGCATGGGTTTGCCGGTAACCGCATAGTCGAACATCACCGAGGAATAGTCGGTGATCAGGACATCGGATGCCAACAGAAGATCATTGATGTCCGGGTAACGGGTCACGTCCGTGACGCCCTCCGGGGCCGCGCTTGCTTGATGAGCCGTGTTGGCATGGCCACGGAGCAGGATGCTGGTCTGCTGACCGATCGCCTTGCGCATCTTCGCGAAGTCCAGGTGCGATACGAGCGCGTAGCCGGTGCTGACCGACACGTTGTCCCGCCACGTCGGTGCATACAGCACTACCGAGTTCTCGTCGGTGAGTCCCAGGTTCAAGCGAACCTGTTTGCGGCGCAGTTGGGCATCGGGCCCGGTCAACATGTCATTACGTGGGTAACCCTGAGTCACAACCGGCCCGGCGTAGCCGAATGCCCTTGGCAGCGTGGTGGCAGCGAAGTCGTTCTGGGCCAGGAGGGAATCCCAATAATGTGGCTCCCGGCGCATCAGTTGGCGATAGGACAGGGAGAGGTTCGCGCCGGGGACATCGTTTCCGATCTTCTTCAGCGGCGTACCGTGCCAGGTCTGGATGTAGGTTTGTCCCGGACGCTTGCGGTAATAGAATGGGAAGTTGCTGTTATTCACCAGATACCGTGCATTGTGCAAGACGTCCATCCACTCCTGGGTATGCACCAGGA
Organism: Microlunatus soli; assembly: GCF_900105385.1. Classification (NCBI taxonomy): domain Bacteria; kingdom Bacillati; phylum Actinomycetota; class Actinomycetes; order Propionibacteriales; family Propionibacteriaceae; genus Microlunatus; species Microlunatus soli. The sequence goes on along the minus strand of NZ_LT629772.1, from coordinate 54,139 downwards.
GCGGCGTCGCTCCCTCTGGGACAGGCGTCGTCAGATCCGACACTGACCAGAAGAACTTCATCGTGGAGTTGCGGGAGAGCAATTCGTGATAGATCGCCAAGACGGAGTCGCCGACATTGCGCCCGTTGAAGCTCTCAAACAGAACGGCGTCGCGAAGTTCGGTGGTCAGCCCACCCCCGGCAGAGCTGGGAAGCCGATAATGCTCGTGCAATCGGCGCTGTGCCAGCCGGCCCCGTTCCGGTGTGGCGTACCGCGGCCGGAACCGTAGCCAGAGCCCGGCCGCCTTCTTCGTCCGGGTCATGGTGACACCGAACCGGCGACTGTCGGCGTCTGCGGGGAACCGGTGTTGGAGGCCGTCGGAGACCTTCAGCCACCGCTCCTGGCGGCGGCCGTCGAGCCAGACCGAGAGCCGCACACTGAATCCGTGCCTGGTGCTGGGGATGCGACCGTCGAGGTTGAACGGAAAGCGCACTGCGAAGCTCTCGGCAGAGCCGTCGAGCTTGATTTTGTCAGCCGCGATGATCTGGCTGTCGCCGACCATCCTGGCCTGCAGACCGCTAGCGCCCGGAGCGCCGATCCGCCCGGTGACCGTGACCGTCTCGTCCTCGACGCTGACGTCGTCTGCGACCGCCCACCAACGGTTCTGGGCGATGCGCAGCGTACCGGCCCGCGTCATCGTTGCGCGTAGCTGCCGGTGCTCTGGCGATGCCTGATGAAGCTGGTCGGCATTGCCGGGATATGTCAGGCGTCGTGGTTCCCGCTGTCCGCCGTGGGCGCGAATGGACCAAACATGCTCCACCGAGAGTTTGTCGCCGTCGACCAGCTCCGGCAACGAAACCGTGAAACGGACGTGGCCGCTCTTCTTGCCATCCACCTTCACCGGGCTGCCGGCGATCTCAACGGTCCGCCGCAGCGATCGGCAGGTCAGTCGCAGCGACCGAGCCTCGGCGTCGGCGACCGTGATCGTGACGCCGCGGGACCCGACGGTGAGCTCGGAGACCGGTGATTCGAGCTCGGTGGTGTGGCGAAGGGAGAAGAAGTTGTCGTCCTCGAACCCGGCCATCCAACGCACGTTGCCGTGGGCAGGTGCCACTGGACGCGTGCCGCCGATTCCCCGGATGTCGCAATCGCGCAACACGGCGGTCCGGCTGATCTTTCCTGCGGTGACCGTGATCTCGACCCGCCACGGGTCGGTGGCACCGATCGGCAGTTCGGTCGGGTCGATGTCAACGGCGAAGCCGCTCTCGGCGTGGCTGTTCCAGGAGTCCTTGGTCTCGAGGTCGAGTCGCTCGTCTCGTCGATTCCGAACCTTCAGCGGGACCCGTATTTCGTTCTCGGACACCAACTCCATCCTGGTCGTCATCACGTCGGGGTCATAGGCCAGATTGCTGAGGTAGGCGTGGCCCTCGACGCGCAAGAAGTGATCGTGCCACCAGACCGAGGTCGCCTTGGCCATCACCTTCACATCGGCATCGGCCAAGCGCAGCAAGGCGTCGTCCCGCTCGAGCTGCATCTCCTCCAGATAGCGTCGGCCGAGGTATGCGGCGCCGTCGCGGAGATCACCCGGGACGAACCAGCCATACTCTTCACGCTGCGTCACCGCTGTGATGGCGTCGTCGCGATTCCCGGCCAACACAGCTCGCGCGGGGATCCGATCGATGATCGGAACGAGTCGCCAGATGTCGGGCGTCATCCGACTGTTGAGGGCCCTCACGCCGTCTCTCAACTGCTGGAAGAACGCTTCATCTGTCCGCGGGATCTGCTCGAAGTAGGAGCGCAGGTCGAAGCCGATCGCCTTGGCCAACCACACGTCGTGGGTCTGCTTGCTGGCACCGTTGGAGATCACTTCCGATACCTGGTTCTTCACGATCAGTCGGTCGTGAAGGTCGGCCGGATCAGACTTCTGTTGGGTGATCGAGGTGCCGTCGCCGCGGAGGCGCCAGTAGTACACCGGTGCCGCCAGGACATCGAACGTGCCGGCGACGTAGGCCTTCGCCGTCGCTTCCTGGTCTTCGTACCGGATGTCCTCAGGGAACGCGCCGACGACGCGGTGGAAGAAGTCGGCGCGGAACAGCTTGTTCCAGGCAAAGACGTCCTTCAGGATCTCGGGGAATTCGTCGAGCGTGAGGCGCGGTCTGTCGACCGCGTGCACGTCCTTCACCCATCCTGAACTCCAGGTCCTCCCGTCGGCCATCCGGATCGGCGCTCCGACGGCAAAATCGGAACCTGTGCGGCCCAGTGACTCCACCATTCTGGCGATCGCATCCTGGGGGAGCGTGTCATCGGAATCGGCGAAACAGAGGTAGCGGCCGTGCGCGTCGGCGATGCCTGTGTTACGCGCCGCGCCCAGTCCGCGGTTCGGTTGCCGGATGATGCGGATCCGCGGGTCCCATCGGGTGTAGGACTTCGCGATCTCGTACGAGCCGTCCGGAGACCCGTCGTCGACGACGATGATCTCCAAATTGCGGTAGGTCTGTTCGATGACCGAGGTGAGGCATTCGTCGAGGTACTCCTCGACGTTGTAGATGGGGATGACGATGCTGACCAGCGCGCTCTGCTGCTCCGAACGCCGCGCCCGAGCTCGGCGGAGCGTTGCCCTCAACGCGGGATGGACGTGCTCGCGATACTTCCCGGCGAGGTGTCTGCGGACTGATGGCAACAACTGGCCCGGACTCCTTGAAGCTCGCGCGGTGATGCTACGTGTCACCGCTGATTTTCGTTGCGCTCGGCAGCCGATGGCTGCAGGGCCGACCCGCCACGATAACCCGGCTACGAGGTGCGGATCGACTCACGTGGAGTGCGGACCCGTGCCACCTGACGTAGATCGCCTGCACGACCCGGAGTTCGGTGGATAATACCGATCGTGATCGCGCCGAGGGGGTGGCGACTGTCCATCACAACCCAAAACGTGTGATCCTGGCATGAACTGTGGGCTAACTTTGGGTACGTCGGTTGTTTCGGTGTGCGGATCAAGCGCGCCCGGGGAGGCACGCGCAGCTCGCTGGAGGGGGTAGTACGTGGTCGACCGAGTATCGACGCCGGCGGCCGGCCGATCGGCTGCGACGTCGACGACCGAGCAGATCTCGGACCCGGAGACGGCGGTGACTCCTGCTTTCGGCCGCGGCGGTCACGACGCCCTTGAGCCTGCGCGTCGGGTCCGTAGATGGTGGAATCGTCGCCGTGCGCATCACCGCCTCGCTCGTTTGCCTGCCTACCGTCGGCACTCCCACCGCCAGTTCGATGTGTTGCTGCACTTCCCTGACCTACCGGTGAACCTCTACCAGGTGCGCCAGTGGTATGGGCCGCTGGAGTATCTGTCCAGGCAACGGTCGGTGGCGGTTCTGTGCTACGAGCCGGAGACGGCCGAGATTGTCCGTGCGGAGACGTCACTGCCGGTAGTGCTGATCCGTGGTGCGGCTGATCTGAACCACGTGCGGAAGGTACACCGGCCGAAAGTGATCCTGTATCCCAATCAGAATTACACCAACTTCGGCATCCTCGGTCTGAACAGTTGCCAGCATGCGTTCATCTGCCATGGCGAATCGGACAAGATCTACATGGCGTCGAATTGGATGAAGGTGTTCAACTACGATCTGGTCGCCGGTCCTGCGGCCAAGGACCGATTGCGACGGCGATTGTTCGACTATGACGTCGACGCCCGGACGATCGAGATCGGGCGTCCTCAGATCGATGTCGAGTACTCCGCGCCGATCATGCCGGACAGGCACCGCACGACGATCTTGTATGCCCCCACCTGGGAAGGGGGTCGCACGTCGATGCGCTATGGGTCGGTGGCAAGCCACGGCATCCCGATGGTTGAATCGTTGCTCGGTGATCCCAGCTTCCGGCTGATCTATCGCCCGCATCCGCGGACCGGAATCGCCGTCGCCGAGCACGGTGCATGCGACCTGAAGATCCGACAGATGATCGAAGCCGCCAATGCCGCGGATCCGCAGGCGGGGCATCTGATCGACAACACCGCCTTCGGGTGGCATCTGACCGGCGCGGACCTGATGATCACCGACGTCTCGGCGGTTGCTTACGATTGGCTGACCACCGCCAAACCGCTGGTCGTCACCCAGCCTGCGGAAGATTCGGCCGTCATCGACCCGACCACATTCCTGGCCGACCTGCCGCTGCTCAACGCCGATCAGGCGCACGACATCGTGGCGGTCGTGCGGCGTGCGTTGACCGATCCGGAACAGATCGCCAAGATGCGCAACTGGTCCGCCTACTACTACGGCGACACGACGCCGGGTGCCTCGCTGAATCGGTTTACGCAGGCCGTCGAACGGATGATCGCAGAGCGGGATGAGTGGGTACACCGCAAGCATCCGGTGCCGAAGGAACTGGCCCGGATCGGAAGGGTGGTCGCCTGATGGCCTCGGATCCCGCGCAGCTCATGCAGCGGACCCGACAACTGCACCGTGAGCCGATCAGCAACAGGCTTCGCCGTTGGACCGGGTATGTCCAGCGATATCGGCGCCTGCAACGCAATTTGCGTCATCAGCACGCGGTACTGCCCAACAGCAGGGCACGCGCAGCAGATCCCGCCAATCGCACCCACTTCCTGATCAATTTTCCAGGGTCGCCGAGCAGCATCGCCGGCTTGGTCGCCTGGCTCCCGGTGTTGGACCGCCTCAGCCGCGAAGCTCCGGTCGCGATCCTGGTCGGCGACGTGTCGGCGTACCGCGCGGTCCAGGCAGCCACCCGATTGCCGTGCTACTTCGGACGGATCGCGACCGAGGCGGAGTATGTCGCGCAACAGATGGAGACCAAAGTGATGGTCTACATCAACCAATCCAAGCTCAATCTGCGCGAGGGCGGGTTCCACGACATGTTCCACGTCTTCCTCGGCGCGCCGGGAAGCGAGCGGACGAAGTGGCTCAGCAATCGAATGCGACTGTACGACTACGTCCTCGCACCAGATGAGGAGTCCAAGGCTTGGCTGGGCTCCCGGCTGATGGGATTCGACGCGGAAGCTCGGGTCAGGGTCGTCGGTCGATCGCCCGAACCGGACGGGGCGATCGAGCAGTTGGAAGCACACTTCGGTGGCGACGTCGCCAGCGGCGGTGTCGACGTCGAGGCCTGCGTCGCCGAACTGCTCCGGATCCGCAACCGACGTGACGATGTCGTCAGGGCACGGGAGAACGAGTTGGCTGAGCAGGGGATCGTGCTCGTCAAGGGCGGTCAGGTCTGATCCGCAGCCATGGTCGGCTGCCGCCGATCCGGGACACGCCGATGGTGGTGCCGGATCAATCGACGGCGGCGAACGTAGCCCTGGAACGCCCGGACCGTGTGCCGCCGGCACCCGATCAGCCGGTAGCGTCGGCCGCGTGCCAGCACTGACTCCGAAATCCGTGATCGAGGGACGTTACCGCAACCGACCGACCGGTGGTCTGATCGCCGGGACGATCATCTGCGGCGTCTGCCTGTTGGTCGTGTTGGCCTACGACCTGCTCGGTGCCGGTCCGATCCACACGGTGGTCGGCATTCTGCTCGCCGTGCCGTCCGGGCTGATGGTGGTCGGACTGCTGTTGCTGATCGACCGGCTGGAACCCGAACCGCCGACCAAGATGCTGTTCGCCTTCCTCTGGGGTGCCGGGGTCGCCTGTCTGTTCGCGCTGGTGATCAACACGGCCGGCATCGCGTTGATCTTCACCCCGCAGTTCGGTCCGAAGGGCGGGATGATGGTCGGCGCGTCGATCGGTGCGCCGATCGTGGAGGAGACGCTGAAGGGCCTGGTGTTGCTGATCTTCCTGTGGCGCAGCCGCGACGAGATCGACGGCCCGACCGACGGCATCATCTATGCGGGCATGGTCGGCATCGGTTTCGCCGTCGTGGAGGACGTCAACTACTACCTGCAGGCGATGTCGACCTCGGGTGCGGCGCTGGCGTTCACCTTCGTGCTGCGTGGTCTGCTGTCGCCGCTGTGCCACCCGATCTTCACCTCGATGACCGGGCTGGGTATCACCTATGCGGCCAACCACCGTGGCGGTCGGGGAGTACTTGCGGTGCTGGCCGGCTGGGTCGGAGCGATGTTGCTGCACGCGACCTGGAACTTTTCCAGCAGCTTCGGATTCGGTGGGCTGGCCGTGGCCTACGGCATCCTGCTGGTGGTGATCGTGATCCTGATCGTGCTGCTGGTCCGGGATCGTCGTCGAGTCGTCGGGCTGATCCGGCGTTATCTACCGGCCTACCACGCGACCGGCAGCGTCACCCCGGCCGACGTCGCGATGCTGAGCACACTGCGGGAGCGGTCACAGGCTCGGCGGTGGGCGGCCGGCCGTTTCGGCAAGATCGGCAAGCGAGCGATGGCCGACTACCAACTCGCCGCTACCGAGCTGGCGTTGTTGCACTCCCACGCCGAGAGCCGGACCGTCGACCCCCGCCGCTACGCGTTCCGTCAGGACACGCTGGTGCGCCTGATGGTGGACGCGCACAACGTCTTCGCACCTCGCCGCGGCTAGGGTCGCGCGCCCGAACTCCGGGTGCGGGACACGAGAGCGTGTCGTGGACCTCGCTAGCGGGTTCCTGAGCGTGCCGAAGGGTCGAGAACTCAGCGGCCGGCCGGCGGCAGGTCCGGATCGCCCCACAGCTGTCCCGCTGCGAGGTCGAGTCGGCGATCAGCACGGCCGGGAACCCGGAGCAGGAATCGGTGATCACGATCGGCGGTTATCCGTAGTGTGCTGAGCCGGCCGGCCGACCACGCGAGGTCGACGGTCAGGCCGCCGCGCGCACGGACCCCGGTCAGCCGACCCTCCGGCCAGCCGACGGGCAGACACGGCAGCATCTCGACGACCGGTAGCCCGTCGATCCGGCCGTGGGATTGGATCAGCATCTCGATCACCCCGGCGGTCGCGCCGAAGTTGCCGTCGATCTGGAACGGCGGATGGGCACAGAACAGGTTGCGATAGACACCGCCGGCCTGGGCCACCGCCGGACCGGCGGCGGCGATCTCGTCCGACACCGGGCTGAGGAAGTGCCCCAGGCTCCGGGTAGCGGCGTCGGCGTCCCGCAGCCGCGCGTGCAGACAGAGCCGCCAGGCCAGCGACCAGCCGGTGGAGTAGTCGCCGCGGAGCCGGAGGGTTTCGGCCATCGCCGCCAGCAGGTCGGCCTGCGTCGGGTCGTAACCGGTGACAGCGTCGCCGGGGAAGAGGTCGTACAGGTGGGACTGATGACGGTGCTCCGGCTCCGCCTCGGGCAGATCGGCCAGCCACTCCGGGTAGCTGCCGCGCTCGGTCGGCCGGGGCAACGGCAACCGCTCCAGCGCCGTCGCGACGTCCGCCGCACGATCGGCGTCGACCGGGCGCCCATGCTCGGCCACGACCGCTGCCGCCTGTTGCCAGAACGCGAAGGTGTCCCGCAGTAGGGCGATGTCCATCGTGGAGGAGACGGTCACCGCGATCGGCTGCTCGGTGCCGTCCCGGTCACGGGCCAGATACTGATTCTCCGGTGAGGTGGACGGGGCGACACCCAGGGTCCCGTCGGGCAGCTGACACAGAGTCGCCAGGCCGAACGAGACTGCACCGTCCAGCAGCGGCCACGTACGATCGATCAGGAACGCGTCGTCGCCGGTGAACGCGTACTGCTCACGGAAATGCCGGAGCAGCCAGAAACCGGCCATCGGCCAGGATGCCCAACTGGGCTTGGCGGTTCCGTTGCCGACCGGCAGCGTGAAGCCCCAGACGTCGGTGTTGTGGTGGGCCGTCCAGCCGGGTCTGTCGTAGACCGAGGTCGCTGTCGCTGCACCGGTTGCCGCCGCCGTCTCGACGAGATCGAACAGCGGCTCGGCGCATTCGGCCAGATTGGCAACGGTGGCCGGCCAGTAGTTCATCTCGGTGTTGATGTTGACGGTGTAGTTGCTGTGCCACGGCGGCTGGATCCACGGGTTCCAGATGCCCTGCAGGTTGATCGCCCGACTGCCGGGTCGACTCGCACTGATCATCAGGTAGCGGCCGTAGTGGACCATCAGCGCCACCAGGCCGGGCGCGACGTCACCGGACCGGGCCCGTTCCAACAGCGTGTCGACGGTCGCGTCCTCCGCCGTTCCACCCAGCACCAGGTCGAATCGGTCGGACCAGGATCGGTATTCCTCGAGATGGGCGGCGCGGAGCTGATCATGATCGACCTGCAGCAGATCAGCAGCCCGACTGCCGGCAGCTTCGGTCAGCCGATCGATGTCGCCGTGCGGCGTCGTCCGCGGGTCGACGAAGTCGGTCTCGGTGGTCAGCGCGATCCGCAGCCGGGTGGCACCGGTGATGATCAGGGAATCGGCGTCGGTGCTGACAGTGCCGTCGGTGCGGACCGCTGCCACCACGACGGCGCTGACGCCGGGCCGGTCGTCGTACACCACGGTCTTGGTGCGGTGATCGCGCGCGGGGTAGACGTCGCTGGGCATCCGGGTGCTGACGACCACCCGGTCCTCGGTCACGGTCAGCCGGCTGTGGCCGTACTCCCGGTGGGCGGCCGTCAATCGCAGCCGGACGGTGTGGGCGGTGTCCCAGCGGTAGCTGCCGAGGATCGCGTTCGCCGGTGCACTGGCGAAGACCTCGGCCTCGGCGCCCTCGGCCTGCCAGCCGGCGACCGCGGTCCCGAGGTCCAGCTCGCGGGTGGTCAGCCGATGGTGGCCGTCCTCGTTGATGATCTCCAGATCGGCCAGCGGTTGGTAGGCCTGGGAGTGCCCGAACTGGACCTTCTTGATCTCGTCCTCCGCCTGCACCGGCTGTCCGTCGAGGAGAAGCCGGCGGGCCCGGGCCACGGCCGCTGCCGGCGACTGGTCGGTCGCCGGTTCACCCACGGTCGTCTGCGGGGATCCCGACCAGCAGGTGTCGTCATTCAGCTGCCAGCGATCATGGTCCGGCTGGCCGAAGATCATCGCGCCGAGCCGGCCGTTCCCGATCGGCAGCGCGTCGGTCCAGTAGCGAGCGGGTGTCCGGTAGCGCAGTCGCGGCGACGGTGCCGTTGGCATCGAGATTCTCCTTGTGGGGCTGAGAAGCGGGCTGAGGACGGGTCGTCCGGGCGAGAAGTGAATTCAGGGGACGGCCACGGTGATGCCGGCGCCGGTGCTCGGCTCGGCCATTGCGGTGAGGGCCCGGCCGGCACCGGCGAGATCGGTGACCTCACCGATCAGTCGGGCGGGGTCGACCCGGCCGGAGATGACGAGCTCGAGCAGCCCGGGATAGTCGGTTGCGGCGATGCCGTGTGACCCGTGCACCGACAGTTCCCAGGCGATCACCCGATCCATCGGCACCGGCGGTGTCGCGGATTCACCGAACAGCAGGCCGACCTGGACGTGGTGGCCACCTCGGCGCAGGCTGCGTACGGACTGGACCGCCGTGATCGCGGTGCCCGCACAATCCAGGCTGAGCTGCACACCGCCGAGGTCGTTGTTGATCTTGGCGACCGGATCGTCGGCCCGCGGATCGATGGTCAGCGTGGCACCGCAGTCGGCGGCGCGGTCCCGGGCGGCCGCCGATGGATCGACCGCCACCACCTCCAGTCCCAGCGCCGAGCCGATCATGACTGCGGAGAGACCAGCACCACCCGCGCCGTACACGGCGAGCCGGTCCCCAGGTCGGGTCGACGCATGCCCCGTCACCGCTCGATAGGCGGTTGCAAACCGGCAGCCGAGGGCTGCGGCGGTGACGAAATCAAGATCATCGGGTAGCCGGACCAGATTGAAATCGGCGGCCTGGATCGCCACCCGTTCGGCGAAGGAACCCCAATGAGTGAAGCCGGGCTGGGTCTGTCGGGCACAGACCTGCGGCGAACCGGCCCGGCAGTCCACGCACCGGCCGCAGCCGCAGACGAACGGTACGGTGACCCGGTCACCGGGTCGCCAGCTGTCGACCTGGCTGCCGACCTCGATGATCACGCCGGCCAGCTCATGACCACCGACGTGCGGGAGTCGGACCGGGTCATCTCCCTTCCAGGCGTGGAAATCCGACCGGCAGACACCGGTCGCCCGGACCTCGATCAGCACCCCGTCCGCCGGACAGCCGGGGTCCTGCACGTCGGTCACCACCGGTGCAGTGGCAACCGCTGTGTACACCAGTGCCCTCATCGCTCACCTCCGCCGCCCGACCTGTCAACGTCAGGGCCTGTTATAGCGCGTGCCGACGCCGACAGGTCGGCGAGGGTCAGCGGGAGAACCGTAGCGAGATGATCTTGAACGGACGGACGGCGATGGTCGCCGCCTTCGAGTCCGCCTCGACCAAGGCCGGCTTGGGCTCCTCCAACTCGGTCAACGGGCGCTCCAGCAGGTCGACCTCGGAGACCGAGCCGAAGTCGAACCCGGGGGTGACCGTCGCGCTGCCACGACCGCCGTACGGCTCGTACAACCGGACGATCACGTCGCCGGATCGGTCCTCGGCCAGCTTGATCGCCTCGACGATCGCCGGGCCGTCGACCGTGACGATCGCGGGCACCTGCGCCGCACCGGACTGGCGCCGCTCGGGCAGGTTGATCCGGTAGCCGGCGTCGACCGCCTCGGCGATCCCGGCACCGATCTCGAACCGGGCCTTGATCACGTGCTGATCCTGATCGGTCCGCGGGTCGGGGTAGCGCGGTCCGCGGAGCAACGACAACCGGACCACCGAATAGCTGCCGCCCTCCGGCGACGCGTGCCGGGAGACGTCGTGACCGTAGGTCGAGTCGTTGGCCAGCGCGGCGCCGAAGCCGGTCTCGCCGACCTGCACCCAGCGATGGGCACAGACCTCGAACCGCGCGGTGTCCCAGGAGGTGTTCTCGTGGGTCGGCCGGACCAGATGCCCGAACTGGGTCTCGTACGCCGCACTGTCGGCATGGACGTCGATCGGGAACGCCAGCTTGAGCAGCTTCTCCTGCTCGTGCCAGTCGATGGCGTTGGTGATCTCGACACCGGACTCACCGGGCCGCACCAGCAGCGTCTGATCCACCGACGAGCTACCGAACGTACGCCGCAACGTGACCTGCACCGAACCGTCGGCCAGCTGTTCGGCGGCCAGGCCTTCGGCCTCGGTCAGGTTGGTGACGGTGTGCTTGTAGAACTCGTCGATGTCCCAGGCGTCCCAGGCGTTCGGGAAGTCGGCGTGCAGTTGCAGCAGGTTGGCCGTCTGCCCGGCCGGCAGGGTCTCCCGACCGGTGGCCTTGTCGATCGCCGAGGTGATCAGACCATGATCATCGATCACCACGGTGATCTTGCTGTTCTCGATCGTGTAGCCGCCGCCGGCATCGGTCAGCGTCACCTTCTCCGCAGCCGCGACGTCGGCCGCCGGAGCCGCCGACAGCGCAGCCAGACCGCCGCGTCCGACCGGCGCGCCGTTGAAGACGGTCTCGCCGTCTCCGGATCCGAACTTCGTCACCAGTGCCTGCTGGGCCTGGTCGATGATCGCGTTCAGCTCGTCGAAGATCTTCAGGTAGTTCTCGCGGGCCTCGCGGTGCACCCAGGCGATCGCCGAACCGGGCAGGATGTCGTGGAACTGCTGCAGCAGCACCAGCTTCCAGATCCGGGTCAGATCCTCGTACGGGTAGGAGAATCCGGCGTGCAGTGCGGCCATCGCCGACCACTGCTCGGCCTCGCGGAGCAGGTGTTCGCTGCGCCGGTTGCCCTGCTTGGTCTTGGCCTGCGAGGTGTAGGTGCCGCGGTGGATCTCCAGGTACAGCTCGCCCTTCCAGACCGCCGGGTTGGGGTATTCGGCGCGGGCGTCGGCGAAGAAGTCCTTCGGCGACCGGACGATCACCTGGGCCGAACCCTCCAGATCCTTGGTCCGGCGGGCCCGCTGCAGCATCTCGCGGGTGGGGCCGCCGCCGCCGTCGCCCCAGCCGAACGGAGCCAGCGAATGCGAGGATGCGCCCTTGTCGCGGAAGTTGGTCACCGCGTGATCGAGTTCCCGGCCGGACAGATCGGCGTTGTAGGTGTCGACCGGCGGGAAGTGGGTGAACACCCGGGTGCCGTCGATGCCTTCCCAGTTGAAGGTGTGGTGCGGGAATTTGTTGACCCGGTTCCAGGAGATCTTCTGGGTCAGGAAGTTCTTCACCCCGGCCAGCTTGACGATCTGCGGCAGCGCACCGGAGTAGCCGAACGAGTCGGGTAGCCAGACCTCGTCACACAGGATGCCGAACTCGTCGTTGAAGAAGCCCTGACCGATGATCAACTGCCGGGCCATCGCCTCCGAGCCGACCATGTTGGTGTCGGACTCCACCCACATGCCGCCGACCGGGACGAACCGACCCTCGGCGACCGCGGCCTTGACCTTGTCATAGACCTCGGGGCGATGCTCCTTGATCCACTCGTACTGCTGAGCCGAGCTCATCGCGTACACGTGGTCGGGGTAGTTCTCCAGCAGGTTGACCTGGTTGGCGGTGGTCCGGGCCACCTTCCGTACGGTCTCCCGGACCGGCCACAGCCAGGCCGAGTCGATGTGTGCGTGCCCGGTCGCGGTCAGCTGATGGGCGCTGGCGTTGGCCGGCTTGGCGTAGACCGGCTTCAGCGACTCCCGGGCGGCCTCGGCGGTGCCGGGAATGTCGGCCAGCTCGATCAGGTCCAGCGCGTGATCGAGAGCGAGCAGGATCTCCCACTTGCGGGGTTCGCCGACCGGCAGCGCCTTGGCCAGTTGATCAAGGACATCGATGTCGGCGACGAGCTCCCAGACCTGCTCGTGGAAGACGTTCAGGTCGGCCCGGATCAGCTTGTAGATCGGGTCGGTCGGTGCGGTCAGCTTGTCGCCGAGTTCGGTCGGACGCCAGTCGCCGACCATCGGGTTGGCCGCGGCCTCGACGTAGAAGTCGATCTCCCGACCCTCGAGCTTGAGCCATTCGTTGAACGGGTTGATGCCCTTGATCACCGAGCCGTCCGGCCGGTAGACCAGACCCTCGGCCTGGAAGCCGGCGCCACCGTAGTTCCAGCCCAGGTTGATGACGATCTCGAGATCCTCGGGATTGACGTCGGCGGGAACGGTACCGGTGAAGTGCAGCCAGCTGGTGCCCCACGGCGGTCCCCAGGGCCGGCCGACCCCGAAGGTCTCGTAGTCGGGCCGGGTGTTGCCGTTGAGACCGAGCGCGACGGCCGGATCGACCGGTTCACCGGTCCCGCCCTCGACGTGCCAGGCCTCGACCGTCAGGTCGCTCAGCGGGGTGTGGACGGCCGGCGAGATCCGTTCCTTGAGGTTGCGACGGACGCGATTCTCGATCTCCGACTGACGGTCGTGCATCGATGCGACTCCTTGTAACGAGACTGTGGGGTGAAGAGAACCCCGAGGTGGTTTTGTCCCTCGAGTTGATTAATCCCGATCGGAAACAGTAGTCGATCCGAACCCCGGCCGTAACGCGGTTCCCAAGCCTTTGCCAACTTCGGAGCCAAATCTGACCCTGGGTGGCCGCGCCGACCACCAGGGTCCTGAGCCTGTCGAAGGACCGAGACAGATCCCGGTTGTCTACGACATTGTGTAGGACCTGATCGCGGCCGGTGCAGACGGATGTGTGAAGATTCGCCCGTGAGTCAAGAATCGATGGTGACGACGACGCCTGAGCTCGACCCGTACGACGCGCTCGTGCTGGTCTCCTTCGGTGGACCGGAGAAGCCCGAGGACGTGGTGCCGTTCCTGCGCAACGTGACGCGGGGCAGGGGCATCCCCGACGAACGGCTGGAAGAGGTCGGCGAACACTATTACTCCTTCGGCGGCAAGAGCCCGATCAATGACCAGTGCCGTGCCCTGTTGGCGGCACTGCGCAGCGAGTTGGACCGGCGGGGGATCGACACCCCGATCGGCTGGGGCAACCGCAACTGGGAGCCGTACTTGACCGACACCCTGACCAGCCTGGACCGCGCCGGACATCGGCGGGTGCTGGCGATCACCACCAGTGCCTACCCGTCCTACTCCTCGTGCCGTCAATATCGGGAGAACCTGTACGACGCCGCCCAGGACACCGCATTGCAGGTCGACCGGATCCGGCAGTACGCCACCCATCCCGGCTTCGTCACTGCCTCTGTCGATGCGACCAACGCCGCTCTTGATCAGCTGCGGGCCGCTGGTGCGGACGTCGACGGCACCCGGCTGATCTTCGTCACCCACTCGATCCCGACGGCCATGGAGGATGCGTCCCGACAGGCGACCCGAGGCTATGTCGGCTGGCACCGCGCAGTGGCCGACGAGGTGGCTCGGCAGGTCAGTGCCGAACGAGGCACCGACTACCGCTGGGATCTTGCCTACTGCTCACGATCCGGCCCGCCGACCCAGCCCTGGCTCGAGCCGGACGTCAATGATCATCTTGCGGCCTGCCGTGACGACGGCGTGGCATCGGTGGTGCTGGTCCCGATCGGCTTCATCTCCGACCACATGGAGGTGATCTACGACCTGGACACCGAGGCCGCGGCGACCGCGGAGAAGCTGGGGCTCGGCTTCGTCCGCGCCGCGACGGCCGGAACCCATCCGGCCTTCGTCGGCGCCCTGGTCGACCTGGCGCTGGAACGGGCGGCCGCTGCCCGCGGTGAGACACCGCAGCGCCCGGTCATCCCCGGCGCGGAAGTGGGTGCCGACGTCTGCGCCGCGGACTGCTGTCTCAACCTGCGTCAGCCGGATCGTCCGGCCCTCTGCCAACGCTGACCCTGCTGCCGGGGGATCCGCCGCCCGACTGCCACCGTCCAACCACAGTCGTCCAACCACGGTCGCACCGCTTCCGTACCTTCGCACCAGGTGTACGTGGTGCGAAGGTACGGAACTGGTGCGGCGGTGGGGCGGGCGCGCAATAGCGGGTGTTGGCTGGCGATCGGCCGCGGAGTAGCTTCGAGTTATCGGCGTTCGACGGGGAGCGCCCGTTCTCCGGGAACGCTGGGGCGAAAAGGTGTGCTGATGCAGGCCTGGCTGATCTGGTTGGCCGTCGCCGCCGGACTCGGATTCGTCGAGTTGGCCGCGATGACGCTGGACTTCGCCCTGTTGGCGGTCGCCGCACTGAGCGCCGCCGGGGTCGCCGCCCTCGGATTGGGAATCGGATTCCAGTTCCTCACCTTCTTCGTGGTGGCGGTGTTGTTGGCGCTGCTGGTCCGCCCGGTGGCCCGTCGGCACCTGCGCAACACACCGATGATCCGGTCCGGCACGGCTCGGCTGGTCGGCCGGACGGCGGTCACGCTGACCGTGGTCGGCCGGGACAGCGGCCGGGTGAAGCTGGAGGGCGAGGAGTGGACCGCCCGCCCGTACGAGGACGGTCTGGTGATCCCCGAGGGCACCACCGTCGACGTGTTCGCCATCGAGGGCGCGACCGCCCTCGTGCACCCTCGGGACGCGATGATTTCTTGGGAGACACCATGGCAGAGTTGATCGTCGGCATCGTGGCCGCACTGGTCGCCGTGCTGATCGTGCTGAGAACGGTCCGGATCGTCCCGCAGGCACGGGCCGGCAACGTGGAGCGATTCGGCCGCTACATCCGCACCCTCGAACCGGGCCTGAATCTGGTCATCCCGTTCATTGACCGGGTCCGCCCGCTGATCGATGTCCGCGAGCAGGTGGTGTCCTTCGAGCCGCGGTCGGTGATCACCGAGGACAACCTGAGCGTGCACATCGACACCGTGCTCTACTTCCAGGTCACCAATCCGCGCGACGCCGCCTACGAGATCGCCGACTACATCCAGGCGATCGAACAGTTGACCGTCACCACGCTGCGGAACGTGATCGGCAGTCTTGATCTTGAAAAGGTGCTGGTCTCCCGGGAACACATCAACTCCACGCTGCGCGGCGTCCTGGACGAGGCCTCGGGCAAGTGGGGGATCCGGGTCAATCGGGTCGAGCTGAAGTCGATCGATCCGCCGCCGTCGATCAAGGAGTCGATGGAGAAGCAGATGCGGGCCGACCGGGAGAAGCGGGCCGCGATCCTGAACGCCGAAGGTGTCCGACAGTCCCGGATCCTCACCGCAGAAGGGGATCGGCAGGCAGCGATCCTCACTGCAGAGGGCAACCGGCAGTCCGCGATCTTGAACGCCGAGGGCCAGGCCAAGGCGATCGATACCGTCTTCGAGGCCATTCACCGCAACGACCCGGATCCCAAGCTGCTGGCCTATCAGTATCTGCAGGTGCTGCCCGAGCTGGCCAAGGGCGACGGCAACACGTTCTGGGTGATTCCGAGTGAGGTCACCAGTGCGCTCACCCAGGTGTCGAAGGCGTTCGCCGAGAAGGGAACCGAGGAATCCCCGCAGAGCAAGGATTCCGGGCAATCGAAGAACCCCGAGCTGACAAAAGGCCCGGACCTGATGAAGGGCCCTGACATGACAAAGGGCCCTGAGCCCGTCGAAGGGCCGGTACCCGAGATCGAGTACCAGCCCTTCGACAAGCTCAGGGCCCAGAATCAGTAGGGCCCGGAATCAGTAGGGCCCGGAATCAGCAGACCTCAGTAAGACATCAGCAGATTTCAGTAAGACAGGGGAGCGGGCCCGAGCTCGTCCAGCAGCTTCTGCATCTTCACGTACGCCTTGTTCCGGTACGCGACGAGTTCGGGGGTTGCGTCGGACGGCACGTTGAGGAAGCCGGCGCCGGACTTGGTGCCGAGCTTGCCGGCCTCGACCAGGTCGGCCAGCAGCTTCGGGGTCTCGAACCGGTCCGGGAATCCGGCGTGCAGCGAGTCATAGCAGAACGCGTACACGTCCAGACCGGCCATGTCGGCGATCGCGAACGGACCGAAGAACGGCAACCGGAAGCCGAACGTGGTCCGGACGATGGTGTCGATGTCCTCGACCGTCGCCACGCCCTCGTCGACCAGCCGGGTGGCCTCCTCGAACAGCGTGTACTGCAGCCGGTTCAGCACGAAGCCGGTGACGTCCTTGATCCGCGCGGTCTCCTTGCCGGTGGACTGCACGACCTGCTCGGCCTTGCCGATGGTGTCCTCGGCGGTGCCGTCGTGCGGGATCACCTCGACTCCGGGGATGAACGGCGACGGGTTGGAAAAATGCACCCCGATGAACCGCTCCGGTCGATCGACGGCATCGGCCATCGCACCGATCGAGATCGTCGAGGTGTTGCTGGCGATGATGGCCTCCGGGCGGGCGGCGGCGCTGACCCGGGCCAGGATCTCCCGCTTCAGCTCCAGCTTCTCCGGTACGGCCTCCTCGATGAAGTCGGCGTCGGCGACGGCGGCCTCGATCGATTCGGCAGCGGTCAGATGCTCGTCGATGATCTTGGTCGAGCCGGCCTCGAACAGCTCGTCGGCGACGAACGCATCGGATTCGGAGAGCAGCCGCTGCCGACTCTTCTCCGCCACCTCCGCCGAGACGTCGGCCAGCACGACCTGGTGCCCGGCCAGCGCGAGCACCTGCGCGATGCCGCCACCCATGTAGCCGGATCCGACGATCGCGATCTTCAGGGGCGTATCTGTCTGGGTGATGGCCATCGAGGCTGTCCTTTCAGCGGAAAATATAGGATCTGCGGCTTCATTGTTGCAGGTTCAGAGCCGGGACGCGGCGCTGGCTCCCGCTTCGGACAGCCAGCGGGCGGGCTCGGCGATCGCCGCGTCGACCGAACCGGCCAGATCGGCCAGTCCCCAGGTGTGTACACCCTCCGGGTGCAGACCGATCTGGCCTGCGACGACGAAACGCTCGGTCGGGATCTCCGGACCCGCCCGGTCGAGCAGTTCGAAGACATGCCCGACCACCTTGCCGCCGAGCGAGGTCGCGTCGAACCGCCCTTCGCCGGTGATCACCACGTCGGCCGAACCGATGGCCCGGTCCAGTCCGGCCAACTCGGACAGGTACGCAGCGCCGGGCACGATCTCGGCGCCCAGCCCGCTGACCAGGCCGTAGCCCAGTCCACCGGCGGCACCCATCCCCGGCAGGTCGTGGCTGCCGCCGAGGGCGATCGCGAACTGCCGCAGAGCGCCGTCCAGCAAGCCGATCTGCGCTGCGTCGGCGCCCTTCTGCGGGCCGAAGACGGCCGCTGCACCGTGTTCGCCGAGCAGGGGTGCGTCCACGTCGCTGAGCATGATCAACTTCGCCGGCCGGCGAGCTGCGCCGCGTACCGTTGCCAGGCGTTGCAGACCGGCGCCGCCGTCGGGGATCGGAGCGCCGTCGGGGTCCAGCAGTTCGAGTCCGAGCGCAACCAGTGCCCCGGCGCCGCCGTCGGTGGTCGCCGATCCGCCCGCGCCGACGATGACGGTCGACATTCCCGCGTCCAGTGCGGCCCCGATCAGCTCGCCGAGTCCGCGGGTGGTCGACCCGACGGCGTCGGGTTCGGCCATCAACGGCAGCCCGGCGACCGCGGCCATCTCGATCACCGCGGTGTCACTGCCCAATTGCAACCAGGACGCCGCGACCGGGCGTCCGTCCGGTCCGGTCAGTCCGTCGACGACGTGTCGAACGCCATCGGGACGGGCTGCAGCGATCGCGTCGACCGTGCCCTCTCCGCCATCGGCGAGCGGGATCTGCTGCAGTTCGTCGGAGGGACGGACGCGGCGCCAGCCGGCGGCGATCGCTGTTGCCGCGTCGGCGGCGGACAGGCTGCCCTTGAACGAATCCGGTGCGACCAGGACCCGCAATGTGCTGCGTCCATGATCATCGGACCCGCCGTGATCATCAGCGCGGCGACGGGACGGAAGTTGATCATCGTTGTGATCTTCGCCGGTGGCCGACGGAGCCGTTTCGGGGATTTCGGGGAACACGTCCGATTGGTGCGAAGGCATGGCATAGTCTTGCGCGGCCGGTACGGATCGTCGACACGAGGTGGCAGATGACTGCGGACAGCACCGCTGACAAGACTCCCGATCCCGACGAGCTCCCGCTCGGCTCGCCCTGGGACGACCTGCGGGCCTACGTCGGTACGCCGCGACTGCAGTCGTTGCTGTTGTCCTCCGACGGTTCGACGCTGCTGGCGTCGGTGAGCGAACTGGACGACCAGCAGACCGGATACCGCACGAGTTGGTGGCGGGTCGATCCGGCCGCCGCCGGACCCGCTCGCCGGATGACCCGTTCGGTCGAGGGTGAATCGATCGCCGCCTTCACCCCGGACGGGTCGTTGATCTTCGGCTCCGGCCGGCCGACCCCGGCGGCGCGGACCGGCTACGGACCGAAGCCCGCGACCAAACCGAGCGACGACGACGGCGTCCTGTGGTTCCTGCCGGCCGGTGGCGGCGAGGCCCATCCGATCGCCCGCCGCAGCGGCGGCTGGCAGGACATCGCCACCGCGCGGCACGTCGGTCGGGCGGTCCTCGCCGCAGACTCCTTCCCCGGCGCCGAGACCGAGCAACAGGATCAGGACCTGCGCAAGCTGCGCAAGACCAAGAAGGTCTCCGCATTGCTGCACGAGGGTTACCCGGTGCGATTCTGGGACCATGATCTCGGTGGTTCCCAGACCCGGCTGTACGGCGCCGACCTGACCGTCACCGATGATCGTGGCGACCTGAGCGTCGAACTCGAGGCGGCGACCGTGTTGGCTCCCGACAGCGGTCGACGTCTGGGGGACATCGAGGCGGTCGCCGACGACGGCAGCTTCGCGGTTGCAACCTGGAAGACACCCAGACCGCGCGGCCGGGTGTCGATCGGGCTGATCGAGATCGATCTGTCGACCGGTGCCCGGAGCACGCTGGTCGAGCAGGACGGCGTCGAATTCTCCTCCGCGGTGATCAGTTCCGACGGTTCGCTGGTAGCGGCCGTCCGGGAGACCGCACCGACCGCGGAAGAGGCGCCGACCCTGCAGCTCTGGCTGATCGACCGGAGCAGCGGCGATGAGCGGGTGCTGGCAGCGGACTGGGATCGCTGGGCGACCCCGTACGCCTTCTCACCCGACGGATCGGTGCTGTACGTGGTCGCCGACGAGGACGGCCAGGCCCCGATCTTCGCCGTCGACGTGGCGGCGGGCCGGGCCCGCCGACTGACCGAGGACGGCGCGTTCGGCTCGCTGCTGCTGTCACCGGACGGCAGCACGTTGTACGCGCTCCGCAGTTCCTACACCGACCCGGGCAGCATCGTCTCCGTCGACGTCGCCAGTGGGCGGCTGACCGTGTTGCGCGGGCCGGTGGACTATCCGGAGCTGCCCGGATCACTGACCGAGGTCGAGACCACGGCCGCCGACGGAGCCCGGATCCGGGCCCATCTGGCGTTGCCCGCCGACGCCTCGGCCGCGCATCCTGCACCGCTCGCGTTGTGGATCCACGGCGGGCCGCTGGGTTCCTGGAACGCCTGGTCCTGGCGGTGGAACCCGTGGCTGTTGGTGTCCCAGGGCTATGCGGTGCTGCTGCCGGACCCGGCCTTGTCCACCGGCTACGGCCGGGACTTCATCCAGCGTGGCTGGGGCCGATGGGGCGCCGAGCCGTACACCGACCTGATGGCGATCACCGATGCCGCTGTCGACCGGGACGACATCGACGCCGACGACACCGTCGCGATGGGCGGCTCGTTCGGTGGGTACATGGCCAATTGGGTGGCCGGACACACCGACCGTTTCGCCGGGATCGTGACGCACGCCAGCCTGTGGAATCTGGCGGCGTTCCGTTACACCACCGACAGCGCGACGTTCTGGCTGCCGGAACTGACCGACGCGATGGTGCAGCAGAACTCGCCGCACCTGTTCGTCGATCGGATCCGGACGCCGATGCTGGTCATCCACGGCGACAAGGATTATCGGGTGCCGATCGCGGAGGGATTGGGGTTGTGGGCAGCTCTGGTCGAGCAGCACGACGGGCCGGCCGAGGAGTTGCCGCACAAGTTCCTGTACTTCCCCGACGAGAATCACTGGGTGCTGTCCCCGCAGCACGCGATCGTCTGGTACGAGACCGTGCGGTCCTTCCTGGAATCGGTGCGCACCGGCGGGAATTTTGTCCGTTCGCGCGTGTTGTAGGTGCACGATCAGGTGGGACTTGACTGGATGTGGTATGCATTGCGCTCGGACTTCTACTCCGACGGTGACCAGACAGCCGATCACTCAGCTGTTGAAGCAGGGCCGCAGAGGGACCGGCCGCCGACCAGGCGGACGGCACCGATGCGGATGAGAAGGCAAAACGAGCTCGGGCAGTAGCCCGGGAGGGAAGAAGATGGCGACTGATTACGACGCCCCGCGTAAGACCGAAGAGGACGTCAGCGAAGACAGCATCGAGGAACTCAAGAATCGGCGCAACGACAAGAACTCGGGCAAGGTCGACGAGGACGAGACCGAGGCGGCCGAATCGTTCGAGCTGCCCGGTGCGG
Source organism: Microlunatus soli (assembly GCF_900105385.1). Classification (NCBI taxonomy): domain Bacteria; kingdom Bacillati; phylum Actinomycetota; class Actinomycetes; order Propionibacteriales; family Propionibacteriaceae; genus Microlunatus; species Microlunatus soli. Next base: position 33,000 of record NZ_LT629772.1, on the reverse strand, counting down.
ACCTGTCGCACGAGGAGCTGACCGTACGGGTGCTCCCTCGGCAGGCCGACGAATTCACCTGCGCCAGCTGTTTCCTGGTGCGACACCGCAGCCAGCTGGCCGAGGAACGCAACGGCCAGATGTACTGCGTGGACTGCGCCGGCTGAGCCAGGCCGTCGATCGACGAGCAGCCGCATCGGACCGGCGTCGTCGCCCCCGCTGGGTGCGTGACGCCGGGATGATGCGACTGTCGTCGTCTTGAGCCGCAACGGCTCCGAGGTGCCGTCAGGCAGCTTGTTTGCGCGGCCGGCCGGGGCCGCGCTTGAACGGCCGGACGAGGCCGTTCACGATGACCTCGCCACCCCAGACACCCCAGGGCTCGCCCCGTTCCAGTGCCTCCTGCAGGCAGCGGCTGCGGATCGGGCAGCCGCTGCACAACTGCTTGGCCCTGGTCAGGTCCGCCGGTGATTCGGAGAACCAGAGCTCCAGATCGTGCACCCGGCAGGGAATCGGGGGATTCGTTCGGCCGGTGCGGGCGCGCCGTCCGGTCCCGGGGTCGACCGCGTTGATCATCTTTGGCACTCCTTGTTGATCATGAGATGCGGTAGGCGTGTTCGGCAAAGGGCCGCTGTCGGCTTCGACGCCACGGGCTAACGCGCCGCGAACGAGTCGATGTGCTCGTCGATCAACGGCTCGGGAACATCCGGTGGGACCGTGGACACGGCGCTGCTGTGCAGATCCCGGGAACGGACCAGCACGAGCCCGATCACCGAGGGATTCAGTGACTGCGCTCCGATCCTGCCGTCGCCGGCGCGTCCTCGAGTGCGATCCGGACCACGATCGGCTCACTGTTCAGCAGCCGGATGGAGGACCGCAGTGCCCGGGCGTCGAACCGACGCAGCCAGCCGTGGTGGGCGAGGATGTCGGCCAGTCGGCGTTCGGGATCATCGTCGGGTTGCACGGTGGCGAGGCCGCGATACCAGCGGCGGCCGATCTTGATCCGCACGGCTGGCTGCTGGATGAGGTTGCGGACGTAGTCGGCGGATCGGCCGCGGGCTGCGATCAGCCAGAACGTGCCGTCCACCAGGCCGTTGCCGACCGGGGTCTGGCGGGGCAGGCCGGACCGACGTCCGGTCGTCTCCACCATCGCGAACGCCGTGGGGGCGAGACCGGCTCGCAACAGTGACCGCATGCCCGACTTCACGATCCGGTCATCGACATACCGGGCGGTGCTGCGGAACAGGTCACCGGCCCGCTTCCGGATCGGTCTCCGGGCGGTCGACTGCTGGTTCATCGAGACTCCCCCTTGGGTCGGCGCACTGTGGCGGCAAGTAATTGCTTGCTTTCAGGATGGCCGGTTCCTAGAGTCGAAGGCAAGTCCTTACTTTCTGGGGAGAGCAGATGAAGATCTTGCTGGCCGGTGCCACCGGCGCGATCGGTCGCCGACTGTTGCCGGCGCTGGGGCGCGACAACCACGAGGTGATCGCGTTGACCCGCGACCCGTCGCGAGCGGCGGAGTTCCGCCGGTCCGGGGTGCAGGCCGTGGTGGCCGACGCCCTGGACCGTACGGAGTTGCTCCGGGCGACCGACGGGGTCGAGTTCGACGCCGTGATCCATCAACTGACGGCGCTGACCAAACCGCCGGTGCGGCACCGTGGGATGGCCGTCACCAATCTGCTGCGGACCGACGGCACCCGCCATCTGCTCGAGGTCGCCGAACGCGCCGGCGCCCGGCGGTTCGTCACCCAGAGCATCGTCTTCGGTTACGGCTACATCGACCACGGGTCGAGGAGCCTGACCGAGGACGCGCCGTTCGGCCGGCCGACCGGCGGTCCGACCGCGCCGCACATCGCGGCAATGGCGACCAACGAGGAGTTGGTCCTCGGCAGTTCGGCGCTCGAGGGGATCGCGCTGCGCTACGGGCTGTTCTACGGCGGTGACCCCGATCCGTTGCCCGACCTGCTGCGGGCCCGCAAGGTGCCGGTGACGTCCGGGCCGGACCGTCCACTTGCCTGGATCCACCTCGATGATGCGGTCACCGCTACTGTCGCGGCCCTCGATCGTGGGCGTCCCGGGCAGGCCTACAACATCGTCGACGACGTTCCGGCCTCCTGGCGGTCGGTGATCACCGCGGCGGCCGCGGCCCATCACGCCCCGTCGCCTCCGGTGCTGCCCGGTTTCCTGATCAAGCTGGCCGCGCCCTACGTCGCGGCGATGCTGAACGCCTCGCTGCGGGTGTCCAACGATCGTGCCGCAGAAGAGCTCGGCTGGCGGCCGAGCCATCCCGGCTTCACCGACGGCATCAGGGCGTCGGTCGTAGGAAGTTGATCATGGATCATGCTGGATTGATCATGGACGCCACCGGTGATCATGGAACAATGGCACGATGAGGACCGGCAACCGGGGCAGTCGTGAATTGAGTCCGGCGGATCATCAACACCTGCGGCGTTGCGTCGAGTTGGCGGAGGCGGCGCTGGCCGACGAGGACGGCCCGTTCGGCTCGGTGCTGGTCGCTGCCGACGGCACGATGCTCGCCGAGGATCGCAATCGCGAACACACCTCCGGCGATCCGACCGCACATCCTGAATTCGCACTGGCCCGGTGGGCGGCGCTCCGGCTGACGCCTCACCAGCGCCGCGGAGCCGTGGTCTACACCTCGGGGGAGCATTGTCCGATGTGCTCCGCGGCGCACGGCTGGGCCAGGATCGGCGGCATCGTCTACGCGGCGTCGGCGTCCCAACTCGCCGGCTGGCGGGCCGGTTCGGGCCTGCCGGCGGCACCGGTGGCGGTGCTGGCGGCCGACGACATCGCGCTCACTGTCGAGGTGATCGGCCCGGTGTCGCCCTACGACGAACAGATGCGGCTGCTGCATGCGCGGGCGGCCGGCGCGGAGCCATGATCATCATCGGCCGACGGCTCATCCGCCGCGCGGCGAAACGGCAGCGGTCGCCAACGTCACCACGGCGGCGATGAACCGTTCCCGGGAGACGCCGGTCGGATGCTCGCCGCCGAACAGATCCTCCAGCAGCCAGTAGTGCGCGGTGGCTGCCTGCAGCACCGTGGCGACGGCCTGCCAATCCTGATCATCGGCATGACCGCCGGGACGATTGCCGGCGTGATCACCGGCGGCTTGATCATCGGCGGCTCGGGATGCCGCTCCGGCCAGCAGGTGCGCGGTCTCCTGCTCGATCCGCTGCACCTCCTCGGTGCCGAATCGCCGGAGCAGCTCGGGAAACGCGGTCAGACCGCGGAAGGCCACCCGATTCAGATCCCGATCGTGTTTCATCCGATCGAATCCGCTGCGAACGGCGGCCGCCAACAGGGCGTCGAGTCGTTCCGGCTCTGCCGCGCTCCGGGGCGCGGGCGGGCCGGAGCCGAGCAGTCGATCCAGGCCGGCCGCCAGCAGCTCCTGCTTGGACCGGAAGTGTTTGTACAGACTGCCCGAACCGGGTGACAGCCCGGCGGCCTCCTCGATCTGGGCGATCGATGTCGCGGCGTAGCCCTGCTCGCCGAACAGCCGCATGCCCTCGGTGAGGATCCGTTCCCGTCGACTCTGCACCCGGCGACCTTAGCAAGCAAACGCTTGCCAAGTGTTCCCGGGTGGGACGCGGTTCAGACCTTCAGTTTGATCTTCGGGATCTTCGGCGCCTTGGTGCCCATGTCCTTGGCCCACCGGGTGGCGGCGAACCGGGTCACGGTGAATTGGGTCAGGCCGATGCCGACGCCGCTGGCCAGCGCCCAGATCGCGGCTTCGGTGAGGGGCGTGTCGGGGTCGGTCGCCGACGGCGGCTCCTTGCCGGTGGCGAACTTCCAGCCACGCTTGATCGCCTGCTGCGCGCCGATCGTGGTCACCGCGCCGAAGACGCCCATGTAGATCTGCCAGACCAGCTTCGATGACACCTTCATCGCCACTCCTCTTCCTCGGCGGGACCTACCTGGTGCGATGGTGCTCGGCGGATGCCGATGGATCCGACCCTACCGGCCGACGGTTCCGATCGGCGACGGTGGACCGGGTGCCGCGTGGAACCGTCAGCCGCTGCCGCGGCGGGACCGGAGCGCGGGATCGGAGCGGGCGGATCGAAGTGAGCGGTGCGATTCCGCCGACCGTCACGGGTCCCGTACGGTGGGGTCGTGCCTGAGCCTGTGCCGAGCCCGTCAGCGGGAGTTTCGAGTCCAGCCATGAAGCAGTCAGACCCGCGCGACCGGCGCGACGACGAGCCCGACCGGCGGGACAACAGGTCGGTCGGGGAGTACCACGAGCGGTTGTGGGTACCGGTCGGCTGGTGGCTGCTGGGCGGACTGTTCGCGCTCTCGATGCTGGTCGCCGTGTTGTTCTATCTCGGTCCGGTCGCCGCGGTCGTCACCTTCGTGCTGCTGATGGCCGCGATCGCCGCGATCTTCCTGCGGTACGGCGGGGCGGCGATCCGGGTCACCGACGATCGGCTCTGGGTGGGGCAGGCCAACATCGAGTGGCGCTACGTCGCCGCCGTCGAGGCACACGACGAGGCCAGGACCCGGCTGCGGCGCGGTCCGCGGGCCGACGCGCGGGCCTTCATGACGCTGCGTCCGTACCTGAACACCGCCGTCGAGGTGACCTTGGACGACCCGGAGGATCCGACCCCGTACTGGCTGATCAACTCGCGGTCGCCGCAGCGACTTGCGGCCGCGATCCAGGCCCGGATCAACCGACCGGATGCCACCCCCGGCGCTACGCTGGAGGGGTGAGCACCGATGGAAACTCACGACGACGGACAGGCTGTCGAAACGAGTGTCGAAACAGGCGATGAGATGCCAGATCAGGTCGATGTGTTGATCACTCGGACCCGACCGAGCTCGACAGATCGTGACCCGGCCGATCCCGACCCCGACGATCTCGAACTTCCCGGCTATGCACGACCCGATGATGCCGGCGCCGACCTGCGGTTGACCGAGGACACCGTGCTGCGGCCCGGCGAACGCAAACTGGTCGGCACCGGCGTGGCGATCGCGTTGCCGCCGGGCTACGTCGGACTGGTGCACCCGCGGTCCGGTCTGGCCGCCCGGCACGGGCTCACCGTGGTGAACGCTCCGGGCACCGTCGACGCCGGCTACCGCGGCGAGATCAAGGTCTGTCTGCTGAACACCGACCGGGACGCCACGATCACGCTGACCCGGGGCGATCGGATCGCTCAACTGGTCGTTCAGAGGGTGAGTCGAGTCAACTTCGTTTCGGTGTCACAATTGCCCGGGTCCATCCGCGGATCGGATGGCCACGGTTCGACCGGCGGGATGCCCGTCGGGTCGACGACGAGTCGCCCGGCCGACGCCGGACCCGACCCCCACCAGGGTGCCGCGAGCACCGAACAGCAGGAGCACAGTTCATGATCTTCCGGTCACGTCCGCGCGGTGACGAGGGTCTGGCGGCTGCCGCCGGCCGGGATCCCGGCGAGAACGACCTGGACACCGCGTCCGGACCGCCGCCCGGCGACAACGCCGGCACCTCCGGCGCAACGACGGACTTCGCCGAGTCGACCCAACCCGAGGTCGGAGGGCCCGACGACGGCGCCATCGACCTGGACGAGCTGGATGCCGGCGAATGGCGCGAGCTCGGACCGTACGACATCGGTGAGGTCGACGCCGAGGCGTTGGAGGAACCGGATCCGGACCAACCGCGGATCGACCTGGGCAGCATCGTGTTGGCCGGCACCGACGGCATGGAGCTGCGGCTCCAGGTCGACGAGAACAGCCAGCAGATCGTCTCGGCGATGATGATCCGCGCAGACTCCGCGCTCGAGGTCGGCGCCTTCGCCGCACCGCGCAGCGGTGGCCTGTGGGCTGAGGTCCGCGACGAACTGGTCCAGGCCGCGGAGAGCGCGGGCGGTTCGGCCAACCTGGTCCCCGGCCCGTACGGGGTGGAGCTGCGCCGGGTGCTGCCGGTGCAGACCCCGGACGGCCAACAGGGCTATCAGCCGACCCGGATGTGGGTCGCCGAGGGCCCGCGCTGGATGCTCCGCGGCATCATTTACGGTCAGGCCGCCCTGGAGGACGGCATCGAGACCCCTGTGGCGGAGATCCTGGAGGCGTTCCGTCAGATCGTCGTCCGACGCGGCGACGAAGCCATGGCACCGGGAGACCTGCTCCCGCTGTCCCTACCCGAAGACCTCGCACCACAACCTGGAACGGCCCAGGACGCGGCGGGAGCCGCAGCGGCCGAAACCGACACTGGAGTATGACGATGAGCCCGCATCCGCAGGCACGAGTCTCCACCGACGATCCGCGACGGGGAGGTCTGTTCCGCCGCGCGCTGCGCCGACTTGCTTCCTCCAACGAGGAGTTGGAGGCCGAGGATCGGCAACGCATCGTGCGCGAAGCAGGTGCCACCCCGATCAGCTCCTGCGCCGACCGCCAGGTCGTCGACCTGTGCGGCGATGTCAGCGCCGTCACCATCAACCCGCACGGTGGCAAGCCGGCGATGGAGGTGGAGCTGCGTGACGGCTCCGGCACCGTCGCCCTGGTCTGGCTCGGCCGACGTCGGATCCCCGGCATCGAAGCCGGCCGGGCGATCAAGGTCACCGGCCGGATCAGCTGTACCGAGGACGGCCGGCGCGTGATGTTCAACCCGCGCTACGAGCTGCGCTGACCGCGTGAGCGAGGACGCCACCGAAGGACCCCGTCCGCGCCGGTACCCGGCGACCGAGGCCGAACAGCGTCCGGAGCTGCAGGACTACCGCTACGTCGAGGAGTACGTCCGCGCCGAGCTGCTGCACACTCTCGGCGGGGTGCGCGGCATGCTCGAGGGCGCGGCACCGTTCGTCGGGTTCACCATCGCCTGGATGATCAGCAGCAGGCTCGGCCTCAGCCTGATCGTGGCGCTGGCCTGCGCGGCCGTGCTGGCACTGGTCCGGCTGCTGCAACGGCAGTCACTGCGCTACGTCGCCCAGGCCGTCGTCCCGACCGCGATCGCCGCCATCGTCGCGGCCCGCACCGGCCGGGCCGAGGACGCCTTCCTGCCGGGCATCCTCTACAACGGGCTGCTGGCACTGGTGTCGGTGCTCAGCATCGTCGTCCGCCGCCCGGTCGTCGGCTTCATCCTCGGGGCCGCGATGGGCGACCCGACCGGGTGGGCCCGACACCGCAGCCTGATCCGGATGATGGCGAAACTGACCGCCGTACTGGCCGTGCCGTACGTGTTGCGGTTCGTCATCCAGCTGCCGCTCTACCTGGCCGGCCAGGTGGTCTGGCTGGGGGTGGCCAAGATCGTTCTGGGCTGGCCGTTGCTGGGGCTGGCGCTGCTGGTGATCGGCTACCTGCTGTCCCGCGGCCGGACGCCGATCGAGATCATCGAGGACGACGACCGCGCAGGCGACACCTGAGACGGCAACGATCGACGCAGGTCACCGTCGCGGCGCGTTGCTGTCCCGCGGCGACAGCATCCTCGCCAGTTCGTCCTCGTAGTCCTCGGTGGCGACGAACAGCAACTCGTCGCCGGCCTCCAGCGAACCGTCCGGATCGGGTGCCTGGGCGTGTCCGTCGCGGATGATCGCGACCAGCACCACGTCGCCCGGCCAGGTCAGATCACCGACCCGCTCACCGACGCTCGGGCTCTGCGGCGGCAGCGTCAGCTCGACCAGGCTGGCCTCGCCGGCGCGGAAGGTCAGCAACCGGACCAGGTCGCCGACCGACACCGCTTCCTCGACCAACGCCGACATCAGCCGTGGCGTGGACACCGCGTGATCGACACCCCAGTCGGAGTTGAACAGCCACTCGTTCTTCGGGTGATTCACCCGGGCGACCGTGCGCGGCACGCTGAACTCGGTCTTGGCCAGCAACGAGGTGACCAGGTTGACCTTGTCGTCACCGGTCGCGGCGATAGCGACATCGCAGGTGTCGATGCCGGCCTCTTCCAGGGTGGACAGCTCGCAGGCGTCGGCCAGCAGCCACTCGGCCTCGGGCAGACTGTCGGCCTTGATCGCCCGCGGATCGCGGTCGATCAACAGCACCTCATGGCCGTTCTCCACCAGCTCTGCTGCGATCGAACGGCCGACGTTGCCGGCCCCGGCGATGGAGACTCGCATCTGATCTTTCCCGTTCTCTGAGCTGTGCGCGTTTCGTTCAATCGTTGGTCTGTCGGCCGATCGGATCGGCTACTCGGGGGCCGGCGGGGCGCTGAGGATCGCCTCGACCGCAGCCAGCCGGTCGTTCTCGACGGCGACGTAGAGCAGATCGCCGTCCTGGAAGACGGTGCTGTCCTTCGGCACCATCCCGGTCCCGATCCGGAAGATGAACGGGATCCGGGTCTGGGCTGCCTGTTCGATCCGGTCCACCCGGCTGCCGACCCAACCCTGATGGACGTGCACCTCCATCAACCGGACCGAACCGGACGGGTCGCGCCACTGCGGCTCCGAACCGGCCGGCAGCAGTCGGCGCATCACCTGGTCGGCGGTCCATCGGACGGTGGCGACGGTCGGGATCCCGAGCCGCTCGTAGACCTCGGCCCGGCCGGGATCGTAGATCCGCGCCACCACGTTGTGCACCTCGAAGGTCTCCCGGACCACGCGGGCGGCGATGATGTTGGAGTTGTCGCCACTGGAGACTGCCGCGAACGCGTCGGCATCCTTGATCCCGGACTCCAACAGCACCTCACGGTCGAAGCCGACACCCTTCACGGTCTGTCCGGTGAAGTCCGGACCGAGGCGGCGGAACGCGTCGGTGTTGACGTCGATCACCGCGACGGTGTGGCCGCGCTTCTCCAGGATCCGGGCCAGGGTGGAGCCCACCCGGCCGCAGCCCATGATGACGATGTGCACTGCTCGGTCTCCTCGGTCCCACTGAGTGGGTGGTGTTGAACCCACCTGGTCGATGCTCGCTGCATCGATCGCGTTGCGGTTCATCCTGATCCACTGCAACCGTAACGGCAAACCCCCATCTCGGGTTTGTGTCGGTCGGTCGTCAAATGCGGGCAACAGCCTGTTGGGGGCATAGAGTTTCCGGACGTGAATATCGCGGATGTGGGCAAGCGACTGCTGATCGGTCGCAAGCTGCGCAGTACGCAGCTGGGCGAGACCCTGCTGCCGAAACGGATCGCCCTGCCCGTCTTCGCCTCCGACGCGATGAGCTCGGTCGCCTACGCACCGGACGAGATCCTGATCACCCTGTCGCTGGCCGGGCTGGCAGGTTACGCGTACTCCTGGAAGATCGCGATCCTGGTCGCGCTGGTGATGATCATCGTTGTCGCGTCCTACCGGCAGAACGTGCGCGCCTATCCGTCCGGCGGCGGCGACTACGAGGTGGCGACCACCAATCTCGGCCCCAATGCCGGGCTGACGGTGGCGTCGGCGTTGCTGGTCGACTACGTGCTGACCGTCGCGGTGTCGGTGTCCTCGGGCATCCAGAACGCCGAGGCCGTTTTTCCTTTCCTCAAGGGACACGAAGCTTTTGCTGCAACCCTTGTCGTGTTGTTACTGACAGCTATGAATCTGCGCGGGGTCAGGGAATCGGGGACACTGTTCGCGATCCCGACCTACTGTTTCATCGGCGGCGTGCTGATCATGATCGTGACCGGTCTGGTCCGGATCCTGGTGCTCGGAAATGATCTTCAGGTCGAGACCGCCAAATACGGCGTCCAGGGGGACAGCCGGTTCACCGGACTGACCGGGCTGGCGTTTGTGGTGTTGATGGCGCGGACGTTCTCCTCCGGGTCGGCGGCACTGACCGGTGTGGAGGCGATCTCAAACGGCGTACCGGCCTTCCGCAAGCCGAAGAGCAAGAACGCGGCGACAACGCTGGCGATGCTGGCCACGATCGCGGTCGCGATGATGATCGGCGTCATCTCGCTGGCCAACCTGACCGGTCTGCATCTGGTCGACAAGCCGTTCAGTCACTACACGTTGAACGGCCGGATCGTCGACATCAATGCCGACACCGCCATCGGTCAGCTGGCCCGGGTGATCTTCAGCGGCTTCCCGCCGGCGTTCTACTTCGTCCTCGGCGCCACCATGCTGATCCTGTTCCTGGCCGCCAACACGGCGTTCAACGGATTCCCCGTGCTCGGGTCGATCCTGGGCCGGGACGGCTACCTGCCGAGGCAGCTGCACACCCGCGGTGACCGGCTGGCCTTCAGCAACGGCATCCTGTTGCTGGCGGTCGGTGCGATCGTGCTGATCCTGGCCTTCGACGCCAGCGTGACCGCACTGATCCAGCTCTACGTGGTCGGGGTGTTCGTCTCCTTCACCACCAGCCAGACCGGCATGATCATCCACTGGACCCGGTTGCTGAAGACCGAGACCGACCGCAAGCGGCGGCTGCGGATGATCCGCGCTCGAGTGATCAACAGCGTCGGCGCGGTCTGCACCGGCACGGTGCTGATCATCGTGCTGATCTCCAAGTTCGTCCAGGGTGCCTACATCGCGATCATCGCGATGGTGGTGTTGTTCGGTCTGATGAAGCTGATCCGGCGGCACTACGACGCCGTCGCCGACGAGACCACCATCGACCCGGACGAAGATCGGATGCTGCCCAGCCGGGTGCGCGCGATCGTGCTGGTCTCCAAGCTGCACAAGCCGACGCTGCGGGCGCTGGCGTTCGCCAAGGCGTCCCGGCCGAGCACCCTGGAGGCGATCACCGTCGACGTCGATCCGGAGGACACCGAACGACTGGTCCAGCAGTGGGAGGACGCCGGCATTCCGGTGCCGCTGAAGGTGGTGGCCTCGCCGTACCGGGAGATCACCAACCCCGCCCTGGAATTCGTCAAGAACGTCCGCCGGGAGAGCCCGCGCGACGTCGTCACCGTGTACATCCCCGAATACGTCGTCGGCCACTGGTGGGAGCAGGCGCTGCACAACCAGAGTGCGCTGCGGCTGAAGGCACGGCTGCTGTTCACGCCCGGCGTGATGGTCACCTCGGTGCCGTACCACCTGCAGTCCTCCAGCGCGGCCAACAGCAGGATGGAGCGCGAGGCCCGACGCCGCACCCGAGTCCGCCGATGACCGAGATCCCTGAGCCCGTCGGAAAGGTCCCTGAACCTGTCGAAGGTCAGGTCCCTGAGCCTGTCGAAGGGCACCCGGACCCGACCCCCGAGCCCGGCACCGTGGTCGGCCCGGTCACCGTCGGCCCGATCGCGCACGGCGGGCACTGCGTCGCCCGTCACCAGGGCCGGGTGATCTTCACCCGACACGCGCTGCCCGGCGAGCGGGTGATGATCACCTTGACCGACACCAGCCAGCGCAGCTTCTGGCGCGGCGACGCGACCGCTGTGATCGAGCCGTCGCCCGACCGGATCACGCCGGCGTGCGAAATCTCCGGCCCCGGCCTCTGCGGCGGCTGCGACTTCCAGCACGTCGACCCGGGCGCCCAACGGCGGTTGAAGGCCGACGTGCTGGCCGAGCAACTGCAGCGGCTCGCTGGACTGGACCTGCGGGTGACGGTCGAGGAGGTCCCGTTGGACGGGGCTGATCATGGCAACGGGGCTGATCATGGTCCGGGTGCCGACCACTCCGCCCTCGGCTGGCGGACCAGAATGCGTTACCAGCTTGATGATCGCGGCCGTCCGGGTCTGCGCGCGCATCGTTCCCATCAGGTGATCGCGCTGCCGGCGGCGGGTTGCCGGATCGCCCAGCCAATGATCGCCCACCCGGTCGCACCGGTTCCCGCGGCCGATCTCTCGCAGGTCGACGGCACCGGCGTCGAGGTGATCGGGGTCGCTGCCGCTGACGGCGTGCACTGGCCGACGGGACCGGACACCATCACCGAGCATGCCGTCGGCCGGGACTGGCTGGTGGCCGGTGACGGCTTCTGGCAGGTCCATCCGGCAGCGGCCGACCTACTGGTCCGGACCGTGGTTGACGGACTCGACCCGCAGCCGGGGGAGACCGCGTTCGATCTGTACTGCGGCGTCGGCCCGTTCGTTGGCGGCCTGCTGGCAGCCGGTTGCCGGGTGATCGGCGTCGAGGGCAGTCGGACGGCGATCCAGCTGGCCCGCCGCAATCTCGCCGATGCCGGTGACCGGGTCCAGTTCGTCGCCGATCGCGTCGATCGGGCGTTGGCCAGACAGCCCGAGGGGCAACGGAGGAGTGGCGATCGCCCGAACCGACGGTCCGGACGTCGGCGCGACCGGCGGCAGGGGCCACGCCCGCTGCCGACCCGGACCGATCTGGTCGTCCTCGATCCGCCTCGCAGCGGAGCCGGCCGAGCGGTGGTCGAGCAGATCGTCGCCCGTCGACCGCGTGCCATCGGTTACGTCGCCTGCGATCCGGCTGCCCTGGCCCGCGACCTGGGTTACTTCGCCGCCCGCGGCTACCGGCTGGAGCGGCTGCGTGCCTTCGATCTGTTCCCGATGACCCATCATCTGGAGTGCGTGGCGATCCTGCACGGCGACGGTGAGCCCACTTCCCGCGATACTTGACCTGTGACCCAGGACCCCAGGAACCACAATCCCGTGAGCCCGCATCTCGTCAACAGCAACGGCACACAGCCGCTGTCGCCGCAGGACTACAGCCGCGGCCTGATGTACCGGGCCATGGCCGGCGGCGCGATCCTGGTGATCGGCATCGTGCCGCTGGTGCTGGCCGGTGGCGACGGGATGTGGTCCTGGTTCGCCGAACCGCTCATCGGCGATCTCAGCCGAGCCATCGGCTGGCTCATCCTGATGGCCGCGATCGAGGCCACCCTGATCGTCTCCTACGTGCTGCGCAGCGCGCCGCGAGTGCGAGCCTGGAACCAGCAACACGGCAGCACCTGCAGCACCACCTGACCCCACGGACCCGGCCACCGATCACATCCGCACCAGCTGCGTACCTTCGCACCCCGTACACCTGGTGCGAAGGTACGGAACTGGTGCGAAGGTGGAGGTTCGCGGTCGGTCGGTGCGCCGCGACCGGCTGCGGAAGGGTGCGGTCGGCGTGATATCTTGATGTCGAGAGAGTTTCAACGACGACGGAGTGAGCATGAACAGCGAAGCCCCTGAAGCCGGCCCGAGCGTGAACAGCTTCGGCGCCCAGGACACCCTCGAAGTGGGGGAGAAGTCGTACCAGATCTTCCGGTTGGACAAGGTGCCGGGAGCCGACAAGCTGCCGTACAGCCTGAAGGTGTTGCTGGAGAATCTGCTCCGCACCGAGGACGGCGCGAACATCACCGCCGACGACATCCGGGCGCTGGCCGACTGGGACGCCGATGCCCAACCCGGCAACGAGATCCAGTTCACTCCGGCCCGCGTCGTGATGCAGGACTTCACCGGCGTGCCGGCCATTGTTGATCTTGCGACGATGCGCGAGGCGTTCGGCGACCTGGGCGGCGATCCGGACAAGATCAATCCGCTGTCGCCGGCCGAGCTGGTCATCGACCACTCGGTGATCGCCGATGTCTTCGGCACCGCCGACGCCTTCACCCGTAACGTCGAGATCGAGTACGGTCGCAACAAGGAGCGCTACCAGTTCCTGCGCTGGGGCCAGGGCGCCTTCAACGACTTCAAGGTCGTCCCGCCGGGCACCGGCATCGTGCACCAGGTCAACATCGAGCACCTCGCCCGAGTGATCTTCCCGCGCGACATCGACGGCCAGACCTACGCCTACCCCGACACGCTGGTCGGCACCGACAGCCACACCACCATGGTCAACGGCCTCGGCGTCGTCGGCTGGGGCGTCGGCGGGATCGAGGCCGAGGCCGCGATGCTCGGCCAGCCGGTCTCGATGCTCGTACCCCGGGTTGTCGGCTTCAAGCTCACCGGCGAACTCCCGGAGGGGGCCACCGCCACCGACCTGGTGCTGACCATCACCGAGCAACTGCGTAAGCACGGCGCCGTCGGCAAGTTCGTCGAGTTCTACGGATCGGGCGTTGCCGCCGTGCCGGTTGCCAACCGCGCCACCATCGGCAACATGAGCCCGGAGTACGGCTCCACCATCGCGATCTTCCCGATCGACGACAAGACCATCGACTACCTCAAGCTGACCGGCCGCAGCGAGGAGCAGATCGCTCTGGTCGAGGCCTACGCCAAGCAGCAGGGCCTGTGGCACGACGAGACCAAGGAGGCCAAGTACTCCGAGTATCTCGAGCTCGACCTGTCCACCGTGGTGCCCAGCATCGCCGGCCCGAAGCGGCCCCAGGACCGGGTCGCGGTCTCCGAGGCCAAGGAGTCGTTCCGCGGTGCGCTGACCGCCTACGTCGACGAGGGCGAAGAGGCGGTCAGTGGTGCCTATGACGAGGCGCTGGAGGAGTCCTTCCCGGCCTCCGATGCCCCCGCCGCCCACGACGAGGTGCACGGGCAGACGGAGGGCCGGGACTACCTGTCCTGTGTGCCCGCCGACGGCAAGCGGCGCAGCGATCCGATCGAGGTGACGCTGTCCGACGGCAGCAGGTTCACCCTGGACCACGGCGCCGTCGCGATCGCCGCGATCACGTCCTGCACCAACACCTCCAACCCGAGTGTGATGATCGGTGCCGCTCTGGTGGCCAAGAAGGCCGTGGAGAAGGGCCTCACCCGCAAGCCGTGGGTGAAGACCACGCTGGCGCCGGGTTCCAAGGTGGTCAGTGACTACTACGAGCGGTCGGGGCTCACGCCGTACCTGGACAAGCTCGGCTTCAACCTGGTCGGCTACGGCTGCACCACCTGCATCGGCAACTCGGGACCGCTGATTCCCGAGGTCAGCGACGCGGTCAACGAGAAGGACCTTGCCGTCGTCTCGGTGCTGTCGGGCAACCGCAACTTCGAGGGCCGGATCAACCCCGACGTCAAGATGAACTACCTGGCCAGCCCGCCGCTGGTGGTCGCCTACGCGCTGGCCGGCTCGATGGACATCGACATCACCACCGATCCGCTGGGCAACGACGAGTCCGGCAATCCCGTGTACCTGAAGGACATCTGGCCGACCGAGGCAGAGATCGACGAGATCGTCTCCGGGTCGATCGGCGCGGAGATGTTCACCGAGAGCTATGCCGACGTGTTCGCCGGTGATCAACAGTGGCAGTCGCTGCCGACCCCGGAGGGCCGGACCTTCGCCTGGGACGAGCAGTCCACCTATGTCCGCAAGCCGACCTACTTCGACGGCATGCCGACCGAGCCGCAGCCGGTGACCGACATCGAGGGCGCTCGGGTGCTGCTCAAGCTGGGTGACTCGGTGACCACCGACCACATCAGCCCGGCGGGTTCGATCAAGGCCGACAGCCCGGCCGGAAAGTACCTGACCGAGCACGGCATCGAGCGGCGGGACTTCAACTCCTACGGTTCCCGGCGTGGCAACCACGAGGTGATGATCCGCGGCACCTTCGCCAACATCCGGCTCCGCAATCAGTTGGCGCCGGGCACCGAGGGCGGCTTCACCCGCGACTTCAACCAGGCCGACGGCCCGGTCACCACGGTGTACGACGCCTCCCAGGCCTACCAGCAGGCGGGCACGCCGCTGGTCATCCTGGCCGGCAAGGAGTACGGCTCGGGTTCGTCCCGGGACTGGGCGGCCAAGGGCACCGCGCTGCTCGGCGTCCGGGCCGTGATCGCCGAGTCCTACGAGCGGATCCACCGGTCCAACCTGATCGGGATGGGTGTGCTGCCCCTGCAGTTCGCCGAGGGCCAGAACGCCGAGAGCCTCGGGCTGACCGGCGAGGAGACCTTCGCGATCAGCGGCGTCACCGCTCTGAACGATGGTTCGACCCCGGCCACCGTGCAGGTCACCGCCGGTGATCAGACCTTCGACGCCGTCGTCCGGATCGACACCCCCGGCGAGGCCGACTACTACCGGCACGGCGGCATCATGCAGTACGTCCTGCGTTCCTTGCTCGCCAAGTAACGGTTCGAGCCCTCCGCGTGTCAAAGGGCTGGCAACTTCGGCCGCGATGCCGGGGTGGGGATTTCGGCCCTCTGGCTGAGCTCCCGCCCAGCATCGCGGCCGGGTTGCGTTTGCGGTCGGGGCGCGCTGGTCCTACCGGCCGCGACGCAACGCCCGCCACACCCGGAACTCAGCCAGAGGGCCGAAATCCCCGGTTGGGTGGGCGTCAACCCGTCCGGCGGTCGGGTAGCAGCAGGGCGGAGTCGCCGAACTCGTGCCAGAGGTAGCCGGTGGCCGCCGCGGCGTCGTAGGCGCGTTGCGTCAACTCCGCGCCGGCGACGGCCTCGACCAACAGCAGGTGCGACGCTTGCGGGTCGTGCCAGCCCGAGATGAGCCCGTCGATCAGCCTCGGCGGCTCGGCGACAGTGATCACCCGGTCGGTCCACCCGGACCGCGGTACGGCCACGGAGCCGGCGCCGGTCTCCTCGACAGCCGACTCGACGGCCCGTGCGGCGGTCGTGCCGACGGCAACGACTCGGTGACCGGCATCTCGGGCAGTATTGATGGCTCGCGCCGTGACGGAGGGCACCGTGAACTGCTCGGGCAACGGTGCCTCCCCGGCCTCCTGGGAGGAGACGGCAGTGTGCAGCGTGATCGGCGTGATGCCGACCCCACCGGCGACCAGACGCGTGACGAGCTCGGGGGTGAACGGCCGCGACGCGCTCGGCATCTCGGCGCTGCCGGGTCGGAGACCGAAGACCGTCTGGTACGCCGAGAGCGGATAGCGCCGGTCGAGATAGCCGTACGCGATCGGCCGCCCCACCCGGTCGAGCAGGTCCAGCAGCGGTGCGTGACCTTCGTACGCAGCACGCCACAGCCTCGTGCCCCGCCCGGTGGGCGAGGAGCCCGGCGCCGGGTACGGCGCGACCAGCTCGAGGACACCATCGTCACCGTCGAGGACGACCTCGGTACCAACGGCGGCATCGAGGATCGCTCGCGCGGCGTCGGGCGCCGTACGCAGCTCGACGGCCCAGTCATGGTCGCCGAGTCGGCTCGCGACGTGAAGGACTACGGGGTCCTCGCCGATCCGGGCGTCGCACTCGGCGGCGATGGTTGCCGAGTCGTTGACCACCAGCAGGTCGCCAGGGTCGAGCTGCGCAGGTAGGTCGTGGAACCGGGCATGCGTGATCGAGGAGTCGCGGGCGATGAGCATCCGAACCTCGTCGCGGCGCAGCCCGCGCTCCTCGGCGGGTCTGGGTGCGGTCGCCGCCGCGGGTGCGGGGAAGACCGTCGTCGGGGTCAGCGTCAGCAAGCTCATGCGGTGCGCTCCGTCCTTGCGGACAGGTCCGCGGCGCGGTAGCGGCCGCTCGCCGGACGGTCCCGGAGCAGGCGCAAAAACGTCGGGACGACGGTCTCTGGCTCGGGCCGGTCGGAGATGTCCTCGCCGGGGAAGGCATCCTGATGCATTCGGGTGCGCATGTCGCCGGGGTCGAACGCATACCACCGCAGATCGGGCTGCTCGGCCGCCAAGGTCAGCGTGAGGTGATCCAGGGCGGCCTTCGTCGCGGCGTAGCCGCCCCAGGTCTCGTAGTGCTCGACGGCTGCGTCGGAGGAGATGTTGACGACGGCCGCGCCGTCGGTCAGGTGCGGCGCGAGCGCCCGGATCAGGGCAAGCGGGCCGCCGACGTTGGTCTTCCAGAGCGCCTCGAAGACGTCGGGGTCCAGGTCGAGAACGCGGGGCAGCGGCGAGCGGCCGAGAGTGCTCGCGTTGTTGACCAGCAGATCGACCGGGCCGTCCTGCGCGGCCGCACGGACCAAGGCGTCACGATGAGAGGCGTCGGTGACGTCGCCGGCGACCGGAGTGATCGTGCCCGGGCTCACCGGCGCAGCGGCAGCGGCGAGTGCCTGTTGGTCACGACCGGTGATGTAGACCTGCCAGCCCTCGCGGGCCAATGCGGTGCTGAGGGCATGGCCGAAGCCGGCGGACCCTCCGGTGATGACGGCGCGTGGCATGGCTCTCCTGGTGACTCGTTCTCGACGGGTGAGAAGAGCGTGCAACTTCAAGTTCAGTTGAAGTCAAGCGGACGGTGCTCCGTGGACCTACCGGATGGGTACGGCTTGTTCTCGGCTAGTAACCAGTCGAGCCCGGAGCAGGTCGTGTGCGGACCGAAGCCCACACGGTCCTGTGAGTTCGTCGAAGCGGTGGTACAAGGCGGAGCTGGGTGCATTCCGTTGCTGGGCCCTTCCGCAGGCTCAGGGCCGACTGATCCTGGCCGTTGCGCTGCGTCGGAGCCGTACGAGCCTGTCCTATGATCTTGACCTACAGGTCCACGCAGCGTTGGGTGGCACAGGAGGCCTCATGAGTGAGAACGTCCAAGCGCAGGTGAAGATCGCACCACCGATCCGGATCAAGCTGTCGGTGATGATGTTCCTGGAATTCTTCGTCTGGGGTGGCTGGTTCGTCACACTGGGCACCTATCTGGCACAGAATCTGGAAGCGTCAGGGAGCCAGATCTCGTTGGCGTTCCTGACCCAGTCACTGGGTGCGATCATCGCGCCGTTCATCGTCGGTCGGATCGCTGATCGGTTCGTGTCCGCGCAGAAGTTGATGGGTGTGCTGCATCTGGCCGGCGGTGTGCTGCTGTTGATCGCCTCCCGCGCCGACAGCTTCGGCGGCTTCTTCCCGCTGATCTTGATCAACATGATCTTGTTCATGCCGACCCTGGCATTGGCCAATGCGGTGGCGTTCCGTCAGTTGCAGGATCCGGGTCGGCAGTTCGCCAACATCCGGGTGTTCGGCACCATCGGCTGGATCATCGCCGGCCTGCTGATCGGCTGGCTCGGGTGGGAACAGTCCCACAACCTGCAGTTGACCCTGGTGATGGCCGGCATTGCAGCGCTGATCCTCGGGGTCTACAGCTTCTTCCTGCCGCCGACGCCACCGGAGCCGTCCGACCGATCGGGCTGGCGCGAGATCCTCGGGCTCGACGCACTGAGCCTGCTGAAGAACCGGGCGTACCTGGTCTTCTTCTGCTCCTCGATCGCGATCTGCATCCCACTGGCGTTCTACTACAACTTCACCAACCTCTATCTGAACGAGATCGGCGTCAAGTCCGCTGCCGCGGTCCAGACCCTCGGGCAGGTCTCCGAGGTCGGCTTCCTGCTGGCGATGCCGTTGTTGATCAAGAAACTGGGCTTCAAGAAGACACTGGCGGTCGGGATGGCTGCCTGGGCGCTGCGCTACATCTGTTTCGGATTCGGTGACACCGGTGCGTTGTTCTTCCTGATCGTCATCGGGCTGCTGTTGCACGGGGTGTGCTACGACTTCTTCTTCGTTGCCGGGCAGGTCTACACCGACCGGTTCGCGGGACCCGGGCTGCGGAGCTCGGCGCAGGGGATGATCTCGCTGGCCACCTACGGTGTCGGACTGCTGATCGGGTCACTGATCTCCGGTCCGATCGTCGATTCCTTCGCCACCGGCGGCGGTCACTCCTGGCTCGGCATCTGGCTGATCCCGGCAGCCATCGCCGCGGTCGTCCTGATCGGTTTCTACGCCCTGTTCCGTGAGGATGCCACCACCCGGGCCAAGGCCACCGAGACCGCCCGCTGATCGACCGGGACCGCATCGCTGGGTAGGGTCGGAGTGTGGTCGAGACGAGTGCGGAAGCCCGCTGGGTGCGAAACGCGATCCGGTTGCTGGAAGCGGACGCGAATCGGAGCGCGGACACTCACCTGCACGTCTTCCCGCTGCCCGCGACATGGGGGATCGACCTCTATCTGAAGGACGAGTCGGTGCATCCGACCGGGTCGCTGAAGCATCGGCTGGCGCGCTCGTTGATCTTGTACGGGCTGGTCAACGGACGGATCGGTCCCGACACCGGTCTGGTGGAGGCGTCCAGCGGATCGACCGCGGTCTCGGAGGCCTACTTCGCGCGGATGCTCGGTCTGCCGTTCACTGCGGTGATGCCGAAGAGCACCAGCGAAGAGAAGATCGCGATGATCGAGTTCTACGGCGGCCGCTGTCACTACGTCGATCGGCCGGCGGAGATGTACGACGAGGCGGCCCGTCTGGCCAGCGACTGCGGCGGCCACTACCTTGATCAATTCAGTGATGCCGAGCGGGCCACGGACTGGCGCGGCAACAACAACATCGCCGAGTCGGTCTTCACCCAGCTGTCGGCCGAACGCTATCCGGTGCCGACCTGGATCGTGGTCGGTGCAGGCACCGGTGGCACCAGCGCCACCTTCGGCCGCTACGTGCGCTATCGACGCCATGACACCAGGATCGCGGTGGTGGACCCGGAGAACTCGGCCTTCTTCGGCGGCTGGCAGACCGGCGCCGCCGACTACGCCACCGGGATGCCGTCCCGGATCGAGGGGATCGGCAGACCGCGGGTCGAGCCGTCCTTCGTCCCGGGCGTGATCGACGAGATGCTGCAGATCCCCGATGCCGGCTCGCTGGCCGCGATCCGGCTGCTCCGCTCACGGACCCGTCATTGGGCCGGCGGATCGACCGGCACCAACCTGTACGGCGCCTTCCAGTTGATCGCCCGGATGATCACCGACGGCCAGCAGGGCAGCGTGGTGACGCTGATCTGCGACGGCGGCGAGCGCTACGCCGACACCTACTACAACGACGACTGGGTCGCGTCCAAGGGGCTCGACCTGCAGCCGCACCTGGACCGGATGGAGCAGTTCCTCGCAACCGGCGCATGGGCCGACTGATCGTGGGGTCGCGCCCGGAGTGGATCTTCTTCGACGTCGATCAGACGCTGTGCGACTTCGACGCGATGATGCGCCGTGCGCTCTCGGGGTCGATCGCCGAGATGGAACGCCGTTGGCCGACACTCACCGGGCGCTACCGCCCCGAGGATCTGGAGGCCGTTCGCAACACGATCGCGGCGACCTACGGCGATCGTCCGGTGCCGCTGGTGCAGGTCCGTCGGGCGATGTTCGCCGAAGTACTGGCCGACCTGGCTGATGCGGCAGCGATCGATCAGATCACCGATCATTATCTGGCGATCCGGTTCGCCGACCCGGTGTTGTTCCCCGACGTCATCCCGGTGCTGGAGGCATTGCAGTCCGAACTCCGACTGGGCGTGATCACCAACGGCAACTCCAAGGCTGCACTAAGCGCGATATATCAAGCTTGAGCACGTTCCCGCGACCCGGGAACGTGCCTAAGCTCGATATATCATCCGGGTTTCGCCCGTAGGACTCCGGGCCGATGGCCGGAGGGCTGGGGTCGCAGGGGAGTGCGGCGGGATGGTGTCCGTGGCCAGACGATTCTGTCGGTGTCGCGGGGCACTCTGGTTGACATGGACATCACGCAGATTCTCATCACCGTCGTCGCGGTCGTCGGCATCATCGTCGTGTGCGTGCTCGCCATCGTGCCGACCGTGATGAATATTCCGCGGCCGGATCGAGTCGACCAGCCGCGGCCAAAGCACAAGAGCGACGTGCACCTGGCGGCCTGACATCTCAGGTTGATCGCTGCGCTTCGACGGGCTCAGGGATCTTCGACAGGCTCAGGTGCGGTGTGGATCCTGAGCCTGTCGAAGGACCGGGCGGATCAGACGAGAGTGATCTCCTTGCCGGCTTCGGCGGAGCTGTAGATCCCGTCCAGGATCTTCATGATCTCAACGCCGTGCCAGGCCGGGGCGACACTCTCGACGCGGCCGAGGCTGGCGTCGACGAAGTTGGCGATCTCGTTGCGGAAGGCAGGTCCGCCCTCGAAGGTGCCCGAGGAGATCTGCGGCGCGATGTTGATCACCGTGTCGTTCTTCTCGGTAGCGATCTCCAGGTTCGGCTCCAACGCGGCACCGCCCTTGTCACCGTAGACCGACACGTCGATGCTGTCCTTGACCGCGTGCAGCGAGTAGGAGGCGTCGACCAGCAGCGAGGCGCCGTTCTCGAAGCGCACCACGGCGTTGGCCATGTCCTCGACGCTGTTCTTGTCGGGGTCGTAGTCCGACACCTTGTAGCGCGGGTAAGTGGTGATGTTGGCCCGATTGCCCAGCCGGTTGTAGGTGTGGCCACTGACCGCGGTCGCGCGCGGTGAGCCCATCAGATACCAGCACAGGTCGATCACGTGCACGCCGATGTCCAGCAACGGGCCACCGCCCGCGATCTCCTTGTCGGCGAACCAGCCGCCCGGGTTGCCCATCCGCCGGATGCAGCTGGCCTTGGCGTAGTAGACCTCGCCGAGGTCGCCGGCGTCGATGAACGACTTCAGCACCTGGCAGTTGGCGGAGTGGCGACGGACGAAGCCGACCTGGACGATCCGGTCGCTGGCCTCGACGACCTTCTGCAGTTCCAGCGCCTCGTCGTAGGTCCGGCTGATCGGCTTCTCCACCAGCACATGCTTGCCGGCCTGCACCGCGGCGATCGCCCAGGATGCGTGGCTGTTATTCCAGGTGCAGATGCTGACACCGTCGACGCCCTGGTCGGACAGCAGCTCGTGCGGGTCGCCGTAGGCGCGCGGCGCGTCGTACTTGTCGGCGACCGTCTTGGCGCGTTCCAGGTTCATGTCGCTGACGGCGACGAGTTCGACGTCCGGATTTGCTGCGTACGCGGCGAGGTGGGCCTGGGCAATGGTGCCGGTGCCGATGACGCCGATGCGGAATTTGCTCATGATCATTTCTCCGTTCGGGTCAGGCCTGGGCGATCAGGCGCTTGGCGTTGGCGATACCACGGGCGCAGCCGAGCAGGCAGTCCTCGTGGCCTTCGAACTCGATGGAGGCGAATCCGCTGTAGTCGGACTCCTTGATCGAGCGGGCGACGGACCACAGGTCGATGTCCCCGTTGCCGACGACCGCGCCGCGCAGGTACTTGCCACCGCGACTGCGGAACCAACCCTCGCCCGGATCACGGTCGGCGGGCCGGATGTAGAAGTCCTTGAAGTGCACGATCATCGCGTATGGCAGATTCTGCGGGACCGAGACCGTCGGATCCTCGTCCACACAGACGAAGTTGCCGACGTCCAGGGTGGTCTTGAAGTTCGGTTCGTCGACGGCGTGAATGATCCGGCGGACCCGATCAGCGGCCTGGACGAAGAAGCCGTGATTCTCCAGGCTGGTGGTGATGCCCTTGCCGGCGGCGTACTGTGCGATCTCCTTGGCCGCGCCGACGATGTTCGGCAACGCCTCCTCGAAGAGGGGAGTGTCGTCGCCCTGCAGGCCGGAATGAGCCACGACGTCGTGACGCATCAGCTTGATGCCGAGCTGCTCGGCAAGATCAAGATAGGCCTTGACCCGCTTGACCTCGGCCTCGATCTCGGCCGGATCGGAGGTGAAGAAGTTTGCCCCGATCGCGATGTTCGACAAGATCACGCCGGCCTGATCGGCCTTCTTGGCGATGCTGTCGACGTATCCGGGGTCGGAATCGAGACTGGGGATCGGGCCGTCGGTGCCGTTGCTTCCGACCACCGCGAGCTCGAGATGCTCGCCTTCGCTGTCGGCGACCCAGTCGATGACGTCGGGCAGCGTCATCTCCCCGGTGCTCAGCTTGGAGTGGAAGCTGTAGGAACTGAAGCCGAAAGTGATCTTGTCCGTCATGTCCTGTTCTCTTGATCGGGAGTCGGTTTGGATTCGGTACGGAGCCGGGTCCACGGTGCGGGGACGCCGGCAATACCGAAGATGTCGGTCGAGCTCTGCTCGAAAGTGTGCCCGAGGGCGCCGATGACGACACCGTCGGAGGTCAGCTGGGCCAGGGACAGCTCAGGCTTGTCGTCGCCGGTCAACAGGTGGTTGATGTGTCGGCGCAGGGGATCGAGGAGTGCCTCGCCGGCGCGCGAGAGACCGCCACCGATGATCAGACGCTCCGGATCGATCGCCAACAACAGCGGGGCGATCTTGGGTGCGATCTCGGCGCAGAACAAGGAGATCTCCGACTGCGCGTCATGGTTGCCGGCCGCGGCTCGTCGGAACACTTCCTCGGCCTGATCTCCGGTCGACCAGCGGAGCTCGCCGCGCTGTGAGGTCTCGGTCCATCGCATCCCGCGTTGGGTCCCCAGCTCACCGGCCAACCGATGGCTGCCCTGCAGGATCTTGCCGTCGATCACCACCGACACCGAGATCCGATTGCCGATCTGGACGTAGATCAGGCTCTCGATGTTGTCGCCGAAGTGATGTTCGGCGAGCGCGGCGAGCTTGATGTCGTTCTCGATGCTGACGGCACAGCCGAGTCGCTCCGCGAGCTGGCCCTTCAGATCGATCCCGACCCATTCGGGAACCGTCAGACTCTGGGTGATCCGGTCCTGATGATCAAGAACGCCCGGCACGGCCAGTCCGACAGCTGCGAGTTGGGGGACCAACCGCTCGGGCGACTCCTCCGCCGAGGTGTCGTGGCCGTCGCCGGCTGCGATGTCATCGTCTCCGGTACCGCCGGTGTCGCCGGCCTCGTGACGATCTTGGTCCACGGGTCCGGCATGACGCCCGGCCGGGCCGACGTGGCGGGCACCGTACGGGTCGTCGCCGTGCTCGCCCCGTTCGCGATCATCGGCCCGGTCGCCCTCATCGGCCTGCTCGGGCCGATCGCGATGGGCATGATCATCGTCGACGTCGTCGGCGGCCAGTTGTTCCTGGGTCCGGGCGACGGCATTGCGTACGGTTCGGACGATCGCGTCGATCCGGTCGGGGCACTCCTCAGGTGCACTGGGCACCACCGAGCGCGCCAGCACCGTTCCGGCAGCATCGGAGATCGTGCAGCGGATGCTGCGCGCACCGACGTCGACCCCTGCCACCAGGGTCGCGGCCGGTTCGAACACGAATCGACGGGCGGGCCGGCCGGGAGCGTTGGCCTCGGAGCGGGTCGAAGGTTGGACGGTGCCGTGCGCGACCAACTCGGCGAGGACCGCGTCGACGGTCGGACGGGACAGCCCCGTGTGCAGGGCCAGTTCGCCGACGGTCATCGGGACGCCGGTGTCGCGGAGACTGAGCAGGCAATCGCGCGCGTTCGCCTGCCGAACGGCTGCCGCGGCGCGATCGGCACCCGACATGGCTCGCCTCCGATGTGATCTTCGTTGGCCCGTCCGACTACTCGGGGACGTCCCCTCGAACGGAGTTTTTGAAACTGGGTTTATGAATTGTGACATGGCTACCTTCGTCCTCACTCGGGCGGGTCGTCAAGACCCCGTCCGATCTACGGTCACCGCGTGGTGGCCGGGCGAGCGGGAGATGTGCGAAGGCGGCTTCGGTGATCAGGCATCGGTCAGATCGAGGTCGGCCAGCGCCGAGGTGATCAGCTGCCCGTACTCGGCGGCCTCTCCATCGGCGTAGCGGGTGCGCGGCCAGAAGAAGCCACGCAGCCCGTCGCCCTTGGAACGAGGCACGACGTGCATGTGCAGGTGCGGTATCGACTGACTGATGATCGTGTTGATCGCAGTGAAGCTGCCTTGGGCTCCGAGGGCGGTGATGAACGCCCGCGAAAGCCGCTGCCCCAGCCCGAGCATCGGCTGCATCAGCTCGCCCGGAAGGGAAAGCAGATCGTCGATATGACGGACGGGGGCGATCAGCACATGCCCCTTGAACACCGGACGATGATCAAGGAACGCGATCAGATCGTCGTCACGATGGACGATCTCGGCGTCAAGATCACCGGCGACGATGCGGCAGATCACGTCAACACTCACAGCGTTGATGCTAGCCGTCGGGGTCATCGTCACCTCCGGTGCTCGGGGTCGGTTCAAGGGGCATGTGCTGATCTTCGGGGGATCCGATCTGCACCATCGGGGGAAGGCACAGGTCGGACCGTGATGTGTGGCTCGGTCAGGGAAGTCCGGATCTCGTTCCCTTCGCCGCCCGACCAGGAACGGATCGACCGACGTCGGGGGCGCGAGGTGCCCGGAGCCTGGTGAACGGGACGATCCGGGAGGGTGGGCCGTTCGGGCCGGGGGAGCCGGCAGTAGGTCGGGCGTCTCGATCGGAAGTCCACACCGCGACCGCGGAGCCGTCAGCCGACGCGGCAACTTCCTGTGGCGGCTGACAGTCCGCGGTGTCGACGAATGTCGGGATGGTGCCGGCGGCAGAGTGGCGGACAATCCTGGTGATCACCAGACCGGGGCTGGTGGTGCTGATCGGAGGGCGGTCGGTTCCGGGGGAGGGCGTCGGGGTGACCTCGGCGTCCGGGGCGGCGGCGTGCCGGGGGACGGGATCGGCCGCGTGCCGTGGCGTCGACGAGGACCGCGGAGAGCCCTCGCTGCCGGCAGGGGCGGCCCGGCGCGGTCCCTCGCCGCCGGCTCGGGGAGCCGATTTCGGCGTTTTCGGATTCGGCCGGCGTTTCGCCGGTTCGCCGGGTCTTTCCGGCGATGGGCGCGGGGTCGCGACGGAATCCGACGTCGAGCCCGCCACGGGAAGCCGGTGACCGGAATCATTGCGCCGGCGACGATCGAGATCGTGGTCGGAACGTTCTCGGTGACGATGTTCGAGAATCTCGTCGATACCGATCGTCGTACTGATCTCGGAGGTATTCACGAGGTCAGTGGTGAATGCCGTCGGGTGTCCGTTGCGTTGTCGCCGCATTGTGTGGAAGTGCGATCTGCCGGCCCGGGATTCGTGATCGTACGCGGTCGCGCCCGCTGGCAGGGCAGAATTGCCCAGGGCGCGAATTGCCCAGTTGTCCATGGTGCTTCTCCGATGAAGGAATGGGTGAATTCACCGTGGGGCCGTGATCAGTCTCGAGATGTGTCGTCAAGACGCACCGAGGATCAGATCACCGATGGTGTCGTCGCTGAATTCGCTACTGGTGCGATGATGCGACGAGGCCCTTGTCCAGCCACTGCGTCACGGACGCAAAACTGGTGGTGGAGTCTCTCGGAGAAGAATTCAGTCGGGCGAGAAGCCGGGGTCGAATGTCGACGAAGGTGTCGCGTCTTCGTCGTCCCCATCATGGGGGACGAGACCCGGGAGATCAGAGTGGCCGGGCCACGACGCCGCAGCAGCCGGCTGGGCGCCCCCGGTGCCATTGCTGCCGGCGGCTGACCCGGATCCCGTCCCGTTACCGGCCGGGGCCGTGTCCGGACGGTGCGGCACGTCGACGGCCAAGGCGTCGGCCCCGACCGCGGTCCGGACCTCGCCAGGGGCGTCGGGCGTGACACCGGCGATCCGCTCCGGGACCTGGAGATCGGTCAAGGACAGCGTGCTGCGGGGCGCTCCGGACAGGTCGGCCGGTCCGCTGTCGGCGACGGGCTCGGTGGTCCGAATGCCGTCGACCGTGAGGGCTGATGTCGGCGGACCCAGTCGTTGGAAGCCGGCGGTCGCCACGATCGACCGCGGGGCCGGTGCGATGCGGGTCGGGACCTTCACGATCTGATCGGTCGTGGGAGGCTGCAGAATCGGGAACTGCAGGCCGGGTAGCGGGTCGCCGCCGGAGGGTCCTGAAATGATCGGCGGCGGCAACACGGGGGACAGCGGCTGCAACACCTGATCCCCGGTGGCGTCGATCACGGCACTGACTCCGTCACCGAGCACACCGACCGCGTCGGTCGCCGGCTTCAGGCTCGCCGACACCTGACCGAGACCACCGGCGACGTCGCGGCTCAGCAGGCCGACGGTGTCGGAGACGCCGTCAAGGCCACTGCCGAGGTCGTCGACGATCTGCCGCGGTACGGGGACGCCGACAGCGCTCCGCACCACGCCGCCGGCAGTTGCAACGGTCTCGGCGACCGGCTCGGTCAGCGCCGGTAGCGCCGCATCGACCGAGTCGGTCGGAGCCTGTCTCAATGGTGTCGTCACGGAATCGACGACGTCGCGGACCGGAACTACCGGATCGGCCGCTTGGACCGCGGAATCGGCGATCCCGGTCACCGGATCGGTGACCTGCGATGACGTGTCCCCGACCTGATCGACAATCGGTCGCAGCTCGGATGGGGTGAGCTGGGAAACAGTGTCGAAGACCTGCGGCACCAGCTGCGACGGCTCCGCGGCCGAGGACACGAGGTCGGTACCGGTCCGCACCAGTGTGGTGGTCGGCCGCGACGTTCCGGTGGACTCCACCAGGTCGGCTGCCGGCGCCAGCACGGCGTCGTCGACGACCTCCCCGACGGTGACCGTCTCGGGCGTGACATCGGTATCCGATGGAACGACTTCGGCTAGCTCGGACGCGTCAGTGTCGGTCTTCCGGCCGGACTCGGCCGATGTGTCATCGGCCGGGTCGGATGCGTTCGTTTCCGGGGCTGCTACATCGGTGAGGGACTCGGGGTGGGACGATTTCTTGATCTTGTCCCGTGCCGGGTGGCCGCTCGTGGAGCTGTCCCTGCCGGCTTGATCGTCCGGGGTGGACGCGGCGTCGTCACTCCCGGTTGCTTGCTCGACGACCGCGGACAGTTCACCGACAACTCCGGCGGCCTCGCCGTCGTCGTCGGTGATCCTGTCGGAGTTGATCTTGTCGGACTCGTCTGTCGAGTCGTCGTTGTTGATCTTGACCGAGCTGACCACGTCCTCGGCTGCCCGGACGGCGTCGATGCCCGCGTGATCCTGATCGGGACTGTCGGAGCCGGGATTGTCGGAGTCGGCGTTATCGGACTCAACGTTGTCGGACGCGGCGTTGTCGGATTCAACGTTGTCGGAATCGGTGCTGCCCGTCGCGTTGTCGTCCTGAGGCGTGGACGCCTTGGTGTTCTCGCCCTCGGTGTCGCCGTCCCCCGAGTCGCCCGCGTCGTCGTCAGCCATCTCGTCGGAGTCGGCCTGATCGCTGGCTCCAGCGTCGGAGCCGGCACCGTTGTCGCCGACCGCCGAGTCGGCGTGCTGTGATTCGACTGCCTCGGCCTGGTCCGTGTCGGAGCCATCATCTACCGGTGCGGAGTCCGACGTGCCGTCCTGTTCGGTGCTCGTCGTACTGTTCGCTTCGGTATCGTCGGAGTCGTCAGACGAGACCGGGTCGTCCCCGGAGCCGGCGTTTCCGGACGAGTCCGGCGTGGATCCACCGGATTGGCCGAAGAGTTGCTTCGTCGTCTCGTCCAGGTGTGACGACAGTCGCTTGGTCACTCGGTCCGAGGTGCCGCCCAGCGCGTCGACAGGCTCGGTCGAACGCTGTGAGTGCTTGCTGTGCGCAGGGCCGGGATCGTCGTCGCTCGGCGCCGCCTGAGCGGTCGTGGTGGCAAGCGCCAGGCCCAACCCGGCGGCAAGCACGGTGAGAGCCAGGATCCGCATCCAGGCATGCCACCGCGGCGCAGCGGTTGGCTCATTCGTCAACGGCTGCTGCGTTTCTGGGCCGAGATGCACAGCGTCGATGGGCATAGGCTACTGTCCAGTAGGTCAACTGGTAAAGCCGGCGGCTGCGTCATTTCACCAAATGAACTGTCCGGCTCCGGGCGGTTCCCCGCGCCGGCGCCGAGCAGATCGCCGTCGGTCAGTCCGTGGACTTGTACGGATAGGTCAACAATTTTGCGTCCAGCGCTTTCAGGGCTGGTCGGATGGGCTGATAAAAGCTCACATTTGGTTGCCCAACGCGGCTTCCACAGATTTCCCGCCCATTACCGGTGGTGTAGAACTGTGCACCGCTGATCAATCCGACCGCCGAACTTCCGTCCATGACGGCACCGCCACTGTCACCGGGTTCAACACAGGCACTGAATCGTACGAGGTCGTACACGATGTTGCCGCCGCCGTAATTGACGGTCTGACCGTAGGCCTGGATCGTCCCGCAGGTCCAGCCACTCCTACTGCTGCTCTTGCAAACCTCCGACCCGACCGCGGGCTGGGCGGTTCCCAGCACCGCACGGGCCTTCCCATCGTATTTGTTGACGGCAGGCTCTGGTGTCCAGACAGACGTATCGGTGCGTACGGCGCCGAAATCGGAATTCGGATACCGGGAAACCGATGGCGATCCGACGAACGTTCCTCGATAGGCCGCGGACGAACCGTTGAGGCAATGGCCTGCTGTCAGGAAGATCTGACGATTCTGGGAATCGGTGGCGTTGAAGCCAACCGAGCATTCGAGGGTGTTGTTCAGGCTGATGTTGTCACTGTTGTACAGCGAACGACCAGCGGGCCGGATGCTGCTCTCGACCGTCTCGACCTGTACCGCGTCACCCAGTGAGCGTGCGTGTCGAAGGAACGACCGCGTCACGGCGTCGTCGCTGTCGGCCGATGCCACCAGCAGCCGATTCGCGACGACGTCGATGTGCCACTCCTGGACCTGCCCGGCGCCACGTGCCTTGGCGTACTTGTCCAAGGACGCACGTGCCCGGCGGAGTTCCTGCAGCGAGTGATCGACGACGCGGACGGTGACGCCGCCGGATCGGACCGCGGTCTGGCGTCCGGCTGCGGTGGTGGTGACGACCGGCGTGCCGTTGTCGTCGATGTAACCGCCGCCGGTGCGAGCGGGGCCGAGTCTCTCGACTGCTCGGTCCAACGCGGGGTTGCTCTTCGACGTCGGGACGGTGGTGATCTGATGGTCTCGGCGGACCGGTTGATCTGCGTGTGCGAGCGCAGCGGTGCCGACCGACAGAACGGCCGACAGCAGCGTCGCGGTGAGGGCGAGCGTCTTCCTCGCCCGAGGTCGTGGATAAGTCATGGAACTTCCTCGATATCGGGTCCCCGAGGTTCAGTTCACTGCTGTGCGTGCTTGATCGAGACGAGATCGGCGAACGCGATGGTGTTGGCCTGATATCCACCGGCCCCACGATCGTAGGTTCCGCCGCAGGTGATCAGGCGAAGCTCCGGATGATCGGTGTCGCCGTAGACCTTCTGGGTTGGGAAGTCGTCCTTGGCGAACGTCTCGACCCGTTTGATGGAGAAGACGGCGGTGCTGCCGTCGGAGCGCTTGACACTGACCTTGTCACCGGCGTCGAGCTGGGCCATTCGCGCGAAGACGGCCGGACCGTCCGGCGAATCGACGTGGCCGATCAGGACCGACGGGCCAGTGGCGCCAGGGATGGGGGATTTGGTGTACCAGCCGACATCGTCGGCCCTGTCGTACGGGGGAACCTCCACCGTCCTGTCGGCAGCGAGGCCGAGCTTCATGACCGAGGTCTTCACACCGATCCGGGGGATCGTGATGTCGACCGGATCGGCGGCCCGCCGAGAAGCACCGGCGACCGGCTTGCTCGTCGGATCGTCGTCGGCCGGTGTCGGATCGGCCGGCGGCTTCGGATCCGCCGTGGCCGCCGACGGCGCACCGCCGGCGAGGGGCCGACTCTCGACCCCCGCCCCACGTTGTTCGGAGACCGACCGCGCGGCCATCCCGATCATGATCAATCCGAGAGCCACCAGGACGACGATGATCCCGGTCAGGACCAGCCGCCGACCGGCCCAGGGTTGGCCCCGGTCGCCGACAGACTCCTGACCGTGTCGTCCAGAGGAACGGACCTCTGTCCCGGCGGGTGTCTTGTCCCGCCGGGCTCGGGTGGCGTGCTCGGATGTCATTGCGACGAACCGTCCGGCTCGATCAGGTGGGCGAAGACGACCACATTGCCCGGTGGGTCCTTCGGTTTGAGGGTGCCACCGCACGTGATCAATCTCAGCTCAGCCCGAGGCTTGCTCTGGCCGTACACCTCATCGCTGTCGAAATCCTTCTCGGTATAGGACTTCACACGGTCTACCGCGAAGACGGCATCGGTTCCGTCCGCCCGACTGATGGTGATGTGATCACCCTTGTCGAGCTTCTTCAGGTGGACGAAGACGCCCGGAACCTTCGCAGACTTCCGGATGTAGCCGATCACCGTCGAGATCCCGAGTTCCCCGGGAGTCGCTGATTGCTCGTACCAGCCCGGTTCGGCCGGCTTCTTGGGAAGGACGACGTACTTGGACTGCTTCTTGCCGAGCGGGTCCAGATCGGTGTCGACCTTCATACTGGGGATCTTGATCGACTTCGGTTTCGAAGCCGTCAAGCTGAGCGGAGCAGCCGCAGACGGTGTCGGCGTTTCCGATGGGCTGGGGCTGGCCGAAGTCGGCGCCGTCGGACTCGGCTCGGCTCCGGGGGAGCCGGCCTGGTCCTGGCCGAAACCGGCCAACGCCCTGCCCAGGAAAAGCACGGCGACGACGGCGAGGACCAGCAGCACGATGAAGCGCTGCCGGCCAACGCCGAACGTCGACCGTCTGCGTGAACGAGAGTTCACCGCCGACCTCCGTCGGACGAGGAACCCGCGTTGTCGGCGGTACGCCGCCGCTGCGCGGCGAACAGGCCGCCGGCAGAGACGAGGGCGAGGAGACCGCCGGCGAGCAGCCACATCGGATCCGGGTACCGATCGCTCGGCCCATATCCGGCATGAACGCTGCCCTGCGGAACCGCACCCACCTGGCCGTACCCGGACTGGGTACCACCGGTTGCGTACTGCCCTTCGGTTCCGGTGGAGTTGTCGCCACCGGTGCCGTACTGACCGCCGATACCGCTCTCGGTCCCGGAGCCGTTGGCTCCCGCGGTCGAGGAACCGTTGTCGGTGCCACCGGTGTTGGAACCGGAGGTACCTTCCGACGCCTCACCTGCAGTGAAGTAGGCGGAGGTCGTCGACTGGACAGCTTCGTCAGTGGATGCGTTCGTCCCACCGACGCCGAGTCCGAATACGTAGCCGCCGGCCTCGACCGGGGCTTCGATCGTGCCTGCACAAGTGGTGGTTGCGCCACTGTCCAGGGTGGTGTCGTTGCACTTCAGTTCGGTGTCGCCGGCCTGGCCGCGGACATCAGTCACAGGGTCATCGCCCGTGTTGGTGGCCGAAACCTCGAGGTCGAACGAATCACCTGGCTTGACCTGCGGGCCCGGTTGCGAACCTGCAGTGCTGCCGTTGATCACCGGAGCGCCCACCTCGATGGTGCTCCCACCCTGATCGGAGTCGCTCGGCTGGTCAGAGCCGTCCGAGCTTCCGGTCTGGTCGGTATCACCCGAGTTGCTCGGCTGATCGGAATCATCCGAAGTGCTCGGCTGATCGGAATCACTGTCGGACGAGTTCCCCTGCGGGGAGTCGCCTTGCGACGCCTTGCCTGCGGTGAAGTAGGCGGAGGTCGTCGACTGAACGGGGTCATCGGTGGATGCATTCGTCCCACCGACGCCAACGCCGAACGAGTAGCCGCCGGCCTCGACCGGGGCGTCGATCGTGCCTGCACAAGTGGTGGTTGCGCCACTGTCCAGGGTGGTGTCGTTGCACTTCAGTTCGGTGTCGCCGGCCTGGCCGCGGACATCGGACACGGGGTCATCGCCCGTGTTGGTGGCCGAAACCTCGAGGTCGAACGAATCACCTGGCTTGACCTGCGGACCCGGCTGCGAGTCCGCCGACTCTCCGTTGATCTCCGGGGTTCCTACCTCAAGGGTGCTTGCACCTTGCTGGTCGGAGTCACCCGGCTGGTCGGAGTCACCC